>CAZYDJ010000063.1:0-13361 GCA_964646035.1 uncultured Fibrobacteraceae bacterium | reverse complement strand
CCGCCAGACCCGCGCAGTGGGCGGCGATCAGATCCGCGTGGCCGTCGGCCACAGCGGCCTCGTGCAGGAATCGCCGCCAGGATGGGATGTCGGCGCAACCCGCGGCGCGCATCGCATCCCGCAGATCCTTCAGCATGGGGCCGAGACGTCCGTAGCCGCCGGGCCGCAGCAGATCGCTGCAGACGGTGACCGGGGCCAGGCCCATGCCGGTCAGCGTCGGGAAATTCGCGCGGTTGACACCCGCGGAGAAGGCGACCGGCAACTCGCCGGAATCGTCGGGGCCCAGACGCAGCGCGCCGCCCAGTTCCCGGTCCAGGTCGGCCAGCAGTTCCACCGCCAGCACGTGCAGCGGCGGCCCCGAGAGATAGACCTTCTCCCCCGGCAGGATCCCCCGCGAATTCCGCACGACCAGGGTGTTGGTCAGTTTGATGCCGAAGGTCCGGCCTCGTTTGCGGGCTTCGCCGCGCAGGCGCTCGATCAGTTCGAGAGCCTGATCCCGCTGGAGATCCTCGCGGAACGCCTGCGGCTCCAACTCGATGTCGTGGTGACCGAGCCGGTCGTGGAGGATCTCGCGGACCTTGGCCTCGCCGAGCAGGGTCGGATTCAGCTTCACGGTGACATCCAGCCCGTGGCGGTCCATCAGATGCATGACGATGGCCGCGATCTCCTCGGGCGGGCAGCCGTGGAAGGTCGATACCGTAACCCCGTCGGCCAGACGCGAAGGGAAATCCAGGTCGCGCAGACCGGCCGGCGACTCGGGTATCAGCCCGCGCAGCCGGTCCACGACCGGGCCGAGATCGGCCGCCGAGTCCAGGAAACGCGCCACCTTCTCGGATTGAACGCCGGCCAGATCGTACCCCACCGACATCTCGAAGACGTGACCGCCGGGATCGCCCAGGACTTCGCGCAGGGGCTCCCACCGGGGCAGCATTTCCAGCAGCATCAGCGCCGTGGCGTATTGCTCGAGCGACCGGTCGAGGTCCAGTTCCTGGCTCCACTCCACGTTGTAGCCCACGGTCTCCATGTCGATGCAGGGCCGGCCGATATCCAGGTCGTCCAGCGTCTGGACGGTCTTCAACTCGAAACTGCGGGCCCCGGCGAGCCAGGCCAGAACGATGTTCTGCGCCATCTGGGTATGCGGACCGGCGGCTGGGCCGACCGGCGTGGCGATGCGGCGGCCGCAGGCCTCGATCGAGAGGTCGACTTCGGGATCGCGGCGGAAGAAGCGGGAACCGGGCAGATCGAAGACGGATCCGCGGCGGCTCCATTCCTCGGTGATCCGGGCCAGAAGCAGGTCCAGCGGCCAGGGATTCAGGGGCGGAATTTTCGGGTCGGGCATCGAATATCTCCTAGAGACTGCGTCGGGACGGGAATAATTCGCTCAATTCGGAGAAGGAGCCGATCAGATGGTCCGGGCCGGCCGCCCGCATCGCCGCAATAGGGCCGATGCCATAGGCGGCGCCGACCGATCTCGCGCCGAGAGTGCGGGCCAGCAACACGTCGTTGGCGTGGTCCCCGACCACGACCACTTCATCGACAGGAACGGCCAGCCCCTCGAGACAGAGCAGTCCGGCCTCGGGATGCGGCTTCTTCGACTCCACATCGTCACCGGCGACGACGCGGCGGAAGGCTCCGGCCACGCGCAGGCCGTCGAGGATCGCTTCGGTGAAGGAGCGGGGCTTGTTGGTCGCCACCATCAGCGGTATCCGGTCGAAACGCATCAGGGTATCGAAGACGCCCGGGTAGAGCCGGGTGCTGTCCAGCAGATGACGCGAGTAGTGGTCGCGGAAGACGGCCAGGCCCTCGTCCAGCTTCTCCTTGGTCGGCGCTTCGCCCGCGGTCGTCAAGCCGCGCTCGATCAGTTTGACGACACCGTCGCCGATGAAGCCGCGGATCTCGTCGTCGCCGGCGTCGGGCAGGCCGAAATGCCGGCGGGCCATGTTGCAGGATGCGGCGATGTCGGCGACCGAGTCGATCAGGGTGCCGTCGAGATCGAAAATGAAGGCGCCCACGCGGCGGCCATCGTATTGCTTGCGTCCCATCGCATTCCTCCTGCCGGTTCGGGCGGTGGATCATAAGCCGCGGAGCCCGCGACGCGCAAGGGCCACCGCAGGTCTTTCCCTTGTCACCCCACCGAAAGCACCCATATACTCGCCCTGAGCCACCGGGCCCCCTCGCCCAATTCACACGGAGGTATCGTGATGTACGACGATGACAGGAAAACCCCCGGCCCCGGCAACGATCCGGAAGACCGGCACCCCGACGCCGAGCAGCAACCGCTCGAATTCATCAACCGCGAGGGACAGCAGCCGCCGCCGCCCGAACCGGAGCCGGAAACCGACGCCGAGACCGCGGCGCCCGCCCCGGCGGCCGCCGCCACCCGCCGCCATAACGGGACCCGCAGCCGCGAGCAGGGATTATCGCGAACCATGATCATCGTGGTGGCGGTGGTCATAGCCGCGGCCGCCTTCATCTTCTGGCCTCGCGGCGGCGGCGACGTCCCCGAGGGCATCGGCGAAGAGTTCTCGATCGTGACCCGCGACTCGACGGCCGAGGTTCCGCCTCCGCCGCGCAGCAGCGACGTCGATCTCGACGCGGAAGTCGAACAGATCACTCCCGAGGCGGCTGGCGCGGCTGTGGATGCGACTCCCGAACCCGAGCCCGAAACCATCCCCGACGTCGAATCCCTGCGCAAGGCGGCCGACGCGGCCGAGGCGGCAGGCGTCCCGAAAACAGTCAAGCAACAGACTCCGACGACGCAAAAGCCGGCGGCCGGGACACCGACGCCGAGCGCGGAAGGTACCTGGGTCGTCCAACTCTCGGCCTTCGCCAACTCCGCCGCCGCCGCAGCCGAAGCCGAGCGGTTCAAGGCCAGAGGCCTCAACCGCGTGGGCGTGCACGCCGGCGATACGCCGGGCGACAAGGCCCCGCATAAGGTCCAGGTCGCGTTCTTCAAGACGAGCGCCGAAGCCAAGAGTTGGCTCGATGCAAACAGGCTCCTTGTCGGCGAAGGCCCCTACGTGGTCCAGCGCTGAGTGGAGACCGGAACCTGGGGATCGGATCTGGCCCGCGCTGACGGCGGCGGGGATCGCCGCGTCCGGGACAAAATGAAAAGGGGCGGGCTCTCGAGCCCGCCCCCTCGTCTATCCGGAATCGACTAGACCACGCCGCCGATATCCTCGGATTCGTTGAAATCGTCGGGCAGGGTGACCGGCGTGTCGTCGCCGGCGTACTTGGTCTTGAAGCTGAGGCACATCAGACCCACCGCCAACCGCTCGTTGCGGATGACGACGTTGGGCTCGGCAACCTTGATGTCGGTGGGAGTGAAGTTCCATAACCCGGTCACTCCGGCGGCGACCAGCCGCTCGGCGACATCCTGGGCCACATCCACCGGCACGGTCAGAATGCCGACGCGGACCTTCTTCTGCTCGACGATCCGCTCCAGCTCGGTCAGCGGGCTGATCTCGATCCCGCGGATGGAAAGCCCCACCAGCTTGGGATTGACGTCGAAGATGCCGGCCAGGGGAAAACCCTGACGCTCGAAATTATAGTAGTTGGCCAGGGCTTGGCCCAGATGGCCCGCCCCCAGGATCACCACCGGCACCGGTTCGTTGATCCCGATGATCTCTTCCAGGGCCGGCACGAGCTTTTCGACCAGATAGGGCCGGCCCGGCTTGCTGAAACCGCCGAAATAGTGGAAATCATGCCTCAACTGGCTGGCCTTGATGTCCAATGACATCGCCAACTGACGTGATGAGACTTCCTTGACGCCGGCCTGCTGCAGCAGGACCAGTTTATCGAGGTACAGGGGAAGTCTGCGGATCGTGGCATCCGGCACCCGGAACTTCTTTCCCTTGTTGTTGACGAATTTCAAGAAAAGTCTCCCTCCGCGAGCGAGCGGTTGCGGAATGTTGAAACCCAGCGCCATGTTACGCTTTTCACAGAACCAGATTAAATATAACAACTGCGATCGTCAAGCAAGGCAACAGTTAAATTCTGCAACATTGCAACAACCCGGTTCGAAGACCGGCAAATTGGCGCTGGACGCCATAGGGCGCGGCTCGCATATTTCGCCACAGAGCGCATCTACGCTACCGAACCGGCATCGCCGGATCGACAGCGAATCCTTTGTTCCAGAATCAGGACGCCAAAAGATGAACGATAACACCGGCATCCATCCCCATCTCTGCGGCCCGCTGCCTATCTACGGCTCATGGACCCCGGAAGACTACGCCGAAATCGGCCTGAAAGTGGGGCTGGAGATCCACCAGCAATTGCTGACCGACCGCAAGCTCTTCTGCCGCTGCCCGGCAGGCTGCTATACCAAGGAGCACGACGCGGAGATCCTGCGTCATATGCGCCCGACCCTGTCGGAGATGGGCGAGTACGACGGCACCGCCCTGATGGAGTTCAAGACACGCAAGCAGATCATCTATCTGCTGAAGAACGAGTCGGTATGCACCTACGAGATGGATGACGCTCCGCCTTTCGAGTTGAACCGGCAGGCCCTGGACCGCTCGATCGCCGTTTCCCTGCTGATGGGGATGAAGGTCGTCGACGAGATCCACATCGCCCGCAAGCAGTACCTCGACGGCAGCATCCCGACCGGATTCCAGCGCACGGCGATCATCGCGATCGACGGCGAGGTGCCCTTCGACGGCCGCACGGTCCACATCCGTCAGCTGTCCATCGAGGAGGATTCCTGCCGCGAGGTCAGCGACGTCGGCCACGAACGGATCTACCGCACCGACCGCCTGGGCATGCCCCTGATCGAGACGGTCACCGATCCCGACATGCATACCCCCGAGGAGGCAGCCGCCGTCGGCCAGGTCCTGCGCCGGCTGGTGCGGATCACCGGGCTGGTGCGAACCGGCTCGGGCAAAGCCCGCGAGGACGTCAACGTCAGCATCACCGGCGGGCCGCGCATCGAGATCAAGGGCGTGTCCAGCCTGAAGGCCATCCCCCGGCTGGTCCACAACGAGGCGCTGCGACAGCGTTCCCTGCTGGCCATCCGCGAGATGTTGCAGCAGCGGGGCGTGAAGGCGGAGGACATCGTCGACCGCTCCGTCGACGTCACCAACGCGGTCAGCGGCACGGGCCTGAACTTCATGCGCGACGCGATCGACGCCGGCGTCGTCGTCCACGCGCTGCCCCTGCCCGGCTTCGCCGGCCTGCTCAACGCGCCGACCCAGCCGCATACGAACTTCCTCAAGGAGATCTCCGACCGGGTGCGCGTCATCGCCTGCCTGGACAATCTGCCCAACCTGCTCTGCTCGACAGCCGAGGGGCCGTCCCTCTCCAGCTCCGAGTGGGAGAAGGTCCATCGCGCCTGCGAAGCCGATCCCGCAACGCCGGTAATCCTGGTCTGGGGAGACGAGAGCGACGTCAAGACGGCTGTCGGCGAGATCCTGATCCGGGCCCGCGAGGCCACCCTGGGCGTGCCCGAAGAGACCCGCCAGTCGCTGCCCGACGGCACCAACGGTTTCGAGCGGGTCCTGCCCGGACCGAACCGCATGTACCCCGACACCGACCTGCCGCCGGTGGTGCTGGATCCCGATCAGATCCAGCGGATCGCCGCCTCCCTGCCGCGTCCCCAGTGGGAGCGCCTGGCCTGGATGCGGGAGATCGGGGTCGGCGAGGATCTGGCCCGGCGCCTGATGATCCATCCCGCGTTTCCGCTCTTCGAAAAGCTCTACGGCCGGCTCACGCAGGACGGCGGGTTCTCCCCGACCGCCCTGGCTTCGCTGCTGGTCGACCGTTCCCTGCCGCGTCCGGCCAGCGCCAAGGCCGCCGGCTCCTGGTGGGAAGACATCGTGGACCGCATCTGCGGCGGCGAGATCGTTCCCGAGGCTGTCTGGTCCGGCGACCGAGAGATCGCGACGGTGGTTTCCGAGACCGAAGGCCGCGCCATCCTCGCCAAAGTCCTGGCCGCCGTCGGAACAGCCGCGGCTGATCTGCCGACCGATCGTGAACTGAGGGAAACAGCGGTAATGGGCCCGGTCATGGCCTCACTGCGGGGCAAGATTCCCGGACATGTAGTCCGGCAGTGGGTGAAGGAGGCCGAGCTTTGAGCGACATCTACAAGGGATATCGGGAACCCGCGCTTTCGGTGCTGAAGAAATACGAGGCCAAGGTCTGGAGCGAGGTCAACGTGCATACCGAGCGCGGTGATTTCGCGGGCATCATCCTGCCCCGCAGCGAGACCGCCGACGCGAATCACGTCGTGCTGAAGATGATCACCGGCTACAACGTCGGACTGAACTACGCGAACATCAAAAGCATCGACGTCGGGGGCTCGAAAGAAGCCAACTACAAGATTCCGGAGCAGGAATTCCCCCACGATCCGGCCAAGCCGAGGGTGAAGCTCTTCGGCACCGGAGGAACCATCGCCTCGCGCCTCGATTACCGCACCGGCGCCGTCATCCCGGCCTTCTCCCCCGGCGAGCTCTACGGCTCGGTGCCCGAGCTGGCCGACGTCTGCAACCTGGAGACCGAGAAGCTCTACGGCGTGTTCAGCGAGAACATGGGACCCGAGCAGTGGCAGGGACTGGCCGAAGCCATCGGCAAGGAGATCGAAAAGGGAGTCGCCGGCATCGTGGTCGGCCACGGCACCGACACCATGCACCACACCGCCGCGGCGCTGTCGTTCATGGTCCAGGATTCGCCGGTCCCCATCGTGATGGTGGGCAGCCAGCGCTCCAGCGACCGGCCCAGCTCCGACGCCGCCATCAACCTGATCAACTCGACCCGGACCGCGGCGACCAGCGACGTCGCCGAGGTGATGGTCTGCATGTTCGGCCCCACCAGCGACGAGTACGGCCTGCTGCACCGCGGCACCCGGGTGCGCAAGATGCACTCGAGCTACCGGTCGACTTTCCGCACCATCAGCGACATCCCGATCGGCAAGGTGGACGAGAGCGGCGTCACCACGTTCCGCGACGACTACAATCACCGCCGCGGCGACAATCGGGTCAAGATCAACACCGCCTTCGATGACCGCGTCGCCATCGTGTACTACTACCCGAACATGAAGCCCGACATCATCGACTCCCTGGTCGAAAACGGCTACAAGGGCATCGTGATCGCGGGCACCGGCCTGGGCCACGTGAACCGCCCCCTCTATCCCGCCCTGAAGCGGGCCCACGACGCGGGCGTGCACATGTTCATGACCGTCCAGACCCTCTGGGGATACGTGCAGATGTACGTCTACGAGACCGGCCGCGAGATCATGGAACTGGGCGTCGTGCCGGCAGCGAACATGCTGCCGGAAGTCGCTTATGTGAAGTTGGGATGGGCCCTCGGCCAGTCGGACGATCCGCAGGAAGTCGAGCGGATCATGCTTTCGCCGGTCAACAGCGAGATCACCGACCGCGAGCCCTACAACGGGTATCTGGTGCTGCAGGGCGGGATCCCCGAAGTCGACGAGTTCATCTCGCAACACTGGAAATAGAAGGCCGCGGGCGCTTCCGCCGGGAGCGCCTTTTCTCCGCCGGGAGAAAGCGGACGGCCCGGCTTGTCTTCAGCGATCGACTCACCGATGACCGAGCCAATTCTCCACGATCTGCGCGAACGGGTGAAGGAACTGACCTGCCTGCACGGCACCGCCCGCCTGCTGCAGGATGTCAACCGCCCCACGGCCGAACTGATGCCCGAAGTGGTCAGCCTGATACCTGCGGCCTGGCAATATCCCGAGATCGCCGCGGCCCGGGTCCGCTTCTGCAACCGCGGCTGGCACACCCCCCGGTTCCGGATCACGCCCTGGACACAGGAAGCCCGTTTCCAGGCCCGCAACGGCCAGTACGGCACGGTCGAAGTGGCTTATATCGAGGAGCGTCCGCTGCTCGACGAGGGGCCTTTTCTTTTCGAAGAACGGGATCTGATCTGCTCCCTGGCCGAGATGTTGCGCTCCCACTTCAACCATGTGCTCGCCGACGCCGAGTTGCGCGACGCCAACGACACCCTGGAGCGCCAGGTTCGCGAGCGCACCGCCGAGTTGGAGCGCGAAGCGGCGGAGCATCGTCTGACCGCCCGGCAGTTGGCCTTCCACGGCGACCAGTTGCGCCGGCTGGCTGCGGAGATCTCGCTCACCGAGGCCCGCGAGAGACGAAGCATCGCCTCCGATCTCCACGACCACATCGGCCAGGCCCTGGCCTTCACCAAGATGCACATCTCGCAGTTCCGGGCGAACTCGGTATTCTGCGGCCACGAGCAACTGCTCGACTGCATCGTCGATCTGCTCGACCAGACGATCGCCTACACCCGCGATCTGACGGTGAAGATCAGTCCCCCGGTGCTTTATGAATTGGGGCTGGCGCCGGCTTTGGAATGGCTGGGCGACCGCGTTTCCGGGCAGACGAAAATCGAGATCTCGGTATCCTGCTCCGACCTGGGGGATCTGCCCGAGGAACTGGCCGTGATGCTCTTCAAATCGACCCAGGAACTGCTGGCCAACGCCGTGAAGCATTCCGGTTCCGACGCGGCTTCGGTCAAGGCCCGCAGAGAAGACGAGCGCGTGCTGATCACCGTATCCGATTCCGGCCGGGGCTTCGCTCCGGAGGCAGCCCTGGACGGAGCCGTATCCGGCGCGAGCTTCGGCCTGTTCAGCATCCGCGAAAGGTTGCGGCAGCTCGGCGGCGAGCTGATAATCGACACGCAGCCGGGCCGTGGTTCCGATCTCACCCTGTCCGCGCCGATCATCGGAGGCCGAACATGAACCCGACAGTAGTGCTGGCCGACGATCACAAGATGTTCCGCGACGGACTGCGGCTTTTGCTCCGCGACCGCTGCGGCCTGGACGTCGTCGCCGAATGCGAGGACGGACCCTCCACCGTCGAGGCCGTGGCCAAGCACCTTCCCGACCTGGTCATCATGGACATCTCGATGCCCGGCCTCAACGGCATCGACGCCACCCGCCGGATCCTGGCCGAAGTCGAACCGGCGCCGCGGATCATCGCCCTGACGATGCACTCCGACTCCCGCTTCGTGCTCGAGATGCTCAAGGCCGGCGCCTCGGGTTATCTGTTGAAGGATTCCTCTTTCGATGAACTGGCCGACGCCATCGCCGGCGTGCTGCGAGGCGAAATGCGTCTCGGCCGTCAGATAAACGACACGGTGGTACAGGGTTACGTAGAGCTTGCCCGCAGCCGGGACTCGAGCGCCTTCTCGCGGCTCAGCCCCCGCGAAAGGGAGGTCCTGCAACTGCTGGCCGAGGGCAGGAGCACCAAGGAGATGGCCGACGACCTCTGCGTCAGCATCAAGACCATCGAGACCCATCGCCGGCAGATCATGGACAAGCTCGACCTGCACTCCGTGGCCGAACTGACCAAATACGCCGTGCGCGAAGGGCTGACCCCCCTGGACTGACCGTCAGGTATTTCGCACCCCGATATCAGGATATGCCTGATGTCGCCGACGCTGCTCATCCCGCTATGATTATTCCGAATCCGAGCAGTCCCACGAACTCCGGCCGCTTCCGGCCGAACGGGTTCGCGTCAACAGGGTGCAGGGCGAGGACGAACGGTTTCGGGATAAGTAAATTAAGGGGTACCTGTCCTCGATCCGAACTCGCTCTTCGTCCTCACCCCGTTGCCCAATCAGGACAGGCCCCCCGGCCGTCGGCGGCCGCAATTAGACTCATCTGATCAAGCTCGCGAGCCTCCCGTCCGCGTACCGGAAACACTCTCCCTTGCAGCTGGGCGCTCCCATCACCACGCCGGGATGCCGGCCGCAGCACTCGCCCACGAATTCGGCGTATCGAGCCGGGTTGCCACCGCTGTGCATCGGCAGGAACACCTGCGGCTTCATCTCGTCCAGCGTGTACTCGACACCGATCTTCACAGCGACCTGATCGCCGAAGTTGCAGCCCGAAATGGGCATGAACACGATGTCGGGCCGCACGCCTTCGCCGATCAGCCAGTCGATCTCAGGCTTGTAGGTACCCGAAAGATCGCGCAACCGGTTGGCGTGGTCGCCGGGATGGAAGATCACCAACCCGTCGACCTCGACGACGAAGCCTTCGCCGCTGTCGTTGGACGGAATCGCCGTCACCTTCACATCGTCGAAGACCCGGGTCTCGCGGGGCGGAACGTACTCGTATCCCGTCGCGCCTTCGGGCTGGAATCCCATGACGTAGGTGACGTCGGGCAAATCCTCGCGCCACTCGAAGATCACCGGATCAAAATGGTCGGCGTGGACGTGCGAAGCGAAGACGGTCACCGGCAGGCCCGCGATCTCGCCGGGATCCACCGCTCCGTTGGCCAGGCAGGGCTCGTCCGGCGCCCGGCCGTCCTCGTAGTAATCGAAGATCAGCAGGTTGTCGCTGGTGCGCACCGCCCAGCCGCTATGGTTGAGATACCAGATCCTGGCCTCGCCGTTTCCCGGCGCGTCCGCCACGGCCACCGGGGCTTCGCCGCGTGATCCGGACGCCCCGTTGGCGACGAGATCATCGGCGATGGCCGCGTGCCCGTGAACGGAAGCGGCCGCCAGCGGAGCCAGGCCGGACGAACCGGCCAGGTTCGGGTCGGCGCCGGCGGCGAGCAGGGCGGAGACGATGTCCCGGTAGCCCAGCGTGACGGCGGTCAGCAAGGCAGTGCGGCCGTCCGACGGCACAGCCGCGTCGACGGTGGCCCCGGCTGCGACCAACCGCTCCACGACCGCCGGGGATCCGGATTCAACTGCCCTGATCAATGTCGTCGAGCCTTGGTTGGTGACGGCGTCGGGGTTCGCGCCGTGACCGATCAGCGCCAGCGCTGCTTCAGTCTGATCTCGCATCAGGGCCATCATCAGCGGAGTGATGCCCCATCTATTCGCATGATCGATATCAACGCCGCGCTCGACCAGGAAGTCGATCGCTTCGAGGCTGCCTCGCTCAGCCGCAGCTTGAAGTACCGAACCATTGGAGTCGGCGTGGGCGGGATCGGCGCCGTGGGCGACCAGCAGCTCCATCATCCCGACCTGATTCGTTCTGGCCGCCCAGGCCAAGGGAGTGCCGCCGTTGATGTCCACCGGGTCGATGTCGTAGCCCTCGGCGATCAGTCTCCCGGCCAGACTTTCCAGCGCGCGGAAGGCGGCGTAATGCATCAACGTGACATTGCCGGTGCTGCGGAAATTCAGGTCCGAGCCGGCCGCGATCAGCCGTTCGACTATGGCGGAATCGCCGCCGGCGGCGGCGAAGCTCAACGGGTAGGAGCTGTTGCGATCGCGGCGGTTGACATCCGCTCCGCGCTCGATCAGCAGGTCCACCATCGCTGCCTGACGCCGCAACGCGGCGACATCGAGCGGAGTGCTCTGGTCGCTGTCTCCGCAGTCGATATCGGCCCCGGAATCCAATAACAAATTCGCGATTTCCAGATTGCCGACAATCGCGGCGGTATGCAGGGGAAAGTCTGCCGTGGCGTTGGCGTCGCGCTCGCCGACCAGGGAACCGTCCCCGGCCAGCAACTCGGCCACCCGGCCGGAATCGCCCGCTGCTACAGCCTCGTGGATCTCGCCGGCGAAGGCCGGCGCCTGGAGCAGAGGCAGACACAGGAAGACAAAGGCGATATAACGGGGCCATCTCGATCTCATGACGGAACCTCTCGGTTATGTTTGCGAAAAATCACGCAATCGGGTGGGGCAACTCCCGATCTACGCCGGAGGAGCCAGGTTGTTTCCCGGCAATTATTTATTACGGGCGGGAGTGCGAACCAAGGCATCGCCTGGGCTGGAGAGGTTCGGCGGGCTTGGCCGGGTGAAAGTGGAATCGCTCGTCGTGACGCTATTCGCTGGAGGTCCAGGTGGTGCGCATCCGGGCCAGTTCGGCTCCGTCGGCCGTCCGGCGCACCGAATGGCGGAAGATATCCGATTCGCCCGCCTCGACGCGGTCGCTGACCGAAAGGATCTCGTCGCCGTAAAGGCTTTCCGCCTTGAACGAAATCTCGATATCGGCGAGATGGCTGCGCCGCCAGAATCTGGTCGGTATGGTCTCGAGTCCCCACTCGACGTATTTCACGTTGTTGACATGCATATTCGGATCGAGATCGCTCAGGCGGACCGAGTATTCCTTGGCGAAATCCGGGCTCTCGGGCTCGGGCAGCTTGGGGAACGGATCATCCAGGGCGCGGATCTCCTGCGCGGGCAGCAGGGCCATGATCTCGGGCACCACCACCGGCCTGCGCTTTTCGATGTCGATCACCAGCCAGGAGGATGTGGCAACGCCCAGCTGCTCGCCCTTCCCGTCGCTCAGAACGAAGTCGCGCAGCGCGAATCTCCCCTGCACGGCCGAAGGCCAGGTTTCGACCGTGATCTGCTCCCGCCAGCGGGGATAGCGTTCCATGCGCAGGTGGATGCGGGAAATCACCCAGGTCAGGCCGCGCGGCACGATCTGGTCGACTGCGCAGCCGAGCGAGCGAGCCTGGTTGCTGGCGGCCTCTTGAAGGTAATTGCATATGGTCAGTGGGGTTACCCTCAGAAACGGATCGATCTCGAAGGAACGGACCGTGAAATCCTCACTCCAGGACTGATCGCAGGATATAGGCATCTTCATGAGTCTCCTAATTGGTCGGCCCAGCCTCAGCCCGAAGGGTAGGCAGTTTCTCGGCCGGATGAAAGCGGAAGTCGACTTGCCGAATAAATTAACGCTTTGCTTTTTGGCCAATCGGCCATATAGTTCGACTCATGAAATTCGAACAGGACAGAAAGATCTACAAGCGGCAGGCCCAAGTGCTGAAGGCCATGGCCAACGAATCGCGTCTGATGATCATCGGACGTCTGGCCGAAAGCGAATGCTCAGCCGGCGAATTGACCACCCTGATCGGGTCGGACCAGTCGACGGTTTCGAAGCATCTGGCCGTCCTGCGCGCCAACGGCATCGTGGAGGACCGCCGCGAGGGCAACGTGGTCATCTACCGGTTGCTGACCCCCTGCGTGCTGAACTTCTTCTCCTGCGCCACGCAGGTGCTGGATGAGAGGCTGTAGTTTTTTGACTTCAATTTTGCCGGTTTGGCCATAAAGCCAAACCGAAGAGATTCGGTGAGAGATGAACTGGGCAAAGGAACGCAAAACCCTATTCTGGCTGGCTGCGATCTTCATAGCCTGCTACCACCTGCCGGTCGGCGGCTCCCGCTTCGACTCCGCGGTGATCGAATCGCTGGCCCTGGTGAGATGGTACGCCCGCGAGCATGTGCTGCTCTGCCTGGTGCCCGCCTTCTTCATCGCCGGCGCCATCTCGGTCTTCGTGCGGCAGGATTCGGTGCTGCGTTACCTGGGCCCGACCGCGCCTAAACCGGTCGCATACGGCGTGGCGTCGGTCTCCGGATCCGTGCTCGCGGTCTGCTCCTGCACCGTGCTGCCTTTGTTCGCCGGCATCTACAGGATGGGAGCCG
>CAZYDJ010000062.1:0-13607 GCA_964646035.1 uncultured Fibrobacteraceae bacterium | reverse complement strand
GGCCAGGGTCTCGTACGGGCCGACCATATCCGCGCCCGCCTTCAGCACCACGAACATGTTCGCGAAGTCGACTCCGCCGAGCAGCAGGCCGATCGGGGGCATGATCACGTCGGCGACCAGCGATTTGACGATCGTCCCGAACGCGGCGCCGATGATGATACCGACGGCCATGTCCACGACGTTGCCCTTGATCGCGAATTCCTTGAATTCCTTGAGCATGATATCTTTCTCCTTCCCGAAAGAACCGGCGTCAGCCGGCTGATTCACCCGACTCGTGGCGCCCACCACGCTACAATCGACTTCGATAATCGGCAACAGATTTCATCCAAATTGACCCGCCGTGGAGACGTCCGGACGAAATCCCCCTAGCCCAATTCCTTCAGGACATGGCGCGCGATGACCAGGCGCTGGATCTCGCTGGTGCCCTCGTAGATGCGGGTCACGCGCACGTCGCGGTACCAGCGCTCGACATCGTACTCGCGCGAGTAGCCGTAGCCGCCGTGGATCTGCACCGCCTCGTCGGCCGCGAATCCGGCCGCTTCTGTCGCCAGCAACTTCGCCATGGCGGCCTCCTTGGCGAAGGGTCGGCCGCTGTCCTTCAGCCAGGCCGCCTGCAGCGTCGTCAGCCGGGCCGAATGCAGCCGCGCCGCCATGTCGGAGATCTTCTGCTGGATGACCGGCTGGGCGGAGAGCGGCTTGCCGAAAGCGAATCGCTGCTTGGCGTAGCGGCCGGCCGCCTCCAGACAGGAGCGGCCGATGCCCAACGCCTGGAAAGCGATGCCGAGACGTCCGCCGTCCAAGGCGGTCATCCCGATCCGGAACCCCTGGCCGTGGACGCCGATCATCCGCGCAGCGGGAATGCGCACTTCGTCCATTTCGACCACGCAGGTGTCGCTGGCGCGCAGTCCCATCTTGTCTTCCTTCTTCGCCACGCGCAGGCCGGGGTCGCCGCTCTCTACCAGGAACGCCGAGATGTCCTTGTGGCCGGTGGAGCCGGGCGCCCGGGCCAGCACCACGAAGAATCGGGCCCGTTCCCCGTTGGTGACCCACATCTTCGTCCCGGAAAGCACGTATTCGCCGCCGTCGAGCCTGGCCTCGGTCCGCAACGCCGCCGCGTCGGAGCCGGCGTCGGCCTCGGTGACGCAGAACGCGGCGATCTCGCCGGCCGCCATCCGCGGCAATATCTCCGCCTTCATGTCCTCGCTGCCGAATTGGGCGATCGGATAGCTGCCCACGCTGTTGTGCACGGTGATCATCACCGCCACGCCCGCGCTGACCGCGGAAAGCTCCTCGACGACCAGGCCGTAGGTCGTGGTGTCGACGCCCAGGCCGCCGTACTGCTCGGGAAAAGCCAGGCCGAAGAAACCGCTCTCGCGCATCTTCTGGACCAACTCGTCGGGCATGCCGTTTTGCTGATCCATCTGCGCGGCGATCGGAGCGATCTCCTTCGCGGCGAATTCGCGCACCATGTCGCGGAACATCGTCTGCTGTTCGGTCAGCGTGAAATCCATATCTACCTCAGCCTATATCCCGAGATCACCATGCGCTGCGCCTCGCTGGTGCCCTCGTATATCGATGTGATGCGGGCGTCGCGGAAATAGCGTTCCACCGGATATTCCTTCGAGTATCCGTTGCCCCCGAATATCTGCACCGCCTCGTTGGCGATACGGTTCGCGGCCTCGCTGGCGAAGAGCTTGGCCATGGCCGCCTGCTCGCCGTAGCGTTCGCCGCGATCCTTGAGATTGGCCGCCTGCAGGGTCAGCAGACGCGCGGCCTCGTACTCGGTAGCCATGTCGGCGATCTTCCATTGGATGGCCTGGAACTTCGCGATCGGCCGGCCGAACTGCTCGCGGGTCTTGGCGTATTCCGTGGCCGCCGAGAGCGCGGCCTTGGCCGTGCCCAACGCCTGCGAGGCGATGCCGATGCGCCCGCCGTCGAGGGTGGACATGGCGATCTTGAACCCCTGCCCCACCTCGCCCAGCAGGTTGCCGGCCGGCACGCGCACGCCGTCGAAAGCCAGTTGGGCGGTGTCCGAGGCGCGGATGCCCAGCTTCTTCTCCTTGCTGATGACCGCGAAACCCTCGCTGGCGGAGTCGACGATGAACGCGCCGATGCCCTTGTACTTCAGCTCGGGATCGGTCTGGGCGAAGACGATCAGCGTGTCGGCGCTGGCGCCGCTGGTGATGAAGTTCTTCATCCCGTTGAGCACCCACTCGTCTCCGTCGAGCTTGGCCCGGGTCTGCTGGTTGGCCGCGTCGGTGCCGGCGTCGGGCTCGCTCAGGCAATAGGCGCCCAGCTTCTCGCCGCGCGCGAGCGGGACGAGGAACTCCTGCTTCTGCTCCTCGGTGCCGTAGGTCTCCAGCGGCCAGCAGACCAGCGAGTTGTTCACCGACATGATCACGCCGGTCGAAGCGCAGGCGGCGGAGATCTCCTCCATCGCCAGCACGTAGCTGACCAGATCCAAACCGGCTCCGCCGTATTGCTCGGGCACGTTGATGCCCATGAAACCCAGCTCGCCGAGCTTCTTCACCGCCGCGGCGGGAAAGGTCTCTTCGCGATCCCACTGCGCGGCGTGGGGGGCGAGTTCGCGCTTGGCGAAATCGCGGGCGGTCTCCTGGATCATGCGCTGTTGTTCAGTGAGTCCGAAATCCACTGCTGCCTCCCGTCAATCGTAATCGTAGAAACCCTTGCCGCTCTTGCGGCCGAGATGGCCGGCGTCGACCATCCTGCGCAGCAACGGGCAGGGACGGTACTTGCCGTCGCCGAGGCCCGCGTGCAGGACCTCCATGATGTCCAGGCAGACATCCAGGCCGATGAAGTCGGCCAGGGCCAGCGGCCCCATCGGATGAGCCATGCCCAGTTTCATCACCGTGTCGATGGCCTCGCGGTCGGCCACGCCCTCCATCAGGCAGAAGACCGCCTCGTTGATCATCGGCATCAACACGCGGTTGGAGATGAAGCCGGGATAGTCCTGCACCGCGACCGGCACCTTGCCCAGGTTCCGGGCCACGGTCAGGATCTCCTCGAGCACCGCGTCGTCGGTGGCCTGGCCCCGGATGACCTCGACCAGTTTCATCACCGGCACCGGGTTCATGAAGTGCATCCCGATGACCTTGCCGGGCCGGCCGGTGCAGGCCGCGATCTTCGTGATCGAGATGCTGGAGGTGTTGCTGGCCAGGATCGTCTCGTCGCCGCAGACCTCGTCCAGCTTCTTGAAGATCTGCTTCTTCACCGCGAAGCTCTCGAAAACCGCCTCGACCACGAGGTCCGCATCGGCGGCGGCGGCCATATCCACGGCGGTGGAAATGCGACCGAGGACGGCCGTCTTGTCCTGCTCCGAGATGATCTCCTTCTTCACCTGGCGATCGAGGTTCTTCCCGATCACGCCCATCGCCCTGTGCAGGGCTTCGTCGGCCACGTCGATCAGCACGACATCGTGTCCGTGCTGGGCGAATACGTGGACGATGCCGTTGCCCATGGTTCCGCCGCCGACCACAGCTATCTTCATGTCATTCCTCCGCTTTATGCCCTAACACTTTGTCGATTAGCGATTTGACGACTATGGTTATTACGGTCTATTCAAGGCCATCGCCACTGCGTCGCCGCCGCCGAGGCACAGCGAAACGATGCCGTCGGCGACATCCCGGTCTTCCATCAGATGCAGCAGGGTCACCAGGCAGCGGGTTCCGGAAGCTCCGATCGGATGCCCCAGAGCCACTCCGCCGCCGCGTACGTTGACCACTGCGGGATCCAGACCCAGCTCTGCGGTCACCGCGACGGCCTGGGCGGCGAAGGCTTCGTTCAACTCGACCAGACCGTAATCCGCGATCGTCCTGCCGGTCTTGCGCAGCAGATTGCCGACCGCGGTCACCGGGGCCATCATCACCCATTTGGGCTCGACCGCGCCGGTGGAATAGGCCTCGATCACGGCGCGGATCGCCAGGCCGTGTTCCTTGGCGAAGTTCTCGGAGCAGACCAGCACGGCGGCCGCTCCGTCGTTGATCGTCGATGCGTTGCCGGGAGTCACCGAGCCCCCGTCACGCTTGAAGGCGGGGCGCAGCTTCGCCAACCCTGCGGCCGTCACCCCGGGGCGCGGCCCCTCGTCGGCCGCGATCACCAGCGGATCGCCCTTGCGCTGGGGCACCGAGACCGGCACGATCTCGCGATCGAATTCACCGGCTTCGGCCGCGGCAACGGCCCGGCGGTGGGATTCGGCGGCGAAGGCGTCCTGGCGCCCGCGATCGATGCCGTACTTCTCGACCACCAGCTCGGCGGTCATCCCCATATGGAAATCGTTGTACACGTCCCACAGGCCGTCATGGACCATCAGGTCGGTCACCTGGCGATGGCCCAGCCGCATTCCGTCGCGGGCGTCGAACATCGCGTAGGGAATGCGGCTCATGCACTCCATCCCCCCCGCGACCGCGCATTCGAGGTCGCCGGCCTTGATCGCCTGGGCGGCCAGCATCACGGTCTTCAGACCCGAGCCGCAGACCTTGTTGATGGTGACCGCGCTGATCGAATCGGGCACTCCGGCTGCGATCGCCGCCTGGCGCGCCGGATTCTGGCCGAGACCGGCCTGGACCACGCTGCCCATCAGAACTTCGTCGATCAGGGCGGGATCGAGACCCGTGCGATCGAGCAGCCCCTTGATCGCGACAGCCCCGAGTTGCGGTGCGGCCAGTCCGCTGAGGCCGCCCTGGAAACGCCCGATCGGGGTCCGGACCGCGCCGGCGATGACTGCTCTCTGGTTCATTGGTCCTCCTGTAATCGCCGCCGGTTCAATCCAGCAGCAGGTTGCGGGCGATGACCATGCGCTGGATCTCGCTGGTTCCCTCGCCGATCGTGCAGAGCTTCGCGTCGCGGTACATCCTTTCGACCGGATACTCGCGACAGAAACCGTAGCCGCCGAGGATCTGGATGGCCGCATAGGTCACCCGCATGGCCGCTTCGCTGGCGAAGAGCTTGGCCTTGGCCGCCATGTCGCTGAAAGGCTCGCCGGCGTCCTTGCGGCGACAGGCCTCGTGGACCAGCAGGCGCGACGCGTCCTCGTCCACGGCCATGTCCGCGAGCATGAACTGCACGGCCTGTTGTTCGGCGATGGAACGCCCGAATTGGATCCGCTGCTTCGCGTAGTCGCGGGCCGCCCGCAGGGCTCCGGCGGAAAGGCCGAGAGCCAGGGCGGCTATCGAGATGCGGCCGCCGTCGAGGGTGGCGAGGAACTGCTTGAAGCCGGCCCCCTCCTCGCCCAGCAGGGCGTCCAGGGGAACCCGCACGTTGTCGAGGACCAGCGGAGCGGTGTCCGAAGAGCGCATCCCCAGCTTGTCCTCCTTGCCCTCGACCGTGAAGCCCGGCGTGTCCTTGGGCACGATGAAGGCCGAGATGCCGCTGCCGGAGGGAACGTCGGGATCGGTGACCGCGGTGATGATGACCGCGCCGGCCCGCGGAGCGTTGGTGATCCACATCTTGCGACCGTTGAGCACCCAGGAATCCCCGTCGCGCACCGCGGTCGTGGCGGTGCCGCCGGCGTCGCTGCCGGCCCCCGCTTCGGTCAGCCCGAACGCCAGCAGATACTCGCCGGCGCAGGCGCCCGGCAGCCAGCGTCCCTTCTGCTCGGCGGATCCGAAGGCGTGGATGGGCCAGCAACCCAGGCTGTTGTGGGCCGCCACGATCAGGGCGTGGCTGCCGTCGACGCGGGCGAGTTCCTCGACCACCAGGGCGTAGCTCAGGGTATCGACTCCCGCCCCGCCCTCCGCGACCGGAACCTTCAGCCCGAGCAGGCCCAGTTCACCCATCTGCTTCACGTTCGCCTCGGGGAAAACTCCGCTCTCATCCAGTTCGGCGGCCACGGGCGCGATCCTGGTCCGGGCGAAATCGCGGGTCATGTCTCGGATCATGGTCTGGTTCTCGGTCAGTCGCATCGTATGTCCCCCGGTCGGATATTGACTCGGATACGGCGGCCGGACTCCAATTCGGAGCATCTTCACGGCGATTCCGGGCAGGCCGAAAAGCCGATATCGGCAGCGGAATTGGCCGCTCCCGAACGTACCCGATCGCGGATAGGAAGTATAGAGTATTTTATGCGAAGTCTTTAGATTGCGATACTTACAACATCGAATGACGGCAGAGCGGAGGCCGTGGTCGGGCCGGGAAACGCCGCCTGGACGCATCCCGGCCGAACGGGCCGCCGTGCCGACGTGTGGGGGAAAACGCCCGCGCCGGACGACGGCCCTGACCGGAGACGGGCGTCACCGGTCGTATAGGCTCTTTACCGTGCCCCAACTGGCCGGTTCGGCCGGCAGGGCTTCGGCGCAGGAGTTGGGAAGGCCCGGCGACGGATCACAGCCGCTGCCGCAGGGAATCAGACTGCCGGTGTAGGGATTCAGCCCGTCGAAGAGCATCAGTTCGCCCTGGAGACCCAGCTTGCCGCAGGCGCGGTCATCCGCGACCGAATGGGAGTCGAAGATCACGGCATCGACCATCTCGGCGTAGGAACCGGCCGGATTACCCGCATAGAGTTTCACGGTATCGCCGGTGTTGTTGAGGCTCAACCCGGTCAAGGACATGCCGGACTGCAGCTGCCAGGCCACCGCGTCGCTGCCGAAGAAGACACGGGCCTCCCCCGGCGCCAGGTTTCCGAAGAGCTTCAGTTGGGCTTCGTCGCCGTAGGCGTCGCAGATATAGAAGTAGTCGAGGTTCACCGAAGTGGATCCGTCGTTCACGACCTCGATCCACTCGTCGCCCTGGGCGTCCCAGATCCCGTCGCCGTTCCAGTCCGCGACCGGATCGGCTATCAACTCGGAGATCCACACCGCGGCCGCGGCGTCACCGCCGGGCGACAGGGGCGAGAGCAAGGCCAGCACCACCGCCAGGGTGATCGCGACACACATCAGCTTGCGCATGGAGAGATTCTCGATTCCGGGAGGAATTCGCTTCCCGCCCACCACGGACGGATGTCCCGGGGTGCAGCCAGAGTCGTTCCGGAATCAGTGCGGGAAGCGGAGAATCAATCGCGGTCGGCGTAGAGATCCAGGATGCGGCGGGCGGCGAGCGTGGGAGTGACATCCCCCGAACGGACCTGCTCCTCCAGCGAGGGCAGCAGCGCAAGCACGCCGGGATGTTCGCGCAGGGCGACCATCAGCCGGTCCTCGACCATCGACCACATCCAGCGCAGCTGCTGCCGCTGGCGCAGGGCCTTCAGTTCCCCGGCCTCGGTCAGGGCGGCCCGATGCTCCTCGATCGCGGTCCAGAGCTCGTCCAGACGCAGGTTCTCCAGCGCCGAACAGGTCATCACCGGAGTCGACCAATGAGGCGTCTTGGGGCGCATATAATGCAGGGCGTGGCGATACTCGGCCGCGGCCCGTTCCGCCTTGCGGGCGTTGTCCCGGTCGGCCTTGTTGATGGCGATCATGTCGGCCAGTTCGAGCACGCCGCGCTTGATGCCCTGCAGCTCGTCCCCCGCGCCGGCCAACATCAGCACGAGGAAGAAATCGACCATCTCCGCCACGACGGTCTCGCTCTGGCCCACGCCCACGGTTTCGACCAGCACCACGTCGAAGCCGGCCGCCTCGCAGAGCAGCATCGTCTCGCGGGTCTTGCGGGCCACGCCGCCGAGGGTGCGCGCGCTCGGAGACGGACGGATGAAGGCGTCGTTATCGACCGCCAGGCGGGTCATGCGGGTCTTGTCGCCGAGAATGCTGCCGCCCGAGACCGAGCTGGAGGGATCGATGGCCAGTACGGCCACGCGATGTCCCGCGGCGGTGAGGTTGGTGCCGAGGGCGTCGATGAAGGTGCTCTTGCCTACTCCCGGCACGCCGGTCACGCCCAGGCGGCGGGCCTTGCCGGTATCGGGCAACAGGGTGGCCAGGAGTTTCTGGGCCAGTTCCTGGTGATCGGCGCGGGAGCTCTCGACCAGGGTGATCGCCCGGCCGAGGGTCGCGCGGTCGCCGGCCCTGACCCCGGAGACGAAGTCGTCCAGGGTCAGGCCGTTGACCTTGCTCGAATCGGCTGTCACGAGGATGCGGCCTCCCGCAGCTTGATCATGAGTTCCTCGGCCGCCTCGGAGATCACGGTTCCCGGCGGGAAGATCGCCGCGGCGCCGGCCTCGCGCAGGGCCTCGTAATCCTGGGGCGGGATGACTCCGCCGACCACGATCAGGATGTCCGGGCGGCCCAGCTTGGCCAATTCCTCGCGCAATGCGGGAACCAGGGTCAAATGTCCGGCGGCCAGCGAGCTGACCCCCACGACATGCACGTCGTTCTCGACCGCCTGGCGCGCGGTCTCGTCCGGCGTCTGGAACAACGGACCGACATCGACATCGAAACCGAGGTCGGCATAGGCCGTGGCCACGACCTTCTGGCCGCGGTCGTGCCCGTCCTGTCCCATCTTGGCCACCAGAATCCGCGGACGGCGTCCTTCGCGCTCGGCGAAGGCGTCGACCATCGCGCGCACCCTGGTCAGATCGTTGCTCTGCTCACCCATTTCGCCGCTGTAGACTCCCGAGATTGAGTTGATGCTGGCCTCGTGCCGGCCGAAGACCTGCTCCATGGCGGAGCTCAGTTCGCCGACGGTGGCGCCCACGCGGGCGGCCTTCACGGCGAGGTCGAGCAGGTTGCCTTCGCCGCTTTCGGCGCTGGCGGTCAGGTCGGCCAGGCGGGATTCGACGGCTTTCCCGTCGCGCTCCGCCCGCAGGTTCTCCAAACGCCGGATCTGGGACTCCCGCACCGCCGTATTGTCGACCTTGAGGACTTCGACGTCCTCGGCTTCCTCCAGCTTGTACTTGTTCACTCCGACCACGGTCTGGCGTCCGGAATCGATCCGGGCCTGGGTGCGGGCCGAGGCCTCCTCGATGCGCAGCTTGGGAATGCCGGCCTCGATGGCCTTGGCCATGCCGCCCAGCTCTTCGACTTCCAGGATATGCTCCCAGGCGCGGTCGGCGAGCCGGCGCGTCAGCCACTCAACATAATAGCTTCCGGCCCAGGGGTCTACAGTAGCGCTGGTTCCGGTTTCCTGCTGGATGAAGAGCTGGGTGTTGCGCGCGATGCGGGCCGAGAAGTCGGTCGGCAACGCCAGGGCCTCGTCCAGCGAGTTGGTATGCAGCGACTGGGTATGCCCCTGGCTCGCGGCCATGGCCTCGATGCAGGTGCGGGTGACGTTGTTGTAGACGTCCTGCGCGGTCAGGCTCCAGCCCGAAGTCTGGCAATGCGTGCGCAGCGACATGCTCTTGGGGTTTTCCGGCCCGAACTGCTTGACCAGCTTGGCCCAGAGCATCCGGCCGGCGCGCAGCTTCGCCACTTCCATGAAGTAGTTCATGCCCACCGCCCAGAAGAACGAGAGCCGCGGCGCGAAGTCGTCGACACCCAGTCCGGCGGCGATGCCGGTGCGGATGTACTCCACCCCGTCGGCCAGGGTGTACGCCAGCTCCAGATCGGCGGTGGCTCCCGCCTCCTGCATGTGGTAGCCGGATATCGAGATGCTGTTGAACCGGGGCATCTTGGCCGAGGTATAGGAGAAGATGTCGCCGATGATCCGCATCGAGGGCGCCGGCGGGTAGATGTAGGTGTTGCGGACCATGAACTCCTTGAGGATGTCGTTCTGGATGGTGCCCGCGAGCTGCTCCGGCTTCACCCCCTGCTCCTCGGCGGCCAGGATGTAGAGCGCCATGATCGGCAGCACCGCGCCGTTCATGGTCATCGAGACGGACATCTTGTCCAGCGGGATGCCGTCGAAGAGGATCCGCATGTCCTTGATCGAATCGATGGCCACGCCGGCCATGCCGACATCGCCGACCACGCGCGGGTGATCCGAGTCGTAGCCGCGGTGAGTGGCCAGATCGAAGGCGATCGACAGTCCCTTCTGGCCGGCAGCGAGATTGCGGCGGTAGAAGGCGTTGCTCTCCTCGGCGGTCGAGAACCCGGCATACTGCCTGATGGTCCAGGGCCGCGAGACGTACATCGTCGAGTAGGGCCCGCGCAAAAACGGCGGCAAGCCGGGAGCGGTGTCCAGATGGTCCAGACCGTCCAGGTCCTTGCTGGTGAACAGCGGCTTGACGTCGATGCCCTCGGGCGTGCGCCAAGTCAGTTGGTCCACTCCGTTGGGATACGATTTGTCGGCGCGTTCGCGCCAGTCGCCCACTCCGGATTTCGCGGACTCATCGGCGTGAACGAAGGGGACTTTGGTGAAATCGGGGAACGGAGTCATACCTTCACCCCCTGTTCCTGCAGCAACTCGCTCAGGGTATCGAGAACGTCACAGCCGATACTGATGAAGCCGTCTACTCCCGCGGCGCGCCACTGCTCCTGCTGGTCGCCGGGACGTCCGGCCACCAGGACCCTGCGGGCCCCGGCCTCCTTCAGCGCGGCAGCCGTCGGCGCGGCCAGTTCGGCGTAGACCGGATCGGCGGAACAGATCACAGCCAGCGGCGCCCCGCCGGCGCGGAAGGCTGCGGCCGCGGAGGCGGCATCGGCGAAACCCTTGCCGGCGACGATCTCGAAACCGCCGGCCTCGAAGAGATTGCCGATCCACATGGCGCGGGCCGTATGCTGGGCGACCGTGCCGAGATTGGCCAAGAACACCGCCGGACGCCGTCCGGTCCGGGCGGCGAATTCCTCGGCCGCGTTGCGCAGATCCTCGTAGGGCTCGGCGAAACGATGGGGCTCCAGGGGATCCGCCGTCGCATGCTCGCCCTGGTCGGTGATCGCGACGGAAATGCCGCCGATGCCGGCCCCGGCCGCCGCGGCCTTGAGCGCGGCGTCGATGATCTCGCTCGATCCGGGAATTCGCGGCACGGCGCTGCACAGATCCAAGGCGTCGCTGATCTTCTGGTCTTTGGCGCGGATGTCGAAAGCCTCCCGCATATCCCGGCGCAACCCATCCAGATCGGGTTCCTCGCGCACCACGGGCTCCTCGCCCAGGTTCGCGAACTCGCTCACTCCGGTGATCGGATCCTTGCGCCGGGCGATGTTCTTGAGCCGCTCGGCGAAGACCGCGCCCACCTGCTCCTTGGCCCAGCCGTGACGCAGGACCTTCTCCATGCCGCAGCGATCCTCGATCTCCTGGAAGAGGGTCCAGGCCGCGAGGGCGGTCTCGTCGGTTCGCTTCTCCAGGTACCAGCCGCCGCCGGCCGGATCGATCACCCGGTTGAGATGCGACTCTTCCTGCAGGATCACCTGGACGTTGCGGGCGATGCGCCGGCTCAGCGAATTCGAGGCTCCGATCGCGGCGTCGAAAGGCGAGACCGTGATCGAATCGGCTCCGGCCACCCCGGCGGCGAATGCGCCGACGGTCGTGCGCAGGATATTCACCCAGGGATCGCGCTTCGACATCATCCGCCGCGATGTGCGGACGTGCATCTGCATGGCCTGGGCGTCGCTGCCGCCGCCGCAGGCCTGGACCAGCCGGGCCCAGACCCGGCGAGCCGCGCGCAGCTTGGAGATCTCGAGGAAGAAATCGGCGCCGGAACTGAATGAGAAGACGATCTGGCTTGCGGCGGCGTCGATATCCATCCCGTAAGCAGTCATCGACTTCAGATAGGACAGCCCCGTGGACATGGCGAAGGCCAGTTCCTGGACCGCGCTGGCGCCGGCTTCATGCCAGGGCGAAGTATCGACCAGGACGCTCGTCACATGCTTGTAGCGATCGTTGGTCCAGACCGCGAGCGCGGCCATGTCGGCCAGGGATGATTCCAGCGATGTCGGCAACCGGCCGCCGGCAGCCAGAGCGCCGAGGGGATCGGCGTTGAAAGCTCCGCTGGCCTCGGAAGGGGTCACTTCCCAACGCGCCCAGAGATCGGCGAGCAGGGCGGCGCCACCGATGAATCCGGCGCCGGACAACAGGCTCACCGGCACCCGGTGCAGGTCGATACCGTCAAGGGCCGCGGCCAGATCGTCGGCGGTCGCCAGCATCACTCCGTCGCGCCCGGCCATTTCGGCGGTCTCGGGGGCGGCGGGGTCGAGGCCGGCCCGTGCGGCCCGGTCGAATCTCAACAGGATCGAGTCCACTCCGTGGCCCAGATCCTCCTTGACCATCCGGCGCACTTCCGTCGGCGCGGAATGGTCGTATTCCTGTCGTATCTCCCAGCCGGTGGCCGCGGCCCCGAGAAGAGTGCTCCCCCGGGTGAACGGCGGCAGGCCGGGGAAACCGGAGGGGTCACCGTCGGCCACCCAGTCGCCGCGGGTGTACAGGGGCTGGATGGGCAGACCCTCATAGGTCCGACCTATCAACTTCTTGTCGAAGGAAGCCCCCTTCAGATCCTTCTCGACCACGGCGAGCCAGTCGGATAGCGGGACCGGGGGAAATTCGTCCGACAATCTGAATGCTTGATCCGGCATCGCGAGATTTCCTCCCGGATAACAGATGATTTCTGTCCGTAAAACACGGATTAAGGCCATTGCGAACGTTAGGCAGCGCCCTGTTAAACTGCAAACAAAAAGGGCGTTTCCCGCCGCCGGACCGCCCGGATCAGCGCCTGCGATCCAGTTCCGCACTGACGACGCGACGAGCGATGACCGGATCGGCGCGGCCGGCTGTGCGTTCGATCATCCGACCGACGAACCAGTCGATCAGGCCGGTCTTGCCCGAGATCCAGGCGGCGACATTTTCCGGATTTTCGTCAACCACCTCGACGGCGAGAGCCGCCAACTCCACCGGGTCGGCGATCCGCGTCAGCCCCATCTCCCGCACGACTGCGGCGGCATCGCGCCCGGTTTCGGCCATCCGCTCGAATACCGACTTGGCCGCGGAACGGGAAATGCAGCCGTCGCGCAGCAATTCGAGGAGACCGGCCGTATTTGCCGGCCCGACCGGCAGATCGGCTACGGCCCAGCCGCGATCGTTCAGGACTCGTCTGGCCTCGCCCACCAGCCAATCGGCCGCCGCCGCGGAATCGCCGAGGACAGCGGAGACCTCTTCGAAGTAATCGGCCATTTCCGGCGTTTCCGCCACCAGTCCGGCTATTTCGGGGCGCAGACCGAGGTCGTTCACGAAGCGCGATTCGCGGGCGGACGGCAGTTCGGGCAGGGAAGCGCGCCAGGCGCGGATGGCGGCCGGGGCGATTCTCAGCGGCGGCAGATCCGGCTCCGGAAAATAGCGATAGTCGGGAGACGACTCCTTGCTCCGCATCGGGAAGGTGAGGTTCCCGTCCGCGTCCCAGCCGCGGGTTTCGCGCCTGACCTCGCCGCCCGCGATCAGAATCGCAGTCTGCCGCTCGGACTCGAATTCGAGCGAACGGCGCAGCCCGGCCAGGGTGTTCAGATTCTTCAGCTCCACCGGCGCCCCGAGACGGTCGTCCGGCGAACGGCGCACCGAGACATTGGCGTCGCAGCGCAGGCTGCCCGCGGCCAGATTCCCGTCGCAGACACGGAGATGGAGCAAGAGCCGGCGCAATTCGGCGAACCAGGCCACGGCCTCCGCTCCGGAGCGCAGATCCGGCCGGGTGACGATCTCGGCGAGAGGAACCCCGGCGCGATTCAGGTCCACCAGCGTCGAGCCGGGCCGGTGGATCAGTCTGCCCGCATCCTCCTCCAGGTGGATCCTGATGATCCCCACTTCTCTGCCGCCGCCGGGAACGGCCAACCCTCCCCCTGCGGCCAGGGGTTCGGCGTACTGGG
>CAZYDJ010000061.1:0-13898 GCA_964646035.1 uncultured Fibrobacteraceae bacterium | reverse complement strand
CGGGCAGCCAGATGTAGAGCGGGATCTGGGCCGACTTGCCGGTGGCGCCGAAGAAGAGCAGCAGGGCGATCAGGGTGGCGGCCGGCGCCAGCAATCCGGAGTGGGCGGCCATCGTCCGGAACGAGAACAGGCCTTCATCGGGACCGACATGGGGCAGCAGCACCGAGCCGATCACCAGCATCCCGAGCAGGAAGCCGAAGTCGCCGACCCGGTTGACCAGGAAGGCCTTCTTGCCCGCCGCGGCGTTGGCCTCGTCGTTGAACCAGAAGCTGATCAGCAGATAGGAGCAGAGCCCGACGCCCTCCCAGCCGACGAAGAGCATCACCAGGTTCTCGCCGAGGACCAGGGTCAGCATCGAGAAGACGAAAAGGTTCATATAGGCGAAGAACCGGTTGTAGCCGGGGTCGTGAGCCATGTACCCGAGCGAGTAGATGTGGATCAGGAAGCTGATTCCGCTGACCACCAGGGCCATCACGGCGCCCAGCTGGTCCATCGCGAAGCCGATGTCGATGCGCAGGTTCCCGACGCCGATCCACGGCGCCAGGGTGTCGGTGATCAGACGTGAATCCGGCGCCATCGCGCGCATCGCCCAAAAGACCTCGATGGTCAAGGCGAAGGACACGCCCACCGCGGCGCAGGCGATCAGACCGGCCAGGCGGCGGGGCAGCACCCGATGGCCGAGGCCGGTGATCGCGGCGCCGATCAACGGCACCAGCACGATCCATCTCAGAGCGGTTTCAACGGCATGGGATTCCACGGCGTCACTCCATCAGGGTCTTGAGTTCGTCGGCATCGACCGTCCGGCGCTGGCGGAAGATCTCGACCAGGATCGCGAGTCCGATCGCGGCCTCGGCGGCGGCGACGGCGAAGTTCATCAGGACGAAGACGTGTCCCGAGGCATCTCCCCACAGGCGGCTGTAGGCGGCGAAGACGATGTTCGCGGAGCAGAGCATCAGCTCGATGCTCATGAACATGATCAGGCTGTTGCGGCGGATGATGACGCCGATCATGCCGATCAGAAAGATCGCCGTCGCAAGCACGAGATAATGATTCAATCCTATTGCCACGGCAGTCTCCTCTCCTTGCGGCCGAGAGCGACGGCTCCGACGATGGCGACCAGCAGGACGATCGAGATCAGCTCGAACGCCAGCAGATAACGGTTGAGCAACAGGGCTGCCACCTTCTCGGCGGTGCCGAAACCGTCCGGCGCCGGCCCGGGGAACGGCGCCAGGCCCCGCCGGGCGAACCAGCCGAAAGCCGTGAAGGCGATCGCGGCCGCGGGCAGCAGCAAAGCGAGGCGGGAAAGCAGGCCGCGGATCCGGATCTCCTGGGGCAGGACCGGCCCCTGCAGCATCATGATCACGAAGAGGAACAGGACCATGATGGCGCCGGCGTAGACCAGCACCTGCAGCACGGCCAGGAACGGAGCCGAGAGCGCGGCGTAGATTCCGGCGGCGCTGACGAAAGTGAAGATGAGCCAGACGGCCGAAGCGACCGCGCTGCGGCTGGCGACCGTCAGCACTGCCCCGGCCAGCATCATGGCTCCGCAGAGATAAAAAACGAATGCTTCCACTTCAACCTGCCTTGGCCTGGCTCAGGAACTGGTTCCGTCCGTCGTATTGTTCAGGAGAAATTCCTTGTCGACGATGAATTTCTCCCGGCTTACGGCCGCGATCTCGTAGATGCCGGTATCCATCCGAATCGCGTCGCAGGGGCAAGCCTCTTCGCAGAGACCGCAGTAGACGCAACGCAGCAGATCTATTTCGAAGCTGACCGGATACTTCTCGATGCCCTGGTCATCCCGCTCGCCGGCCACGATCGTAATGCAGTCGGCGGGGCAGACGGTGCTGCACATCATGCAGGCCACGCAGCGCGGCGTTTCGTCCTCGCGCTTCATCAGGCGATGCCGGCCGCGGAAACGGGGACTGTATTCGCGATGCTCCTCCGGGTACTGCATCGTGGGCAGATCCGCGGTATGGAACAGGTTGCGGATGATATGCCGGATCGTGATGACCATCCCCCGGAAGATCTCCCCTATGTAGAGGGACTCCCAGAAGTTCATCCTGCGATGCCAGCGATGGACTTTCTTGTCCTTCGTCATCTCTCGATTCCCCTCTCGGGGTTGAAGCCCGCCGTCAAACCAGAGCGACCCAGACCGCGGTGACCACCAGGTTGGCCAGCGCCAGGGGCAACATGATCTTCCAACCCAACTTCATCAGCTGGTCGTAGCGATAGCGCGGCAGCGTCCAGCGGATCCAGATGAAATACCAACAGAAGAAAACGACCTTGGCGATGAAGGCGCCGGTCTGCATCAGGGTCGCCATCAACGAGCCGACGGCCGGTCCCACCAACCAGGGCTTCAGGAAAAAGGCCGCCACGGCGCCGACCGCGACCAGCGCCGCGATGCCGCCGAGCAGACCCGGCTCCCGGTCCCGGGCGTCGCCGAACTTGCCCTTTTCCGCGGCGACGCGACGGAAGAACAGGACCGCCGCCAGACCCGAAACCGCCGCGGTGACAACCAGGTTGAGCGGCAACAGGGTGCCGGCGTTGGCCACGATCACATCCCGCGACAGCCAGGGTATGTTCCAGCCGCCGAAGAACAGGGTGACGATCATCGCCGACCCGACCACCATGTTGCAGTACTCGGCCATGAAGAAGAGCGCGAACTTCATCGAGCTGTATTCGAGATGGTATCCGGCCACGAGTTCGGACTCGCCTTCAGGCAGGTCGAACGGCGTGCGGTTCAACTCGGCGTTGACCGCGACGATGAACAGGATCGCCGCGAGGGGCTGGACGACCACTCCCCACTTCGGGATGAACCCCCAGATCAGATCGCCCTGGCCGGCCACGATGTCGGTCAGCCGCAGCGACGAGAAGATCAGCACCAGGCCCATCACGGCCAGACCCATGCTGATCTCGTAGCTGATCATCTGGGAGCTGGCCCGCACGGCGCCCAGGAAGGTGTACTTGTTATTCGACGCCCAGCCGCCGAGGACCACGCCGTAGGTGCCCAGGCTGGCGACGGCCAGCACGTAGAGCACGCCCACGTTCAGGTCGGCCACGACCAGGGGAATGCGGCGGCCGGCGACCTCGATGAAATCGCCGAAGGGGATCACCGCGTAGGTGCTCAGGGCCACCGCGAAGGTGAGAAACGGCGCCAGCGCGAAGAGCCTCTGATGCGCGTTGGTCGGAACCGTATCCTCCTTGAACATCAGCTTCAGCACATCGGCCACCGGATGGATCAACCCGGCCAGCCTGATGCCGAGGATGCCGGCGCGGTTGGGTCCGGTCCGATCCTGGATGTAGGCGCATCCCTTGCGCTCGCCCCAGACCAGCGGCGGCACCAGCCCGATGATCAGCACCAGCATGAAGACGATCTTCAGCAGGGTCGCAATCAGCAGATCCATCAGCTCTCACCTCCGGCCGGAGCGGAGACCGCGGGCGGAATCGCCCCGAGGACGGGCAGGGCGTTCAGTTCCATCCCGGCCAGGACCGGGGTTGCGGCGGCGACCAGGCGGCGAACGGCCGGCAGTCCGGACATTTCCGCGTCGTCGCCGTAGGCGGCCAGCGTTTCGGCCAGGAACCGCCAGTCCTCGCGGGCCTGTCCCGGTCGGGCTATGGCGGCGCGGAAGGCCTGCAGCCGGCCTTGTCTGTTGATGTAGATGCCCGAAGTCTCGGCCCATTCCCCGAGCGGGATCACGACGGCGGCCGCCTTGGCGGTGGCGTTGTCGTGGGAGCCGAGATAGATCAGCGGCGATTCGCCGACGGCGGCGGCGAGATCGGGAGCGTCGCCGATGGGATCGCCGCCGTAGACCAGCACCGGGCCGTCGGATCCGCGCAGACGTTCGGCCAGATCGGCGGCGGAGAGTTCGGGCACGTCCAGCCATTGAAGGCTCTTGCGGTTGGGAGCCTTGTCGGCCGAGATCAGGAGATCGTCCTGGTCGCCGCGGAGCGATTCAGCGGGACCGGAGACGGTCGAGCCTTCACCGCAGATCAGCGTCGCCAACCGGCGCAGAAGGAAGATCTCCTCCAGGCTGCGCCGGGGTGAAACCACGGCCAGTCCGCCGGCGCCGGCGGGAGCCAGGGTGGCCAGCACGGTCGCGATCTCCCCCCAGGTGGCTAGTGCGAATTCACCGTCGCGACGGATCCGGGGATCTTCGAGCCGGTCGTCGAGGTGCAGGCGCTTGTATTCGTAACGGCCCTGATCACACATCCAGGGCCCGTTGACCTCGTCGTTGCGGCGGGGCTTGATCCGGTAGACCCGGCCGGCTTCATGGTCGATGCGGATGTTGCAGCCGGTGCTGCAGCCGGGACAGATCGATGACGTGCCGCGCAGCAGCCAGACCCGTTTGCGGAAGCGGAAGTCGCGGCTGGTCAGGGCTCCGACCGGGCAGATGTCGACCGTATTCAGACTGTATGGATTGTCCAGCCGGGTTCCCTCGGCCACGCCGATCTCGGCGCGGTCACCGCGATTGTAGATGCCCAGTTCGCCGGTGCCGGTGACCTCCTCGCAGAACCGGACGCAGCGGCTGCAGAGAACGCAGCGCTCCTGGTCCAGGATCACCTCCGGTCCGATCACCTCGGCCTTCCGCTTGAGCACCTTGTCCGACTTCTCGACTTCGGTCTCGTAGAGGCCGTACTCCATGTACTGGTCCTGGAGGCCGCACTCGCCGGCCTGGTCGCAGATCGGACAGTCGACCGGGTGGTTGATCAGATGCAGCTCGAGGATCTGCCGGGCCGCCTTGCGCACGCGTTCGTTGCGGGTATAGACGACCATGCCCTCGCGGACGATGGTGTTGCAGGCGATGGTCAGCTTCGGCATCCCCTCGATCTCCACCTGGCAGAGACGGCAGACGCCGGCCACCGGAAGGTCGGGATGATAACAGAAGTGAGGCAGCTGCTCGCCGTCGCGGGCGATGGTGCAGGCGTCGAACAGACGGGTCCCGGCGGGAACCTCGATCTCCCGGCCGTCGATGGTGAGGGTGACCATGTCCGCCATCACGAGACCTCCCTTGCCCAACGGCTGCTTGGCGCCGCCGGCTTGCTCTCTCGGATCAGGGCCTCGAACTCGGGGCGGAACTTCTGCAGGAAGCTGAGCATCGGCATCACCGCGGCGTCCGCCAGGGGACAGATGGTCAGTCCGGCCATGCCGGCGCAGACCTTCTCCAGCAGATCCAGGTCGTCGAGCGTCCCTTCGCCGCGGCGCAGACGGCGGACGATCTTATGCAGCCAGCCGGTGCCCTCGCGGCACGGAGTGCATTGGCCGCAGGACTCGTCCCAGTAGAAATGCATCAGCACCTGGATCATCTCGACCATGTTGCAGCGCTCGGGAATGATGATCATGCCGCCGGAGCCGAGCATGGTGCCGGCCGCGGCGAGAGATTCGTAATCCAGATCGACCGCCATGGCCTCCGCGGCCGTCAGCACGGGCACCGAAGAGCCGCCGACGATGACCGCCTTGAGCTCCTCCCCTTCCCGCATCCCGCCGAGATGGTCGGTGAAGAACTCGCGGAACGGCATCCCCAGCGGAATCTCGAAGACGCCCTGGTTGCGCACCGGGCCGCTGACGCTCCACAGCTTGGTGCCGGCGGATTTCTCGGTGCCGAAGGCGCGGTAGGCCGCCGCCCCCTCGTTGAGGATGAAGGGCACCGCGGCGACGGTCTCGACGTTGTTGACGATGGTCGGCTTGCCCAGGAATCCGCTGACCGCGGGAAACGGCGGCTTGATGCTGGGCTGGCCCTTGGTGCCGGTGATCGAGTTGATCAGACCGGTCTCCTCGCCGCAGATATAGGCGCCGGCGCCCTTGTGCACCACGATGTCCAGGTCGCAGCCGCTGCCCAGGATGTTACGGCCCAGCAGACCTTCGGCGTAGGCTTCGTCCACCGCTGCGTTCATCCGGTCGATCAGCCAGCCGAACTCGCCGCGGATGTAGATGAAGCAGGTCGTCGCTCCGACCGCGTAGCAGGAAATGGCCGTGCCCTCGATGACCAGATGCGGATCGTAGTCGAGCAGGAAGCGGTCCTTGAAGGTGCCCGGCTCGCTTTCGTCGGCGTTGACCATGAAGTAGATCTGATCGGCCCCTGCGGGCACGAATCCCCACTTCACGCCGGTGGGGAAACCGGCTCCGCCGCGTCCGCGCAGCCCGGACTCCTTGACCACTGCGGTGACCTCGGGGGGCTTCATCTCCAGCAACGCCCGGCGCCAGGCCCGATAACCGCCGTCGGCGCTGTAGACCCCGATCCGATGGGCGTCGGACCGGCCGAAGCGACGCGATAGGATTTTGCCGTTGTCTTGGGCCATCCTAGTCCTCCAACTCCCGGTCGGTGTCCGGACGCATCGGCTCGCCCCGGCGCAGGCTGTCGAGCAGGGCGTCGACCTTCTCCGGGGTCAGTTCCTCGTAGAAATGCTTTCCGATCTGGATCACTGGTCCCATCCCGCAGGCGCCGAGACACTCGACTCCCTCGATGGCGAACATCCCGTCGGGAGTGGTCTGGCCCATGCGGATGCCGAGACGCTTCTCCAGATGCGCGATGATGGAGCGGGCGCCGTTGATGGCGCAGCTGATGTTATGACAGACCTGCAGGACATACCGGGCCTGGGGCGCGTCCCTGAACATCGTATAGAACGAGATCACTTCGGCCACGCGGGCGCGGGTGACGGACAGCTTGTCGCAGATCCAGGGCACGGCCGCCGGCGGCACATGGCCGCAACGATCCTGGATGAGCCACAGCGTCGGCATCAACGCGCTCTGGCTGGTCGGATATCGCTCGAGGATCCTGGCGAAAGCGGCCTCGTCCTGTTCGGGCAGGACGAAGACCTCTTGCTCGTCGACCGGAACGCTCATGACGCCGGTCCCCCTTCCTGGTTGCCGTTGCCGCGGATCACCTGTCCAGTTCTCCGGCGATGATGTTGATGCTGCCGAGAGTGGCGATCGCATCCTGGATCATCAGGCCCTCCACGATATCGGAATAGGCCGCGAAAATCGGGAAACACGGCGGCCGGACCTTGATCCGATGCGGACGGCCCGTGCCGTCGGAGACGCAATAGAATCCCAGTTCGCCGTTGCCGCCCTCGCCGTAGCCGTAGGCGGCCCCGGCGGGTACCCGGATTCCCTCCATGATCAGCTTGAACTGGTTCATGACCCCCTCGATGCTGCCGTAGACCCGTTCCTTGGGCGGCAGCGACAGGCGGGGATCGTCCAGCTGGACGGGACCGTCGGGCATCCTGGCCAGAGCCTGCCGGATGATCCGCGCGCTCTGGACCATCTCCTCCATGCGCACCATGATCCGGTCGCGGGTGTCGCCGTTCTCGCCGACCGGCACCTCGAAATCATAATTCTCATAGCCCCAGTAGGGAGCCGCCTTGCGCAGATCCCAATCCAGGCCCGTGGCGCGCAGGCAGGGCCCGGTGAATCCCCGGTTCAAGGCGTCGGCGGTATCCAGGGCCCCCACACCGACGGTCCGGTCCAGGAAGATGCGGTTGCGGGCCACCAAGCCGGCCACCTCGCTGATCGCCGTCTCCATGTCCAGGAGGTTCTTTTCGACCGCCTCGGCGAAGCCGGGGAAGATGTCGTGGCTGAGGCCGCCGATACGGGCGTAGTTGGTGGTGAGGCGGGAGCCGCAGAGCGGTTCGATGACATCGTAATAGAAACTCTCGCGGACGTTGTACAGGTACCAGTAGTTGGTCAGGGCGCCGAGATCGACCAGGTTGGCCGCGACGCAGACCAGGTGGTCGATGATCCGCGAGATCTCGCAGACCACCACCCGGATGGCCTGGGCCCGCGGCGGCACCTCGACGTCGAACATCTTCTCGACCGCGCCGGCGTAGATGCAGTTGTTGAGCATCGCCGACACGTAGTTGAGACGATCGGTATAGGGCATCACCTCGGCCCAGGTATGATCCTCGGCCTCCTTCTCGAAACAGCGATGCAGATAACCGATCTCGCTGCGGGCCTTGACGATCGTCTCGCCGTCGAGCAGGCATTCGATGCGCAGGGCGCCGTGGGTGGCGTTGTGGCTCGGACCCCCGTTGACCGTCAGCAGATCGGAAGGGTACTCGTCGCCGCCGCCGGTGGGAGTCGCCAGGCGTTCGGAGCGGTGGGAGGCGGCCTGTATCTCATCGTCGCGCAGCAGGGTCTCGGGCCGGGAAAGATACTGCCCGCGTTCGATGGGATAGTCCTTGCGCAGGGCGTGGCCCTCGAATTCGTGGTGGCAGAGGATGCGGCGCAGGTCGGGATGGTTGCGGAACTGCACGCCGAACAGGTCGTAGACCTCGCGCTCGGCCCACTCGGCCGATTTGTAGAGAGGGACAAGCGTCTCGACCGACTCGCCCTCCTCGAGATCGACCCTGACCACCACCCGCTCCCCCCGCGAAACCGAGCGCAGCAGGTAGTTGACCTGGAACCGGCGGTCGCTTTCGGGATTGTCGACGCCGACCACATCGGTCAGCATCTCACATTCCTGCCGCTGCTTGAGATACCGCACCACCCGGAAAAGATCTTCCTTGCCGATGCTGACGGTCTCGTCGCCGTGCTGGCTGTCGGTGGACAGGACGGCGTCGCCGAACTCCGCATTCAAGCTGTCGAGTAGCTTCTGGCTCATGGTCTCCGTCCGTGCTGACGGCCGGCTTTCGGCCGCGGGGCTCGGGAGAATCCGCCCGTTCAGCGGATCTGTTGCGGATGCCTCTGGGTCGAGGGAACCAAGCCCTCGTTCTGCACCTGCTCCTGCAATTTGACCAGTGCGTGGAAAAGATTTTCCGGGGTCGGCGGGCACCCGGCCACGTAATAATCGACCGGAACGATGTTATCGATCCCCTGCAACGTGGAATAGTTGTTGTAGAACCCGCCGCTGGATGCGCAGACCCCCATCGCGATCACCCATTTCGGTTCGCACATCTGGGCGTAGATCGTCTTGAGGATCGGGGCCTGCTTGTAGGAGACCGTGCCCGCCACGATCAGCAGATCGGATTGCCGGGGCGAGAATCGCACGACCTCGGCTCCGTAACGGCTGATGTCGCTGGCCGAGGCGGTGGCGCTCATGAACTCGATCGCGCAGCAGGCCGTTCCGTAGGCCATCGGCCATAACGAGTACTTCCGCCCCCAGTTGACCGCCTGGCGCAGCCGCGAAGTGATGTGATTGCTGGGGCTGTCGAGTTCTACTGCCATTCCAGGCCGCCCTTCTTCCACACGTAGACGAAACCGACCAGCAGAACCGCCAGGAACGCACCCATCTCGCCGAGTGCGAACAGAGCCTGTCCACCGTCGACGTAGCTCCGGTAGAGGATGGCCCAGGGGTAGATGAACACCGCTTCGAGGTCGAAGAGCAGAAAGAGCAGCGCCACCAGGAAGAATCGCACGAAGAAGCGGATCTGGATCGAGCTGCGGGGCGGTATGCCGCATTCGTAGGTGGTTTTCTTCAGCGCCGATGGACGGCTCGGTCCCAGCCAATAGCTGATGCCGAGGAAGACCAGGGAAAGACCTGCCGCCACCGAGAGAACCAGCAGCAGGGGAACGAACTGCTCTGCCATGAGCGGAAGCTCCCTTCCGGAGGCGAAGATCCCCCGGTCGATCCGTCACCGGAAACGCCCGGCGACCGGTTGACAGTTTGATAACAATCGTTGACTTCGAAAAAAATATCAGAGAATCCGACTATGTCAACAGGCGCTTTGCGGCGACAGGCCAACCAGGAAAAACGCCGCCGGATAACCGGCGGCGTCCATGACCTCCAAAGGCCGCTATATAATGATTGCGACTATCAGTACTCGATCTTGTTGTAGTCGATCGGATCGTCGCCGAAATCGTTGATCACGTTGCGGGGAATGCTCTGGGGCTGGTGCTCGAGAGCGATCTCCTCCTTCAACGTGGCGAGATCGATGTAGACATCGCTGGCGGCGATCAGATCGGTGCTGGTCATCTCGCGCAGGGCGCAGACTTCGATGTGCTTGCCCTGGCGGGCGACGCTCTCGATCAGCCGGACGAAGTCGCCGTCTCCCGAACAGAGGATGACCGTGTCGAGATGCGGCAGCATCTCGTAGACGTCGATGGCCAATTCCAGATCGAGGTTGCCGCGGACGGCCCGCTGCTGGACCTCATTATCGGGAAATGATTTCAGCTCCTTGGTCACCACGCGGAAGCCGTTCAGCTTGAGGAAGTTGATGAAATCGATCTTCCCCTCCGACTGCGTGGAAACAGCAGTGTAGAAATAAGCCCGGATCAAACGCCTGCCGGCGGCGAGCTGCTCACACATCTTCAGATAGTCGAGCCGCATGTTCAGATGCTTGGCACTATAATGAATATTCTCGCCGTCTATGAATATCGCCACGCTCTCGCTGCTGTGGGGTTTGTACATGTCAGACCTTTCACCATGTTGCTCGTCATCGAGCCGAATTATACGGCTTGATTAAAACCTCTGAATAACTAGTAATTTGCGGCAATATAGGGGAAGGGAATACTTCAGGCAACCCGGAACAGGCAAAAACCGGCTTCAATATCCTCAGCGCTGGAAATCCAACCCTCCCCCGGTTATCTTTGCATAATCGGGGTCAAGATGGAAGACACCGAATCAATTTTTTTCATATCAACGGTTGTGAGGTTTGTGGCATGAGGCAACTCGTCGAATGCGTTCCCAACATCAGCGAAGGCCGGGACCAATCCGTCATCGAAGCCGTGACTTCGGTGATCGAGGAAGTCGAAGGAGTCAAACTGCTGGATGTGGACCCCGGCGCCGAGACCAACCGCACCGTGATCACCTTCATCGGAGCGCCTGACGGCGTGGCCGAAGCCGCCTTCAGGGTGATCAAGCGGGCGTCCGAGCTGATCGACATGTCCCGCCACGCCGGCGCCCATCCCCGCCACGGCTCCACCGACGTCTGTCCTTTCGTACCGGTCAGCGGCGTGACGATGGCCGACTGCGTGCAGATCGCCCGCCAGGTCGGCGCCCGCGTCGGATCCGAACTGGACATCCCGGTCTATCTTTATGAGGAAGCCGCCTCCCGGCCGGAGCGCCGGAATCTGGCGAATGTACGCAAGGGGGAATACGAAGCGCTGGCGACCAAGCTGGGGACAGCGGAGTGGGAACCCGATTTCGGACCCAACGAATGGAACGAGCACACCGCACGCAGCGGCGCGGTCAACGTGTCCGCCCGCGGATTCCTGGTGGCGTACAACGTCAACATCAACTCCCGCCAGAAGAAGATCGCCAGCCAGATGGCTTTGGACATCAAGGAGGCCGGCCGCGCCCAGCGCGACGCTGACGGCAAGCTGGTCAAGGACGACAAAGGCAAGAACATCCTCGTTCCGGGGCCCTACCGGCTCGAGGCCTGCAAGGCGGTGGGCTGGGTCATTCCCGAATACGACCGCGCCCAGGTATCGATCAACCTCGTCAACACGGCCGTCACCAAACCGCATCAGGCCTTCGAGGCCTGCCGCAAGGCCGCCGCCGATCGCGGGGCCCGGGTCACCGGCAGCGAGTTGGTGGGCCTGATCCCGGAAGCCGACATGCTCGCGGCCGGCAAGTATTTCCTGCGCGCGGCGGGCCAGTCCGCGGGCATCCCCCGCCGCATGCTCATCGAAACGGCGATCCAGAGCATGGGTCTGCGGGACATCGCCCCCTTCGATCCGGCCGAGAAGATCCTCGAATACCAGGCCGGCCTGGTCGACGGACCACTGGTCGCGATGTCCAACCGCGAATTCGTGGACGAGCTATCGAGCGATTCCCCCGCTCCCGGCGGCGGATCGGTGGCGGCCCTCTGCGCCGCGCAGGCCGCGGGCCTGGTGGCGATGGTCGGCAACCTCACCGTGGGCAAGAGCGGTTATGAGGACGCCCAGGACAGGGTCAAGGAGATCGCCGAGGAAGGCCAGGATCTGAAGGACTTCTTCCTCCACGCCATCGACGCCGACACCGACTCCTTCAACAAGGTCATGGACGCCTTCGGCCTGCCCCGCCAGACCGAGGCCCAGGCCAAGGCGCGCGAGTTGGCCGTCGCCGCCGCCACCCGCGAGGCCACCCGCATCCCGCTTTCGGTGCTGGAAAAGACGCCGCGAGTGGTGGAGCTGGCGGCCGAGATCGCCAGGATCGGCAACGCCAACTCGCTTTCCGACGCCGGAGTGGCGATCCTGACCGCCCAGGCCGGGGCCGAGGGCGCGTTCTACAACGTGCTGATCAACCTGGCCGGGCTGAAGGATCTCGACCAGGCCGCCGAACCCGATTTCGCCGCCGACGCCCGCCGCCGGGCCAACACGGCGATGGCCATAGTCGATGACGAGGCGAACGCCTGCCGCAGGGCGATCCGCTGCCGTCTGGAAGAGGATCTGGGCTGATCCAGGCCCAGCGGCGCTGCCGGTCCGGGATGACCGGCAGCGTCCAACCGATCAGCATTGTGCATTGACAGACCGGCCGGGTCTGCCTAGTGTTCAGCTTTCGGACCGCCGCCGGTAAGGGATCCCGGTTTACCCGTTGCAAGAGCAGAAAGGGTGCATACACGATGGCCGATACCGTCAATACCGAAAAGCCGCAGAACCCACTCAGGGAAATAACCCAACCGTTCATCGATCTGGTGCATGCGCCCCGGGCGTTGTGGGGGATCAACCTGGCCTATTTCCTCGAGGGATGGGTCTATTTCGGAATGCTGGGCTATCTGGCCATGCACTTCTCGGGCTTCATCTTCCAGGGCGTCCCCAATCCCGACATCCATTCCCATCATATGGTGATGGTGCTGACCGCGGGAATCACCATCTCGATGTTCTTTTTGGGATCCGTAGCCGACAAGCGCGGCATCCGGCGAACCCTGCTGATGGCCTTCTGCTTCCTGCTCGCCGGGCGAATCCTGATCTCTTTGGCACCGACTGTTTTCCCGACCCCGGGACTCTGGTCGCCCATGCATCTGATGACGATGGCCGGCATCCTGGTCGTGGTGATCGGCTACGGCATGTACCAGCCCGCCGCCTACGCCGGAATCAGGAAGTTCACCAGCCCCAAGACCGCGGCCATGGGCTACGCCATGCTCTACGCCCTGATGAACCTCGGCGGCTGGCTCCCCTCGTTCTTCAGCCCCATCCGCCATACGATCGGCATCACCGGCGCCTATTGGGTCTACACGGCCCTGACCCTGATCGCCATGGTCACCACTTTCCTGATCCTGACCCGCAAGGTCGAGAAGAACGCCGCCGAACGCGCCGAGAAAGAGCGCACCGAAATCAAGGCCGCGAAGGACGCGGAGACGGCGGGCGAGCCGAAGCCGGACGAGCCGGCCCCGGTGCTCTACGCCGATCGCCGCATCCCGGCCCATCTCTGGGCCACCCTGGCGGTCATCGCCGCCAGCGTCTACTTCCTGCCCGCCAACGCACGCATGATCGTGTGGGCAGTCATCGTCGCTGCCGTGCTGCTGCTGAGTTTCTACAAGCCGTGGGGGAATCCCGCCTACAGTTGGCTGGCCAATCATCCCCTGAGCGACGGCAAGTTCTTCTTCTTCATCTTCGCCCTGATCCCGGTGCAGACCCTGTTCACGTACAACTGGCTGATTCTGCCCCAGTACCTGGAACGGGCCTTCCAGGGCGGATTCGTCAGCGACAACTTCGAGCTCTTCGCCAACCTGAACCCGATCCTGATCTTCATCGCGGTGCCCATCGTCACGGCCCTGACCTACAAGAAGAAGGTCTACAACATGATGGTCATCGGCACCCTGGTCATGGCCGCGCCCGCCTTCTTCCTGGCCTTCGGCACCAGCCTGTGGACCCTGATGGCCTACCTGCTGGTGATGACCCTGGGCGAGGCGATGTGGCAGCCGCGGTTCCTGCAGTACGCCGCCGAGATCGCTCCGGAGGGACGCACCGGCGCCTACATGGGCGTGGCCCAGTTCCCCTGGTTTTTGACCAAGATGCTCGTGCCTCTGTACTCGGGCGT
>CAZYDJ010000060.1:0-13972 GCA_964646035.1 uncultured Fibrobacteraceae bacterium | reverse complement strand
GCGGGGCGTCACCGAAGCCGAAGCGCTCACGGCGCTCGGGATTCGGCGGGTGCGGCTCGACGTCATCACCCCGGACACGTTGCGGGGCTACGCCGATGACGCCGCCGCGGCCGGTGATTCCGTTGGGGATCTGTTCTCGGTCAGGCCGATGGCCGTTTCCGATCTGCAGGCCGGGGATCTGACGGGAGTGGACGTCTTGATCTGCGTCGATCCCGGAAAGCTCGGGCGGCGGCTGCTCGAAGGCCTGGTCGACTGGCTGCGCGGAGGAGGCCGGATGGCCCTTTTCGCCGGGGAAAGCGCGGGCGCGGATTATCTCTCCACCACGCTGCTGCCGGCCCTGGACCTGCCCGGTTCGCTGGTTCCGCGCAATCGCAGCGAGGCCGGAGCCGAGGCGCTGGAATTGCCGGGAGTGGACCACCCGCTTTTGCGGGGTTGGCCCGAGGATGCCCTGTCCACCATCGCCGAGGCCCGCTGGCGGCGTTTCCTGGGCGTGACTAATCCCGGGCCGGCGCCGGTTCCCCTGGCGTTCAGCGGTGGGGATCCGGCCCTGATCGAGATCGGCATCGGGGCCGGAATCTGTGCCTTCCTGCCCTTCCACCTCGATCCCGCCGACGGTGATCTGGCCTTCAATCCCATGTTCCCGCCGTTGGCGAGGCGTCTGGCCGCGTGGCTGGCCGCCGGCGGCGCCGGATCCGCTACGGCCAACGTCACCGTCGGCGATCCCTTGGCCCTGCGCCTGCCCTTGGACCTGCCGCAAGGGTGGCTGGACGGCGCGCCGGCGGTGCTGTTCTCCGCGACCGGTAACGACGCCGGTAGACGTCTTCCCGCCCGGATCGAGTGGCGGCGGGGATATCCGTGGCTTGTCGCCGAACCCGCCCGCCGCCGGGGTTTCTACGCCTTCGTGGTCAACGGCGACACCCTGGGCCTGGTCGCGGCGGCCGCTCCGGCTGCCGAAACATCATCCCGAATGCTGGATACCAAGGGCTTCGCCGCTTATCTGCAGGCTGTCGGAATGGCCGAACCGTCCGATCTGGGCAAAGCGGAGCCCGAGGGTCTGGCCGCGGTCCTGGCCGGCCGCGAACTGGCCCCCTGGCTCTTCGGTCTGGCGGTCCTGTTGATGCTGGCGGAGATCGCTCTGGGCCGGGGCGTGGGCGAAGCCGGGGCGGATCCTTGATCTACTGCGTTATTCAACTAACATTAGCAGTCGAGATAGGCTGACTCTTCTTTGCCGCCCGCGACGAATCGCCGCGGCGGTCTTCCGATAGCCCCTCGCCGGTTTCTCCGGCGTCCGGCGCCAACATCCTGCCCGGAGGCAGTGTCCATGTGGGATTACTCGGACAAGGTCCTGGACCACTTCATGAATCCGCGTAACGTCGGCGAGGTCGAGAACCCCGACGGAATAGGCGAAGTCGGCTCGATGGCCTGCGGCGATGCGCTGCGCCTCAGTTTCCGTCTGGACGAGAACCAGAAGATCGCCGAAGCGCGATTCCAGACCTTCGGCTGCGGCAGCGCCATCGCATCTTCCTCGATCCTCACCGAGATGGTCATCGGCAAAACCATCGAGGAGGCGTTGGCCCTGAGCAACCAGGACATCGCCGACGCGCTCGGCGGATTGCCGCGGGAGAAGATGCATTGCTCGGTGATGGGCCGGGAGGCGCTCGAGGCGGCGGTCATCGATCATTATAAACGGCAGGGCCGGGGCGTGCCCTGCACCCTGATCGACCAGGACGTCGAGATCTGCAACTGCTACCAGGTCAAGCGTTCGACGATTCTCGAAGCCATCCGCCGCTACGATCTGGAGACCGTCGAAGAAGTCACCGACCATACCAAGGCCGGCGGCGGCTGCCTGTCCTGTCACCCCGACATCGAACATCTGCTGGCCGATGTGAAGCGGGAGCGCGAGAGCGCGGTCGCCGAGCCCGAGCGGAAGTCCGAACCGGCCGACGACCCCCGCGAAGCGAAGATCCGGGAGCTCCTGGAGCACGACATCGCGCGATCGCTGCGCGCCGACGGCGGCGACATCGAACTGGTCCGGATCGACGGCGACAACGTCTTCGTCAGATTGACCGGGGCCTGCGCCAGCTGTCCCGCATCCCAGGCCACTATCAAGGGTTGGGTCGAGAAACAGTTGCGGGAAATGGTGGGCGAGGACCTGGAAGTGACAGAGGTGCGTTCATGAGTGGAACCGGCGGATTCGATCTCTTTGACGGGCTCGAGAAGCCCGAGCGGGGGATCTACCTCGACAACAACGCCACCACGATGGTGGCCCCGGAAGTATTCGCGGCCGTACGCCCCTTCCTCGAGGATAACTACGGCAACCCATCGAGCATGCACGTCTTCGGGGCGCGGGCCGGGCGTAGCGTCGAAACCGCCCGCGGCCAGGTGGCGGCACTGATCGGCGCCGATACTCCGGGTGAGATCATCTTCACCGCCGGCGGCTCCGAAAGCGACAACCTGGCGATAGTCGGAACCCTGCGGGCCTTTCCCGAAAAGCGCCATATAGTGACCACCGTGGTCGAGCATCCGGCGGTGTTCGGCCTCTGCCGCAACCTGGGCAGCAAGCATCACGGCTATGAAGTCACCTTCATCGGCGTGGACGGCAAGGGCCGCATCGATCTCGACGAATTGCGCGACGCCATCCGCCCGGACACCGCGGTGGTCAGCGTCATGGCCGCCAACAACGAGACCGGCGTGATTTTCGATACCGAGGCCGTGGGCGCCATCGTCAAGCAGACCGGCGCGGCTTTCCACGTCGACGCGGTCCAGGCGGCCGGCAAGCTGCCGCTGGACATGAAGAACTCCAGCGTCGACCTGCTCTCGATCTCGGGTCACAAGCTGCACGCTCCGAAGGGCGTGGGCGCTCTCTACGTCCGGCGCGGCACCAGGCTGCGGCCGTTGATCCTGGGCGGTCATCAGGAGCGGGGGCGCCGGGCCGGGACCGAGAACGTGCCCGGACTGGTCGGGATGGGGCTGGCCTGCGAGATCGCGGCCGCCAATCTGGAGAGCGAGAACACGACGGTTCGCGCCCTGCGTGATCGTCTCGAGCAGCGCATCATCGCGACGGTTCCGGATTCCCGCGTCAACGGCGATCCGGTGAATCGCCTGCCCAATACGACCAACATCAGCTTCGATTATATCGAGGGCGAGGGCATCCTGCTGCTGATGGACCGGGCCGGAATCGCCGCTTCGAGCGGATCGGCCTGCACATCCGGCAGCCTGGAGCCTTCGCATGTGCTGAAGGCCATGGGCGTGCCGTTCATATCGGCGCACGGATCGATCCGCTTCTCGTTGAGTCGGTACAACACCGCGTCGGAAATCGATTACACGGCCGCGGTGATGCCCCGCATCGTCGAGAGGTTGCGTGCGATCACTCCCTTCGGTAAGGAGCAGCAGACGTTTTGACCGGCCTGCTGGGCCGCCTGCCATTCGGCGAGATTCTCCAGGAAGATGTCGCAAGGGTGGAGTCCGCCCTGCTCGAATCCGGTCCCGGTCGGCCGCCGCTGCTGACCGGGCTGGTCGGATCGGCGTCGTCGTTGCTGCTCGCGACCTGGTTCCGCCGGAATCCACGCAACATCCTGGTCGTCGCTCCCACCCGCGAATCGGCCCTGGATCTGGCCGATGACCTCGAATCATGGCTGGGTCCCGACGATGTCGTCTACCTGCCCCAGCAGGAAGTGCTGGCCTTCGACCGCAACTCTCCGGCTCCCGAACTGGTCGGCGCTTTCCTGACCGGCCTCGACCGGCTGCGCGGCGACGGCCGCGTTCTGGCCGTCACATCCCTCTACTCCGCCCGTCAGCGGGTGATCACGCCGGAGCGCCTGGCCGCTGCGGTGATCCGGCTGGAGGTCGGCGGTCATCGGGATCGGGACGAGTTATGCTCGGATCTCTCGGCCCGGGGCTACGCTCCGGCGGGAATGGTCACCCGAGTCGGCGATTACGCCCGCCGCGGCAGCCTGATCGACCTCTTCGCTCCCGGCGGCCACCCCCTGCGCATAGAGTTCTTCGACGACGAGATAATATCGCTGCGCAGCTTCGACCCCGAGACCCAGCGATCCAGCGAGACCTTCGACGTGGTTTCGGTGCTGCCGGTCAGCCACATCATCCTGGACGACGACGCCGAGATGGACGCCCTGGAACGAATCGAATCGGTGGCCTTGGCCGGCGAGATCGACGAGGACGAGCGCATCGATCTGGATGCCAGGATCGAGGAGAGGGTGCATAGCGCCGGTCTGGAATCGTTCCTGCCCATCTTCGGCAAGACGAGCCTTTTGGCCGATCATCTGCCCGCCGACACCTTGACCGTCTGGTCCGATCCGGTGCGCCTGGGCGAGCAGCTGGCGTTGCAGGATTCGGAGATCCCGCAGGTGCGGAATTCACGTCTGGCCCAGGACCCCTGGCTGCCGGAAGTGGAAGAGTTGGTCGCCGCCCCGGAGGAACTGGCCGGCCGTTGCGGCGCCTCCCTGATGCTGGCCGCCTCCTGGATCGCGGGCGACGAGGCCGGTTTTTGGCTGGGCATGAAGCCCGAACCGCTGCTGTCGCTGCGCACCCGCTCGCCCGGGGTCAAGGGCGGCGACGTCAACGATCTGCGGACGGCCCTGATCGCCCATGAAGCCGCCGGCCGCAGCACGTTGCTGCTCTGCGCCAATCAGGGACAGGCCGACCGGCTGGGTGACCTGATCTTCGAGATCGGCGATCCGGCTCCGGCGACGATGCCGTCGGTGGGGATGCTCAGCGGCGGATTCATCTGGGAGGACGCCGGGCTGGTCTGCATCACCGACCACGAGTTCTACGAACGCTACCGGCGCCCGGTGAAGACCCGTTTCCGCGGTTCCGGCGTGGTCAAGGACCGCGGCACCCTGCATCCCGGCGAGTTCGTGGTGCACGTGGAATACGGCATTGCCCTCTACCGGGGCCTGCGCCGCATCGAGGTCGAATCCGCCCAGCGGGAATGTCTGCTGCTCGAGTATGCCGGCGACGACAAGGTCTACGTGCCGGTCGAGAATATCGGCCAGGTCGAGCGCTACAGTTCCGACAAGGAGGCCCGGCCGCAACTGAGCAAGCTGGGTTCGGCCGCCTGGACCCGGGTGACCAAACGGGCCCGCAAGGCGATCAAGGCCATCGCGGCGGAGCTGATCGAGCTCTACGCCGCCCGTCAGGCCCGGCCCGGCCACGCCTTTTCCGAAGACGGCCCCCTGCATCGGTCGCTGGCCGAGTCTTTCCTTTTCGAGGAGACCCCGGACCAGCTGCGGGCCATCGAAGAGGTTCGCCGCGACATGGAATCGGACCGGCCGATGGACCGGCTGGTCTGCGGCGATGTCGGCTACGGCAAGACCGAGGTGGCGATGCGGGCGGCGTTCAAGGCCGTGGCCGAGGGCAGGCAGGTGGCGATCCTCTGCCCGACGACCCTGCTGGCGTTGCAGCACGGCCGCACCTTCGGCGAGAGATTCCGGGATTTCCCGGTGCGGATCGCAACCATGAGCCGGTTCCTCAACCCGAAGCAGCAGCGCGAGGCCGTGCGCATGACCCGCGAGGGCGAGATCGACGTGCTGGTCGGCACCCACCGTCTGCTTTCGCGTGATGTCCGCTTCCGGAATCTGGGATTGCTGGTGGTCGACGAGGAACATCGTTTCGGAGTGCGCCACAAGGAGAGGATCAAGGAGCTGCGCCGCGAGATCGACGTGCTGACCCTGAGCGCCACCCCGATTCCGCGGACGCTCTACATGGCCCTGATGGGCTCGCGGGACATGTCCCTGATCAACACTCCGCCCCGCGACCGGCTGCCGATCCAGACCGAACTCTGCGCCTTCGACGAGGGAGTGCTCTCGGAGGCCATCCTGCGCGAACTGCATCGCGGCGGCCAGGTCTTCTTCGTCCACAACCGCATCGAGACCATTCAGGGCATGGCCGCCATCGTCGCCGAACTGGCCCCCGGAGCGCGGATCTGCGTCGCCCACGGCCAGATGAAGGAGGGCGAACTGGAACGGGTGATGACCGGCTTCATCCAGCACGAGTTCGATGTCCTGGTCACCACCGCCATCATCGAGTCCGGATTGGACATGCCGCGGGTGAACACCATCATCATCGACCGCGCCGACCGCTTCGGCCTGGCCCAACTCTATCAGTTGCGCGGCCGCGTCGGGCGTTCCAACCAGCGCGCCTTCGCCTATCTGATGACGCCGCCGGGGGAGAAGCTGACCCCCGACGCCCGCCGCCGCCTCGCCGCCCTGGAGGAGTGCCAGGCCCTGGGTTCGGGGTACCACATCGCCATGCGCGATCTCGAGATCCGCGGCGCCGGCAATCTGCTCGGAGACGAGCAGCACGGCCACATGGAGGCCATCGGCTTCGATCTCTACTGCCGTCTGCTCGAGGAGGCGGCGGCCGAACTGAAGGGCGGCGTCGCCGGCGATCCGGTCGATGTGAAGGTCGATCTGCGGCTTGCGGCCTATCTGCCGGACGATTATATCGGTGATCCCGAACAGAAGATGGAATTGTACCAGCGCCTGGCCCGGGTTCGGGATGAGCTTGCTTTCCGTTATCTGACGGAGGAACTGCACGACAGGTACGGGCCTTTGCCGGAGCCGGTGGCCAGCCTGGTGGCCATCTACCGGATCCGGCTTCTGGCTGCCCGGAACGGGGTCGAGGAGGTGCGGGCGGGAAGGAAGAACCTGTCATTCTTTTTCGCTGGCGGGCGCGAACCGCGTCCCACTATAATACGGGGTTTGATGGGAACGGGTCCCAAGGGTCTGATGTTCAAGGCCGTCGATCAATTAATCATGCAAGTGCCCGTCTCGCGGGAAGATCTCCCGGAAGCGGCCCATGCCCTGCTCGATCTGCTGGAGCGATTGCGACTGCAGGACGACGCTGAGCGGGGGACCGTTGCTGATTTAGGCGGAGCATAAACTAGCCAAGGAGTTAAAATGACTTCCAATCGCCATTTCCTGCCGGCGACCAAGGCCGGCGCCATCGCTCTGGCACTGATGACGGCATCTCTGCTGTTTCCTTTGTTTCTCGCGGGTTGCGGGGGCGACGGCGACAGTGTTATCGCCACCGTCGGCGACAGGGAAGTCACTGCCACATATTACGAGTTGAAACTCGGCAAGGTCGCCGAATCCGATCTGCCGCTGGGCGAAGACGGCGTGCCGATGGACACCGCGACTATCGCAGGCAAGAAGGCCTTCCTCGGCGTCATCATCAACAAGGAACTGATGGCCGCCAAGGCCGAGCAGCTGGGATTCGGCTCCAGCGAAGGCGTCAAGGGCCTCGGCAATGCGGTCAGCGAGGTCGAGGGCGGCCAGCTGATGCACGCGGACCTGATCGAGGGTCCTTCCGCTGAGGTGACCGAGCAGGACATCCTCGATTACTACGCCCGCGCCGGCGAGCAGCGCCGTTTCAGCTTCATCATCTGCAATTTCGAGGCGGACGCCCTGGCCGCCCGCGAGCAGTTGCTGGCCGGCAAGGAATGGACCGAGGTAGCCAACGAGTTCAACGACGGATCGAAGGGTCCGCGAGGCGACTACACGGTCGACGTGAGCTTCGGCCGCACGGCCGACGCTTTCGAGGAAGTCATCTTCTCGCTCGAGGAGGGGAAGATCAGCGAGCCGGTGCTCACGGTCTACGGTTATTGGATCGTGCGCCTGGACAAGGTCCGCAACGTCAAGGCACCCGAACTCGACGACAACTACCGTGAGCGCATCCGGCAGACCCTCGTCGGCCGTCAGATCAACCTCAGGCGCGCGGACTTCATCAAGGAGAGCCGCGAGCGCCACGAATTCAAGATGGACGAGACCGCGCTCTGGGCCATCTTCGAGGGATTGCCCGAGGATGAGCCTTATCTCGATCCCGAGACCAACAAGCCCGTTTCCCGCGAAGATCTTTCGCCGCTGAACATCGATCGCAAGGATCTGGACAAGTTCTTCTTCAGCTTCAAGAAGGATCTGGCCGAGGAGGCCGAGGTCTGGACGGTGGGCGATTACAAGAATTTATACGACGAGATGAGCACCTTCCAGCGTCCCAAGCGTTCGCAGGCCCTGGGCGGCGTGCGCAACAAGATCGTCACCGACATGGTCGACCGGTTACTGCTGGTTTCCGAAGCCCGCGAACGCGGCTACATGGTCGATAACCGGGTCGAGGCCAAGGTGAAGGAACGAGTCGAGCAGGCCATGATCACCAAGCTGCACGATGAAGTGGTTATTTTCGACCAGTTCGTTTCCAAGGAAGAGCTCGACGCTTTCTGGAGCGAACACATGACCGAGTACCAGGAATCCGAGAAACGTTCCGGCCGGATCGTCTACTGCACCGAAGAGGCCCAGGCCCTGGCCGCGTCCGAGGCGTCCCGCGGCGGAGCCGGCTGGGACCGGATCATCGCCGACTACGAAGTCAATGACGCCAACAAGCAGACCGGCGGCGAGTTGGCCGCGATATCCACCAACTCCACCGGCCCGGTCCGGGACGCGCTGTTCTCTCTCGAAATCGGCAACGTTTCCGACCCGGTTTCGGTCGAGAACGGGTTCGTCGTGGTGAAGCTGGAGAAGATCATACCCGCCCGGCAGAAGGAACTGGCCGAAGTGCGCGAGCTCTTATCCGAGCGTATCCGCAGGATTCGCAAGGACGAGGCCCTCGACGCTCTTCTCTCCGAATGGCGCGAGGAATTCCCGGTCGTGATCAACGAGAAAGCCCTGTCCGATCTTCCCTCCTGGAACGAATTGCACAAGGTCGACTGACCTTCCGCGATGCCGTGCCGGCGCCGGTTGATCCCGGCGCCGGCCGTCGAAAGGAACACCGCAAATGCGGAAGCGATTGACCGGCCCCCTTCTCGCGGCCGCATTCCTACTCGTGGCCGTGGCCGCATCGGCGGCCGAGCCCGACAGCACTACCGTAGCTCCGGCCCCGGCCGATACGGCCGCCGTCGCGGCCCCGGTCGATACGGCCGCCGTCGCTGCCCCGGAGTTGATCGACCGCATCCTCGTCATAGTGGACGAGGAAGCGATCCTGCAGAGCGATCTGCAGCGCGAGGTTTCGCTCTACTATCTCGAGGCCCGCAACGCCGGTCAGCAGATCGATCGTTCCCGCAGCGAGGTCAGGGATGAGGTTCTCGACCGGTTGATCGAGAGCAAGCTGATCATCGCCGCCGCCCGCCAGGCCGAGATCAGCATCGAGGACGAGGCTATCGCCGGCGGGGTCGAGGACAACATCAACCAGCTCATCCGCTATTACGGATCCCGGACGAAGCTGGAGGCCGAGCTCGAGCGCAACGGCATGTCGCTCAACGACTACCGGACCCGGGCCGCATCCCAGCTTCGCGATCAGCAGTATATGCGCGCGGTCATCAACCGCTTCATCCGTCCCCAGGTGGATGTGCGTGAGGACGAGGTGGCGACCTATTACCGGGAGCACGAGGCCGAATTGCCGGCCACGCCCGACAGCCTGACCCTGGCCAACATCCTGATCCCGGTCCAGCCCGCGGAGGATGTCCGGACCGTGATCCAGGGCATGCTCGGCGCCACTTTGCAGGACCTGGCCGCCGGGATGGATTTCGCCGAGGCCGCCCGCAAGCATTCAGCCGGTCCCAACGCCCAGCGCGGAGGAAAGATCGGCGTCGTGAAACAGGGTGATCTCTTCAGCAAGGATCTCGACCGTGTCGTCTTCTCCCTGCAGCCGGGCGAGACAAGCCAGCCGGTCGTGACCGAGCGCGGAGTGCATCTGGTCCATCTCGATACTACTGGAGAGGCGGGCCGTGAGATCAGCCAGATCTTCTTCCCGCTCGAACTGACCGAGGCGGACGTGGAACGGGCCCGCGAACGAGCCGTTTCCGCCCACCAGCGCATCCTCCAGGGCGAACCGTTCGCCCGGGTGGCCATCGAGATGAGCGCGGATCCGTCCTCGGCGGAGAAGGGCGGCGATCTCGGCACTTTCGCTCTCGACTCTCTCGCGCCGCAGATCCAGGAGCAGTTGCAGGAAAGCAAGGCGGGCGATCTGACCGAACCGTTCCTGTCTCCGGCCGGTTTCTACATCTTCCTGGTGAAGGACCGGGTCAACGGCAGCCGTCTGGGTTATGAAGAGGTCAAGGAACGGCTCAGGCGGATGGTCGAGTCGGTGAAGATGGAGGCGAAGCTGACCGCCTACATCGAGGAATTACGGGACAGATTCGTCGTCGACATCAAATAGCGGAAACAGCGGCCGCGACTGGTCCGAAAAGGACGGAAATCACATTGGCCCGGAACCGATTCGACGGCAGAGAACCCATCATCGACCGCTTTCGCAATATGCTGGCCGCCGGCTCCCTGGGGCAGAGCTATCTCTTTTCCGGCCCCGAGGGCAGCGGCAAGGAACTGACCGCCCTGGAAATAGCCCGGATCGTCAACTGCCCCGGTTCCGAACCGTGCTCCGGCCCCGATTTCTGCGAGAGCTGCCACAAGGCCCTGACCTTCCAGCATCCCGACATCCACTGGATCGGACCCGCGCCCGCCACCATCAAGGAGGCGGATGTGATCGCCCTGATGGAGTCGAAGCAGGAAGATCCGCTCTACCAGCCGGCCTTCGCGTCCAGCAGCGAAATCACTATCGGCGATCCCGAACATCCCGGGGTGCTGACGGTGCGCTCGGTCCTGCAGTTCCTGCGTCTGCGCCCCTTCCAGGGCCGGTTCCGCATCGCGATCGTGGCCGACGCCAACCGGATGCGGGTCGAGGCGGCCAACGCGCTGCTCAAGACCCTCGAGGAACCCCCGGCCGACACCCTGATCCTGATGCTCACATCGGTGCGCAGCGCGGTGCTGCCGACCATCCTCTCGCGTTGCCAGCAGATGCCCTTCGAGCCTTACGGCGAAAGCGAACTGATCCGGCTGCTGATAGATCTCTACGGCCCCGGAACTATCGCTCCGCCCCGGCGCAAGGGCGATCCGCAGCCGTTGGATCCTGAATTGGCGGTTTCCCTGGCCCGGGCTTCCGGCGGCAACGCCCGCCGGGCGGCCGCCCTGAGGTTGCCGGTGCCGAACGCCCTGAAGCAATGGGCGCGGACGCTGATCGTCGGTCTCGCCGCGGGCAAGGGCGGCGCCGCCCAGGCCGCGGCCGAAATGCTGCACAAGGGCAAGCTGCCCGAGGATCTGGCCCGCGAGGCCGATCTGAGCAATCGCCAGAAAACGGCCGAGGGTCTGCCTGAACGCCGTGAAAGGGCGATTCAGCTATGCGAGATGATGAATCTCTACTACAGTGACATTCTGGCCTGCAGGGAGATCGGCGCCGATTGGCGTCCCCGGCTGGCCGGCGACGAGAATCTGATCCGCGACCTTGCCGCGCGCAGCGATGCCCGTGGCCTGTTGCATTACATAGATGCGGTCGAGAAGGCCCGCGCCGGAATCGACCGCAACCTCAACATCGGCCTGACGATGGCGGTGTTGTTCCAGGAGTTGATGACAAATGCCCCACAGGCAGGGACCGCGTCCGGGGCCCGGCCGACGGGATAAAGGCAGACGGCCTGCGCCGCAGCCGGAGCGGAGGGTCGAACCACCCGCCGACCTGTCTTCCGAGAATATCGTGATGGTCCAGTTCAAGGGTCATCGCAAGGGTTATTATCATAATCGCCGCGAGCTGGAAATCACGCCCGGCGACTACTGCATGGTCGAGGCCGATCGCGGGCGCGACATGGGGCGGGTCTGCTTCATCGGGCCGGGGCAGGAGCGCTGGTGGAAGGAAGCCGGTCGGCAGGGCCTGATCGAGATCGCCAAGCCGGAAGATCTGCAGCGGCTCCACGAGAATCGCGCCGACGAGTGGGAATACTATGACATCTGCCTGGAGAAGATCCAGGAGCGCAATCTCAAGATGAACCTGGTCACGGTCGAGCGTCAGTTCGACCGCAACAAGATCACTTTCTTCTTCACCGCGGATAAGCGGGTCGATTTCCGGCAACTGGTCAAGGACCTGGCCGGCATCTTCCGCACCCGCATCGAATTGCGCCAGATCGGGGTGCGCGACGAGGCGAAGATGAAGGGCGGTATCGGCGTCTGCGGCCGGGAGCTCTGCTGCAGCTCCTTCCTGCAGGATTTCTCGCCGGTGACCCTGAAGATGGCCAAGGCCCAGCAACTGCCCCTGAGTCCCAACAAGCTTTCCGGTCTCTGCGGCCGGCTGCGCTGCTGCCTGAGCTATGAGCACGAGGGTTATCGTCAGCTGCTCGAAAGCATGCCGCGGGTCGGCGCCCGGGTCCGGCTCGGCGGCCGCGAGGGGATCGTGCGCAAGTTGGATCTGCTCGAGGGCAAAGTGACCGTGTTTCTGGAGGATGCCGAGGGAGCGCTGGTCTGCGACCCCGACGAATTGAGTTGGGACGTCGATCAGGATTCGTCCGGCGGACGGCCCCGATCCCGTCGCGGCGGCCGTGTCAGGCGCCGCAGTTGAAGCGGCCCGCGATGGAGGATGCCCCGTTGTTCGTCGATACCCACGTACATCTGAACCGCGAAGAGTTCGCGGGCGAGGGCGCCGCCGTAGTCGAACGGGCGGTCGCGGCGGGCGTCACCCGTTTCCTGAACGTGGGCTACGACATCCCGAGCAGCATCCGGTCGGTGGAACTGGCCCGCGGCGACGTCCGGATCCAGGCCGCGGTCGGCATCCATCCCCACGACGCGCTGCAGGTGGCCGACGCCGAGGGCCGGATCACCGACTCGGGCCGCGCGGCCCTGGCCGAGCTGGCTGCGCTGGCGGCCGATCCCGAAGTAGCGGCCATCGGCGAGATCGGGCTCGACTACTTCCGCGACCTTTCGCCCCGGCCGGCGCAGCATGCCGCCCTGGCGGCCCAACTGGACCTGGCCCGGAAGCTGGACCTGCCGGTCGTACTGCATATCCGCGACGCCTATGCCGATACGGTGGCCGCGCTCGAGACGGCCGGCCTGCCGCCCCGTCGCGGGATCATGCACGCCTTCGCCGGCGATTCCGCCGTTGCGGCCTGGGCTGTCGAAAACGATTTTCTACTTGGCATCGGCGGCCCGGTAACCTACAAGAATTCCCGGCTGCCCGAGGTCCTGGCGGATCTGCGACCCGAAAATCTGGTCCTGGAAACAGATGCTCCCTGGCTGCCGCCGGTTCCGCATCGCGGCAAGCGCAACGAATCCGCCTATCTCGTGCGCACGGCCGCGAAGGTCGCCGGGATCTTCGGTGTCGAGCTGACCGAACTGGCCGCCGTGACCAGCGCCAATTATGATCGCCTGCGCCGCGCGGGCGGCCGCTGAGGAATGTGGAGGATCGAGGCTTGAGCCGCAGCCAGACCGAAATCCTGCGCGAGCACGGCATTCGTCCGCAGAAGCGCCGCGGCCAGAATTTCCTGATCGATGGGAACATGGCCCGCGCTATTGCGGCGGAAGTCCTTGAACTGGGACGGGATGTGCTAGAGTTGGGCGCCGGCGCCGGCGCTCTCACGCTGCCGTTGCTGGATGCCGGGGCCCGGGTGGCGGCCGTGGAAGTCGATAAGAAGCTCTGCGCCCTGCTGGAAATAGAGGCCGGATCACGATCCGGCTTCCGGCTTCTGGAGCGGGACATCGCCACTTTGGACTGGCCGGATGTAATCGCTTTGGCCGGAGAATGTCCGGTGGTGGCCGGAAACCTGCCCTATGTGCTGACCAGCGAGGTCCTTTTCGGTCTCGCCGATCAGCGGGCCAGGGTGGCCGGAGCCGTTTTCATGGTCCAGAAGGAAGTCGCCGTCAGGCTCACGGCCGATCCGGGCGGCAAGGAATACGGAGTTCTGGCGGTGATTCTGGGCTCGCTATTCGCGATCAAGCTGGTGCGTCAGGTGCCGGCTTCGGTTTTCTGGCCGCGACCCGATGTGGTGTCCGCGGTCATCGGCCTGACGCCTCGCGACGATGTCTGGCCGGATCACGAGCTGGATCGTTTCAAGGAAGTCGTCAAGTTGCTCTTCGGTGTTCGCCGCAAGAAGATCGGGGATGAATTTACGTTTGCAGGAGCATTCAAGATGCAAGCTATCGGCAGAGCAGGA
>CAZYDJ010000059.1:0-14000 GCA_964646035.1 uncultured Fibrobacteraceae bacterium | reverse complement strand
ACCACCTCGTCGCTCATCGCCGGCACGTAGGCGCCGCCGGCGGTGCAGCTGCCGAGCACGGCGCTGATCTGCGGCACTCCCAGGCCGGACATGCGGGCCTGGTTATAGAAGATGCGGCCGAAATGGTCGCGGTCGGGAAAGACCTCCGCCTGCAAAGGCAGGAACGCCCCGCCCGAATCGACCAGATACACGCAGGGCAACCGGTTCTGCTGGGCTATCTCCTGGGCGCGCAGGTGCTTCTTCACCGTCAGGGGATAGTAGGTGCCGCCCTTTACCGTGGCGTCGTTGGCCAGGATCATCACCTGGCGGCCGTGGACCGCGCCCACCCCGGTGATCAGGCCGGCGGCCGGCACCTTCTCCCCGTAGACCTCGTGGGCGGCCAGCGGCGACAGTTCCAGGAAAGGCGATCCGGGGTCGAGCAGCCTCTCGATCCGGTCGCGGACCGGCAGCTTGCCCTGGGCGGCGTGACGCTCGCGGGCCTTGGCCGAGCCGCCGTCGCGGATGTCGCCGAGCGCCGCGGCCAACCGGGCGGTCGCCTCGCGATTGTCGCGATCGTTCTCCAGAAAGGCCGGATCCTGGGTGTTGATCCGCGATTGGATCCGCTTCATGGGGCCTCCTCGCCGTCCGATGTCGACTGCTCGCGGGCGAATCGCCGGAGTATAGTCCGAATTACGGGAAATGATCCAGCAGACAATAAGTTGCGAAACGAAGCGCCGGACATCAGGCCACCGCTATGCACTTGTCACGGAGGCGGCCGGGCGCTAGGCTAAGGTCATGGATAAAAAAGGCTTCTGGATCCGCAACGCCCTGGTGTTGAACGGCGATGGTCGCGACTGGGCCGATGTGCGCGTCGAGGACGGCCGCATCAGGGCGGTTGTCGATCTTGCGGGCGATACCCCCGCCCCGATCGGACCGGACGATTGCGACGGCTCGGGCCTGTGGCTGCTGCCCGGCGGCGTGGACGTCCACACCCATTTCGGGATGCCCCTGGCCTCGGGCGCGCGCAGCCTGGGCTGGCGCGACAGCTCGACCGCGGCCCTGCTCGGCGGCACCACCACCATCATCGACTTCGCCAACCCGGATCGCGGCGAGCCCATCGCCGACGCGGTCTCCCGCTGGCGGGATGCCGCCGCCGGCCGCTGCCTCTGCGACTGGGCCCTGCACGCCACCGTCAGCGACGCCTCCCCCGAACGCCTGGCCGAAATTCCCGCCCTGGTCGCGGCCGGCATCCCCACCTTCAAGGCGTTCCTGGCCTATAAGAACCGGCTGATGTTGACGCCGGAGGAGTTGGCCGCACTGATGACGGCCGTTCACGACGCCGGCGCCAAGCTGCTGCTACACGCCGAGATGGGCGAGACCAACGCCGTCTGCGAACAGGCCCTGATCGACACCGGGCGCATCGCCGCGCATTGGCATCCGGCCGCCCATCCGGCCGAATCGGAAATCGAGGCGGTCCGGACAGCGATCGACATCGCCGAACGCACCGGCTGCCCCTTGAGCGTGGTCCACGTCTCGACCGCCGGCGCATTGGCCGAGATCACCGCCGCCCGGGCCGCGGGTCTGGCCGTGACCGCCGAGGCCTGCCTGCATCATCTCTATCGCGACGAATTCGAATACCAGAGGGGATTCGACGCCGCTCTGACGGCCGTGCTCTCGCCGCCGCTGCGGTCGGCCTCCGATACCGCCGCGCTGCGTTTGGCTATCGCCGCCGGCGACGTCTCCCACATCGCCACCGACCACTGCGAGTTCCCGCTGCAGGTGAAGCGCGAAGCCGCCCGCGACGGCTTCGCCGCGATTCCCAACGGCGCCGGCGGCGTCGGCGAACGGCTGATCGTGGTCTACAGCGAATCGGTCAAGACCGGCGGGATCACTCCCGAACAATGGGTGCGGCTGTGCTGCGAGTCGCCGGCGGAGCTGATGGGACTCGGCGGCCGCAAGGGCCGCATCGAACCCGGCTACGACGCCGACCTGGTGCTCTTCGATCCCGAAGCGATCGGCACCGTTCTGCCCCGCATCGAAAGCGCCTCGCTCTGGGCCGGCTCCGACTGGCGCGGAGAGGTGCGCGATGTGTGGCTGCGGGGGGAACCGGCGGTTACCGACGGAATAATCGCCCAGGATGCCGGAACCGGTAAATTCCTCGAGCGAAGCTGAACTGCCTGACTCGAAATTCGATCACTTTTCCACTTATCAAATAGATGTTTTGATAGTATTTTTGTGATATAATCATATCCGGCCCATGAAATCTTTGAATTTCGGCCACGGACTGCGGGATGACGACCCGCAAGCGGAAGGCATGGATGGGGATGCGATACCGATTCGGGAATATGGCGGCGATACCGCCGGCGGTCGTGACCATGACCGCATTTCTCGCCCTGGTCGCCGTGTTGCTCCCGAACGCTTCCGCCGGACCGGCCACGACGGCTACTTCCAGGTTGCTGCCTGTCGCCCGACCGGTCCCCGTGGCCGAGAGCCCCCCTGCGATCAGCGAAACCGCCCGGCCTGTCTCGTCCGGCGGCCGCCGTATCCCTTCCGCGGGACTCGCGCCCGGCGGCCGCAGGCCGGCGGCGTCCACTGCCAAATCAGCCGACCCTCTCCCTTTACGCGACATCGCCCTCGACGAACCCGGACCGCATCCGACATGGGTCCCGTCCTCCTCTCAGCGGAATCGGCCAGAGCCGCTCGCCGCACTCGCCCCAGGCGACAGGCGTCCAGCCGCCGAAGAGGACGGGACTCCGATTCACGCCCCTGCCGCCGCCGTCGACCCTACCGGTCTCCCCCCGAGCCGGATGACGGCGGCGGTAAAGGGGACGCCTTGGTCGGCGGACAGGCTGCTCGCCGACCCCACCCACATGGATGACAATCACATCAGCATCGAACGCAGTCCCACCACTGGGTATCTCTACGCGGTCTTCGAAGCCACCGACCTCGGCGGCGTCAACTGGTCGGTCTGGGAGATGCCGTCGTTCAGCGAGGACGAATACGATCCCGACCTGGCGATCGACGCGGCGGGCTACCTGCACGTCGCCTGGATCAAGGACGACGGCTACATCGTGCGCGCCCGCTCCGAGGCGGCCGACAATCCGGCGTCGTGGGCCTGGGTCAAGGGGCTGTTCACCGACACCTACAACGCCTATCCCGCGATCGCCGTATCCGGAGCCGGCGACTTCGCCACCCTGTTCATCGTCGCGAACATGCTCGACATCAACCCCGGCACCTACCAGTGGGAATGGACCCTGGTCTGGATGTCGAGCACCAACTCCGGCGAGACCGTCGCCTTCGACTCGCTGGTCCCGGACGGCTACACCGATCTGCGGCCCGACGTGGCCCTGGACGGCGCGACCGCGTTCATGGTCAACGCCGAGCACGATCCCGATTCCGGTCAGACGCGGATCCTGCTGGCGGCCGACGCGGTCAGCGGTTCGTTCCTCGACGTGGCCGACCTCAGCGAATGGACCACCGACAACTGCGGATTCGCCCGGGTGGCAGCCGACGGGCAGTCGGTACACGTGGTCTACCAGCGCGATTACGACGACGGGATGGGCACGATCGACGGCGACATCATCTACTTCAACTCGACCGACGGGGCCACGACCGTGAACGGCCCCTTCGCCATCGTGGCCGACGAGTACGAAAGCCTGGGTCCGGCGGTCTACGCCCGCGACGGAATCGTGGGCTGCCTGTGGCTCGAGGCCCCGGCCGGCGCTGACGAGTTCGGACTGACCGCCCGCCAATCAGGGGGCGACGGTCATCCCGATCTCTGGGGACCGCTGGAAACGGTAACCGACCAGGCGCTGGTCGAGCCCCGTTACCATTCGGCGGCGGGCGTCCTGGGTGAGGATCGCCTGCACGCGGCTTGGATCGATCGCCGCGACTTCCCCACCGCCGGCCTCAACGTCTACACCAGCGACAGGGCCGCCCTGCCCGACCTCGCCCCCTTCGCCCCAGATGGGTGGGGCGGCCCGTTGATCATCTCGCCACTGGCCGGTAACCGCGAAGGGGGCTATCTCGAAGCCGACGCGGTCGCGTATGTCAGTTTCGCCTGCCTGAACCTGGGCCTGGTCGACGCGCCGGGCGGTTTCACGATCGAGTTGCTGGTCGACGGCCGATCGGAAGCCGCCTGGGTGATGGACGGCGCCCTGCCGGTGGGGACGTACGTGCCGCTGGAGGACTACGAGATCGTCCTGCGCAAGGGCGTCCACGAGTTGGAGGTGCGGCTGGATTCCGGCGACGTGGTGGCCGAGATGGACGAGGCCGGCAACGTCTTCACCCTGACGGCCGAATGGATCGCCGGTGAACCCGACCTGGCCGTCTACCCGCCCGATTTGATCTTCACGGTCGACGAGCCGGTGCCGGCCGCGGCGGCGGCCGCCCTGGCCGCCGATCCGCCCACCATGCGACTGCATTGGCTGCCGGTGGCCGCGCCTGAATTGACCACCGCGGCCGCGGCCAAGGACGGCACCGTGACCGTGGTGATCGTGCCCGCCGAGCAGGTCGACATGGCCGCCCTGGGCGAAGCGATGGGTTCGGCCGACCGGGGTCTGCGCCGCACGACCGTGTCCGACGCCAGGCGCACCGTGCTGCGCCGGGCCCGGGCCGATATCGACCCCCTGCTGGACGACCTGCGGAGCCGCGGCCTCTGCGGCGATGTGCGCGAGTTGTGGCTGGCCGGGATGCTGGCCGTGGAAATCGAGCCGGACGCCCGGGCCGCCCTGGCCAAGCATCCCGCAATCGGCAGGATCTGGCTGGATGAGACACCCAGCCGCAGCTTCGGCGATCCAGCTGCTGCGGCGGCTGAGGCCGCGGCCGACGAGATCCAGTGGCATCTGGCCAAGATCGGCGCCGACGCCGCCTGGGCCATGGGCCGCGACGGATCGGGCGTGCTGGTCGGACATCTCGACACCGGCATCAGCTACGACCATCCCGATCTGGCGGACAGGATGTGGGACGGCGGCTCCGAATGGCCCAACCACGGCTACGACGCGGTCGACGGCGACAACGATCCCTATGACGGCGACACCGAGATCTGGCACGGCACCCATACCGCCGGTCTGGTGGCCGGCGCATTCACCGGCGCGGCGCCGGGCGCCAAGTTGATGGCCCTGCGCGCGGTGCCGGCGACCTTCACCTATCTGGTCGAGGCCATGCAGTTCGGGTTGGACCACGGGGTGGACCTGTTCTCGATGAGCGCCGGCTGGCCGCAGGGCACCGACGATCTGCGGGCCGCGATCCGGGCCCAGGCCGAGGCGCTGCTGGCGGCGGGCGTGCCGTTGATCTGCGCCGCCGGCAACGGCGACAACATCGGCGGCCACTATCCCATCCCGACCGATGTGAGTTCGCCGGGCGACTGCCCGCCCCCGACCGCCGACCGGCCCACCGCCGTGCTGGCAGTGGGCGCCACCGACATCGGCGACGGAGTCTCGGCCCTGTCCAGCCGCGGCCCGACCGCCTGGGAGATCGCGGCCGGCGGCTACGATGACCATCCCTATCCGCCGGGTCTGATCCAGCACGACCTGGCCGCGCCCGGCGCGGTGGTCACCAGCACCGTCAACGGCGGCTACGCGACCTATACCGGCACCAGCATGGCCACTCCCCTGGTCGCGGGCGCGGCGGCCATCCTGATGCAGGAGGCGCCCGGCCTGACCCCCGCGGATCTGGCGGCCGCCCTGACCGCGGGCGCCGTCGACATCGCCGATCCCGGTCTCGACAACCTGAGCGGAGCCGGCAGGCTCGACATCCCCGGCGCGCTCGCGGCCCTGCCCGCCGCCCGCGGCCTGCAGTTCCTGGTCCGCAACCGGGGCCCGCTGCCGCTGAGCGTTTCCGCCGCTGTCGCCGGGGCCGAATGGCTGACCGTCGCACCGGCGGGCGCCGTCGTGGCGCCGGCCGACTCGGCCCGGTTCACCGCGGTCTTCGATCCGACCGGGATGCCCGCCGGGATCCATCAGGCCGCGATCGTGCTGACATCCAACGACCCCGACTCGCCCCTGACGATGCCGGCCTACATGTCGATCGGCGTCGTGACCGGCATCGCCGATCCGACCCCTTCCGCGCCCGCTGCCGCCCTGCGCAACCATCCCAACCCCTTCAATCCGCGCACCACGCTGCGTTTCGATCTCGCGGTCAGCGGCCGGGCCCGCGTGGCGATCTTCGATCTGCGCGGACGCCGGGTGGCGCTGCTGCTGGACGCGGAGCTGGGTGCGGGAGAACACGAGCTGGTCTGGGACGGGAAGGACGACGCGGGCAGGACGGTCGCCAGCGGAACCTATCTGGCGCGATTGGTGCGGCCGGGCGGCGACGCGACGACCGGAAAGATCACCCTGGCCCGCTGAGTCCGGACCGGAGAATCCCCCGACATCACATCACCGACGCAACCCGATCACATCACTTGTCGGAGCTCTCGGAGCCGAATTGCTCGAGCAGGGTCTTGCATTCGACCGGTTCGTCGAGGATCTCCTGCAACGTGGTCTTGGAGAATGCGGCCTCCACCGTGGCGATGGCCTGATCGACACGCCGGTGCAGGGGGCAGAGCGGGGTCTGATGGGATTCGATCGACAGCGGGCATGAATCGATGCGCTTGATGGGATCGACCGCGTTGACCACTTCGAGCAGATTGATGTCGTCCGGCCTCTTCACCAGCTGGAATCCGCCGCGCAGGCCGCGCTGTGACGAGACAATCCCCTGCCTGACCAGGCTCTGCATGACCTTGGCCAGATAGCTGCGGGGAACCTTCATGGTTTCGGCGATGAAATCGGCGGTGCGGGGCTCGGCGGGCGACTGGGCCAGGCAAAGTACCGCCCGCAGCGCGTATTCGACTGTCTGGGAAAACATCGCACCCTCCGTTGATCGGCCGGAATCCCGCAAATCCATCATTCAGAACAAATAGACCTTGATCTCCGATTATAGGCGGCATAGCTTGGACTGTCAAAGCGGATATACTTGTCCTGATGTCCTATGAATAGAACCGGGAGGATCGAAAATGGAGATGTTCTGCTATCAGTGTGAACAGGCGTCCAAGGGTACCGGATGCGATACCTTCGGCATTTGCGGCAAGAACCCGCAGGTTGCGGCGTTGCAGGATCTATTGCTGGCTTCCGCCCAGGGGATCAGCCGTCTCGCCCACTCGGCGGCGGCGTCAAGCGGCAGGCGTGACGGCGATCTGGACCTCTTCGTAATCGAGGCGCTGTTCACCACGGTCACCAACGTCGACTTCGATCCCGACCGCCTCGACGCGATGATCGACCGCGGCGCCGAATTGCTGGCCCGCGCCCGCGAGACGGCCCCCGCGCCCGCGGCCAACGACGTCTACGCCCTGCTCGAGCCCGCGGCGGATCGCGCCGAACGGGTCGCCCAGGCAGCCGCGTTCAACGTCGCGAAGCGCCATGCGGCCTTCGGCGACGACGTGGCGGGATTGATCGACCTGGTGGTCTACGGCTTGAAGGGCTCGGCCTCCTACGCCGATCACGCCCGGATCCTCGGCTACGCGGACGATCAGATCAACGCCGATTTCCACCGTCTGTTGAGCGTCACGGCCGACCCTGCCCCCACCGCCGACGCCCTGCTCACAGCCGCCCTGCAGACCGGAGAGCTGAACCTGCGGGTGATGGAGCTGCTCGACTCGGCCAACACCGGATCCTACGGGCATCCCGAGCCGACCGCGGTCAACACCGGCGCGGTCGCCGGCAAGTGCATCCTGGTTTCCGGGCACGATCTGCTCGATCTCGACGAATTGCTGCAGCAGACCGCGGGCAAGGACATCAACGTCTATACCCACGGCGAGATGCTGCCCTGCCACGCCTATCCCGAATTGAAGAAACATCCCCATCTGGTCGGCAACTGGGGCGGCGCCTGGCAGGATCAGGCCAAGGATTTCGCGGCCTTCCCCGGTTCGATCCTGATGACCACCAACTGCATCCAGAAGCCGCGCGAGACCTATTCCGAGCGCATCTTCACCTGCGGCCTGGTCGGATGGCCGGGAGTCACGCACATCGCCGACCGCAACTTCGCCCCGGTGATCGCGGCGGCCCTGGCGGCCGAGGGATTCGCCGCCGACGGTCCGCGCCACGAGATCACCGTCGGCTTCGGCCACAACGCCGTGCTCGGAGTGGCGGACAAGGTGATCGCGGCGGTAAAGGGCGGCGACATCCGCCACTTCTTCCTGGTCGGGGGCTGCGACGGCGCCAAGCCCGGCCGCAGCTACTACACCGAACTCGCCGAGCAGATACCCCGGGACTGCGTCGTGATGACCCTGGCCTGCGGCAAGTTCCGCTTCAACAAGCTGGAGTTCGGCGAGATCGGCGGGCTGCCGCGGCTGCTGGACGTGGGCCAGTGCAACGACGCCTACTCGGCGGTGCGCATCGCCACCGCGCTGGCCGAAGCCTTCGACTGCGGCGTGAACGATCTGCCGCTGTCGCTGGTGCTGAGCTGGTACGAGCAGAAGGCGATCGCCATCCTGTTGACGCTGCTGCACCTGGGCATGACCGGCATCCGCATCGGACCCACCCTGCCGGCGTTCCTGACCCCGGCGGTACTCGGCATCCTGGTCGAGAAATTCGATCTGAAGCCGATCACGACCGCGGAGCAGGATCTCGCGGACATCCTGGGTCCGGAGCCGGCGGCGGCGAACTGACCCCGGGATTATCGACGGCAAGAAACGCAGGCCCGGTCGCAGGACCGGGCCTCTTTTTGCGTCGTAAACCGGGAAGAGGGGATGGCTCAGAAAGCCCTGCGGCTGATGAAGCTGCGTTCGCCGCTGCGGACGACGACATCCGCGATGGTCTCGACCGCGACCGTGCGCCCGGACGAGTCGGTCAACTCGAACTTCAGTTCGTGGACTCCCGGCGGCAGGCTCAGGCGGGCCATCGCCACCGCGTAGGGCAGGGTCAGCCAGCCGCGGGTGTCGGCCTTCTCGGTGGCGACGCCGAAGAGGTTGGCCAGGAAACCGGCCACCTTGCCCTGTTCGTCGGCCTTCTCCTGCAACGCGTACTTGGCCAGTCCGCGGGCGATGGTCTTGACCATCACCTTGGCCCGGCCCTGTTCGAATTCGCGGCTCACCCTGCCGGCGACATCCTCGACGATCACGGTGCTGGCATGGGATCCGGGAAGACCGGCGCTGACCCGGGCGCCGCGCACCAAAGGCGGTTCATCGACGAGTTCCGGCACGGCGATGCGCAGCCAATAGTCGATATCGGCCCCCGACGACCAGCCGCTGACCATGCGTCCGTTCAGCGCCACGGCCCAGGCATCCTGGTCCGGGTAGTCGTCGTTCTTGAAGATCGGGATGTCGATCGGCAGCGATTGCTTATGCGGCGAGTAGCCCAGTTCCAACAGCAAGACGACGTCGCCGCGGGGCGGATCGACCGGCGGCGCCGGTTCGGCCGCAGTCCCGGGCTCGGCCGGGAACAGATCGGGATGCTGATTGCGCAGATCAGCGATCTCGGCGGTGAAGCCGAGACGACGGCCGATGCGCAACAGGTCGTCGCCGAGCCAGGGCGGAGTCTCGCAGCGCAGTTCACCCGCGGTGCGGGCATAGGCGTCGGCGGCGGCGCGATAGGCGATGAAGGCGTCGTTGTCGTCGCCGCCCCATTCGTAGATCAGACCGCTGAAATAGGCCAGGAACGCGTCATCGTCCAGGGCGTCGGCGTCTGCGTCCGCGATCCGGGCGCGGACCTCGCGCAACAACAGGCTGGCCTTGCGGGCCTCCACCACCGCCTCGTCGCGTTGACCGAGATAGATGTAGTTCAACGCCCTGTAGAACGGGATCAAGGCCATCTCGTGAGGGGTTGCCCGATAGGCGATCGAGGCGTCGTTGGTCACCAGGGAGAAGACACCTTCGCTGATGCTCCGGGTATAGAGATCGGCCGCCAGTTCTTCCGCCTCGGCGAAGGAGGCGTTGCTCTCGTCCCAGCGATCGGCGTAATGCAGGACCAGGCCCCGTTCCAGCAGGTTCAGCAGGCGGTCGTCGCCGTTGGACGCCTCTTCGATGCAGTCGAGGGCCTTCTGGTAGCTGCCCGCGGCCAGGTCGTCGCGCAGTTCGGCGTGCTTGGCGACGTAGGTCGAGCAGCCGCACAACACGACCAGCGCCAGCCCCCCGAGCAGGAGGCCGGCGCCGCGGATACGGGAATCCAGGATCACGGCCTGTACCCGCTACGGGTCACGTACTTCTTGATCTTCTTGAAACCGGCCCAGGCCTTGGTGTTGTCCTCGAGATCGACCAGGTAGACATCGACCTGGTAATACTTCACCTCATCGCCCTCTTCACGGTCGATGATCGTGTTGATCTCGCCCAGCATCATGAAGTCGGCGCCGCGCTCGCGGCCCCAGCTCTTCATGGTCTCCTCGCTGGAGAACTCCTGCTGGTCGGCGCGCTCGGACCGCAGTTCGTCCCTCTCCTCGGAATCGGCGACCACCTTGACGCGGCCGGAATTGATGAACGAACGCTCCATGTCGCCCATGAAGGTTCCGACCGGGATATGCTCGGCGGACCGGTTGCGGATCTGGCCCACGATCACGGTGGGGCGGCGGCCGTTGCGTTCGAGATAATCCTCGGCCCAGGGTCGGGCCACGGCCTGGGAGATCAGTTCCTCGGCGACGAGCCGGCTGTCGGTATCGTTCCAGTTGCCGGAAAGGTCGATGACCGAATCCGTCTCGACGCGGTGGACCTGCTTGCCGCTGCATCCGGCGATCAGGGCCACGGCCGCAACCAGGGCCGCGGCCAGAATCAGGGCACGTCGGTTACGCAAGGCGTTCTCCTTTGCAATGAGGAAATTCCATCACGCCGGCCCCCGCCGGCGAACGGCGTCTTGTACTCGCGGGGTATTCCGGGGTGCCCGAAAAAGCGCGGGACCTCCCCTGCGCCAGAGCATAACCTTTCCGGCGAACGTGTCCAGTCCCAACGGTGAATCCGGTCGCCATCGAGGTCGGTATTTGCGTCCGGGACGGCTGTCGGCTATAACAAGGGAAACCATATCCCGTAAGGAGCCATCCCGATGATCGAGAAGCGTTTTCTGCTCGAACACGCATCACCCCTGGTCACCATGGACGCGCAGCGAAGAGTGCTGGACGACGGATGGGTCGCCGCCCGCGACGGAATGGTCGTCGCCACCGGTGCGGGAGCCGCGCCGGAATCGATCGCCGGCGTACCGCTCGACCAGTGGGACCGCCACGACGCCTCCGGCTGCGTCGTGCTGCCGGGGCTGGTCAACACCCATCACCATCTCTACCAGACGCGGACCCGGGCCTGGCCCGGGGCCGTGGACGCCGAGCTCTTCACCTGGCTCAAGACCCTTTATCCGGTCTGGGCGCGGATGAGCGACTCCGACTTCCACGCCGCCGCCGTGGTCGGCTGCCGCGAACTGCTGCGCTCGGGATGCACCACCACCACCGACCACCACTACCTCTTCCCGCACGACGCCTCGCCCGAGCTGATCGACATCACCATCGACGCGGCCGCCGAAGCCGGAATCCGCTTCCATCCGACCCGTGGTTCGATGTCCCGCTCGCAGAAGGACGGCGGGCTGCCGCCGGATTCGGTCGTGCAGGACATCGACACCATTCTCGCCGACAGCGAACGGGTGATCGCCAGGCATCACGATCCGCGGCCCGGAGCGATGGTCCGGATCGCGCTGGCGCCGTGCTCGCCGTTCTCGGTCACGGCCGAGTTGATGCGCGAAACCGCCGCGTTGGCCCGCGAACACGGGGTCCGGCTGCACACCCATCTCTGCGAGACGGTCGACGAGCAGGATTTCTGCCTCCAGGTCTACGGCAAACGCCCGGTGGACATGCTCGAAGACGTGGGCTGGCTGGCGCCCGACGTCTGGCTGGCGCACGGAATCCACTTCGACGACGCCGAGATCAAACGATTGGGCGAGGCCGGCGTGGCGATCGCGCATTGTCCGACGTCGAACATGCGGTTGGGTTCGGGAATCTGCCGGGTGCGCGATCTGCGGGCGGCCGGCTGTCCGGTCGGCTTGGCGGTCGACGGATCGGCGAGCAACGACACTTCGAATATGCTGGCCGAATTGCGCCAGACCCTGCTGCTGCACCGGGTCGTCGGCGGAGCCGCGGCGATGACGGTGCAGGAAGTGCTGGAGATGGCCACCCTCGGCGGCGCCGCCTGCCTCGGCCGCGACGACATCGGCGCCGTGGAGCCCGGACGGGCCTGCGACCTGGCTGTATTCGATCTGGCCGACAAGGGATACGAAAAGGTCGGCGACCGGGTCGCGGCGCTGCTGCTCTGCCATCCCGCCCCGGCGCGGGAAGTGATCGTGGGCGGAAAAGTGATCGCGTTGGATACGGTCTGATCCGCGGGCACGGTTCGCGAGCTGACCTGATCGGAAAACGTGGCACGAATTCGGCTTGGAGACTTGCCGCGGCGCGGGATTTTCCTTTCATTGGTTATAGTAACACCAAGGCCATACTCCCCCCGTTCCGCGGCCAGTCACGCGATCGGGGGGATTCGTTTTTGAAACGCCGGCGATCCTGGCGAAGTCCGGCTCGAAATCATCCGGGAGGTCTGCAATGACGAAGCCACTTCTTGCCCTACTGCTTTGCGTCCCCCTCGCCCTTTTCTGCGGCTGCTCCGATTCCGACACCAATTCCCCCACCGCCGACGGCGAGGGACAGTTGCGGATCAGCCTGGTTGACGCGCCGGCCGCCTACGACGCCGTGAACATCGAGATCATCGGCGTTTCGGTCCACCGCGCCGACGAGGATTCGCTCGGCGGCTGGTTCGATGTGGCGATCGCGGACACGATGCACATCGACCTCCTGAGCCTGGTCAACGGCTCGGTCGTGGCCCTGGCCGACACCCTGCTGCCGGCCGGCGACTACACCCAGATCCGCCTGCTGCTCGGGGCCGGCAACAGCGTCGTCTTCGACGGCGTCGAACATCCCCTGACGATTCCCAGCGGGATGACCAGCGGCCTGAAGATCCAATTCCCGTTCACCATCGAGCACGGCATGCTCTACGAGGTCACGCTCGACTTCGACGCCTCGCGCTCGATCCATGTCACCGGCAACGGACGCTGGATGATGCGGCCGGTGATCCGGGCCGCGGCCCATGGTGTTTCCGGCTCCGTATTCGGCACGGTCTCGCCGGCGGAAGCCCTGGCCGTGATCACCGCCATAGCCGGCGACGACACTTTCGGCACCTACGCCGATCCCGCGAGCGGCGGCTTCGCCCTGATCGCCCTGCCCGAGGGATTTTATGATGTGACCGTGGCTCCGACCGCCGGCTCATACAGCGACACCACGCTCGCCGGCGTGCAGGTGACCGCCATGCAGCATACCGATCTCGGGCTGATCGAGCTGACCGGGATCATCGTCGAGCCGCCGGCGCAATAGACCGGATCCAGAAACTGCGCACAGCCGAACGAGGCCCCCTCGACACCGCGGGGGCCTCGTTACGTCTTGGGAGCGACTCCCATCCATGCTATTTTTTCCCGATTCGCGCGATGACCCCCATCGCGCCGGCAATCAGAGCAACGGGAGCCCCCATTGAAGCGCAACATCGCCTTGGCCTGCTTCTTCCTCTCCGGTTTCGCCGGACTGGTCTACGAGATCTGCTGGATCCGCAAGGCCTCCCTTGTTTTCGGATCGACCACCCTCGCGGTCAGCACGGTGCTGGCGGTATTCTTCGCCGGTCTGGCCGTGGGCAGCTGGTGGATCGGCCGCCGGGCGGTGAAGCTGAGCCGGCCCCTGCGCCTCTATGCGTTTTTCGAGATCGGGCTGGCGATATTCGCCGCCGCCACTCCCCTGCTCTTCACGGTCGTCGACCGGATCTACGGCGATCTCTTCACGGCATTGGCCGGCCGGCCGGTCGCCATGGAGGCGAGCCGGGTCCTGCTGATCGCCGGCGCCCTGTTCATTCCGACATTGCTGATGGGGGCCACCCTGCCGCTGTTCTGCCGCCAGTTCGTCGACCGCCGGGCGCGGATCGCCGGATCGGTGGCTCCCTGCCCGGGCTTGGGGATATCCCGGAGATTCAGGGATACCGGCAGGTGCCT
>CAZYDJ010000058.1:0-14254 GCA_964646035.1 uncultured Fibrobacteraceae bacterium | reverse complement strand
GTCCACGCCGCGGCAGCCGGGCACGGAGGCCACGACGTCCATCACATCGCCCACCAGCGGGCGATGTTCCTTTCGATCGCCGTGGCCGGCCTGGGCATCCTGCTCTCTTGGCTGACCTACATCCGCCGCAGCATCCGCAGCGAGCAATGGCAGGCGAAGCTGCCCGGCGTCCACCTCGTGCTGCAGAGGATGTATTTCTTCGATGAGATCTACGCCGCCACGGTATATCGGGCGACGTACTGGATCAGCGGCGCCAGCGGAACCTTCGACCGTGTCGTGGTGGACGGCATCGTCAACGGCTTCGGCTGGTTGACCCGCATGGTGAGTTGGATCAGCGGCTGGTTCGACAACTTCTTCGTGGACGGCCTGGTCAACGGTGTCGGCCATGTGATCCAAGGCGCCGGCGAGAGTATCCGGCGCATTCAGACCGGAAGAGTGCAGACGTACCTGGTCTATGTCTGTTTCTCGATATTGCTTTTGATCTTCGTGTTTCGGGCCCTGTAGGGACCACCCGAGAGGAGCGCAGTCAATGGGTGACCACATTCTCTCCTGGATGACCTTTTTCCCGGTCATCGGCGCGGCGGCAATCTTGTTTCTGCCGTCCGAGCGCAAGGAGACCATCAAGACGGTGGCCGCCGCCGCGGCCGCGGTGCCGCTGGTACTGGCGGTGCAGTTGTTCATGAACTTCGACCGGACCACCGCCGGTCTGCAGTTCGTGGAGCACTACACCTGGATCAAGAGCTTCAACATCGAGTACTTCATGGCCATCGACGGCCTGAGCATACCGATGGTGCTGCTGACGGCCTTGCTTTCGTTCCTCTGCATCATCGCGTCGTGGCGGATCGAGAAGGCGATCAAGGGCTACTTCGCCCTGTTCCTGCTGCTCGAGACGGGCATGATGGGCGTCTTCTGCGCCATGGACTTCTTCCTGTTCTACGTGTTCTGGGAAGTGATGCTGCTGCCGATGTACTTCCTGATCGGCATCTGGGGCGGCCCGCGCAAGGAATACGCGGCGATCAAGTTCTTCCTCTACACGCTGGCCGGTTCGGTGTTGATGCTGCTGGCGATGATCGCCTTCTACTTCAACGTCCAGGATCCGGTCACCGGCGGCCATACGTTCAACATGCTGCACATGATGGACCAGGCCAACCACGGCGGCATCCTGAACCTCAACTCGGTGCGGTTCATCGTCTGGATCGGACTGTTCATCGGCTTCGCCATCAAGGTGCCGATCTTCCCGTTCCACACCTGGCTGCCCGACGCCCACGTCGAGGCGCCCACGGCGGTGTCTGTAATCCTGGCCGGCGTGCTGCTGAAGATGGGCACCTACGGCATCCTGCGCATCAGCTATCCGATGCTGCCCGACCAGGCCACCAACTTCATGGTGCCGATGGCGATTCTCGGCGCCATCAACATCCTCTACGGCGCCTTCTGCGCCATGGCCCAGACGGACATGAAGAAGCTGGTGGCGTACTCGTCGGTCAGCCATATGGGCTACGTGCTGCTGGGGATGTCGTCGATGACCGTCGCCGGCATCAACGGCGCCGTGCTGCAGATGTTCAATCACGGCACGATCACGGCCATGCTCTTCCTCTGCGTCGGCGTCATCTACGACCGGGCCCATCACCGCGAGATCAACGGCTTCGGCGGCCTCGGCCTGCAGATGCCGATCTACACGTCGGTGTTCTCTTTCGCCCTGTTTGCCGCTCTCGGACTGCCGGGACTTTCCGGCTTCGTGAGCGAAGTGATGGTCTTCATGGGCGCCTTCCCGGTGCATCGGACAATCACGATCATCAGCGCCCTGGGCGTGGTCATCGGCGCCGCTTACGTGCTGTGGATGCTGCAGCGCGTGTTCCTCGGCCCCAAGCAGGACAAATACGATTCGCTGCCCGACATCAACGCGCGGGAGCTGGTCACCCTCGTGCCGATCGGCGTCATCGTGCTGGTGCTGGGCGTCTATCCGATGCCGGTGCTGAACCTGATGAAGGTATCGTTGAACCACCTGATCAAGGTCGTGGCGGGCTAGGCCCCCGGGTCGTTGCAAGGAGTGTCCCTGTTGAACGTTGACCTGCTGCAGACGCTGCGCATCCCGAGCTGGTCGGATTTCGCCGGTTTCGTCCCCGAGGCGATTCTTTTCGGCGCCTTCCTGCTCGCGCTGTTGTCCGACCTGGTTTTCCGCGGCCGTCGTCCGTTCGCCCCGTTCTGCGTGGCGCTGGCCGGATCCATCGCCGCGCTGGTCTTCTCCGCGACCGGAATGCCCCAGGTTCCCCACGGGATGCTCGGCGATCTGCTGGTCATCGACGGGATGACCGGCTTCTTCCGCATCCTCTTCGCCTTCGTCGCCGTGGTGACCATCCTCTTTTCCTGGTCCAGCCGCGAGATCATGGGTCCGCGGCGCGAGAACAAGGGCGAATACTTTGCCCTGATCGCCCTGATGACCGGCGGCATGATGGTGATGGCTGCGGCCCGCGATCTGCTGATGCTGTACCTGTCGCTCGAATTGGTGAGCCTGACCAGCTACGTCATGGCCGGATATATGCGGACCAGCCGGCGTTCGACCGAGGCCTCGGTGAAGTACATCATCTTCGGAGCCGTCAGTTCGGGAATCATGCTCTACGGACTGTCCCTGGTCTACGGACTGACCGGAGCCACCGACTTCGTCGCCATCCGCGAGGCCCTGCGCGCCGGTTCGCCCGATCCGCTGGCCCTGTTGACGATCTCGGTGCTGGTGCTGGCCGGACTGGGCTACAAGATCGCCATGGTGCCGTTCCATTTCTGGTGCCCGGACGTCTACGAGGGCGCGCCGACGCCGATCGCCGCCTTCTTCTCGGTCGGCCCCAAGGCCGCCGGCTTCGCCCTGCTGATCCGCTTCTTCTACACTTCCTTCGCCGCGGAAAGCGCCGCCGACGTCGGGGCCGTGGTGGGCAGGGTCGACTGGCCGCTGCTGGTGGCCGTGCTGTCGGTGGTCACGATGACCTACGGCAACCTGGTCGCGGTGAGGCAGACCAACGTCAAGCGGCTGCTGGCCTATTCCAGCATCGCCCACGTCGGCTATCTGCTGATGGGATTCCTGTTGCTGACCGGCCAGGGTCTGCAGGCGATACTCTTCTATCTGCTGGTCTATTCGGTGATGAACCTGGGCGCGTTCCTGTTCGTGGTCGCGATGAACAACCGCCTCGCCGGCGAGGAGATCTCGGACTACGCCGGCCTCGGCTTCCGCGCCCCCTGGGCCGCGGCGATGATGACGCTCTTCCTGTTCTCGTTGACCGGACTGCCGCCCACCGCGGGATTCATCGGCAAGTTCTACCTCTTCGCCGAAGTGATGCACCGCGAGTACTACTGGCTCGCGATCATCGGCGTACTGAACAGCGTGGTCAGCCTCTTCTACTACATGCGGATCGCCCGGGCGATGTACTTCACCAAGTACGAGGGCGAGATGCAGCAGGTGCCGGTCGCTCCGCTGCACATGATCTCGCTGGTCGTGCTCGCGGTGCCGACGCTGGCGCTCGGTCTCTATTGGGGATTCTTCAAGGATCTGGCCGACCGGGCGATCGAGCATTTCTTCACCGGCATCTAGCCCCTCCGGTCCGCAAACGAACACGCACGGGGCGGCTCCATACGGAGCCGCTTTTGCGTATCGGAACCCGACTTACGGTTGCGCGGCAACGCTTCCGGCAGCAACATTGTCGAATAGTAAACGTAAGCCAGTTCTTGTTGATGGCATTCCGAACAGCGCCCCTCGCCGGGATCAACCAGGAGTCCAACCGTCCCATGACAAGCAAAGCCGGTTTCACCGCTCTGTTCGCAGCAGTCCTGGCAGTCGGATGTTGCTGCGTGTCCGAATCCTTCGCCGCCGACGACTTCCAGCCCAGCTATCTTCCCGAGCTGACCATCGAGCCCGCCGCCGGCGACATCACCGTCGACGGCCGCCTGGACGATGCGGGCTGGGTCGGCGCGGCCAAGGTCGACGGCTTCTCCGAACACCGTCCCGGCGACCAGACCGAGCCCCCGGTCGACACCGAGGTCATGATCGCCTACGACCAGGATAACCTGTACGTCGCCTTCGTCTGCCGGGACGATCCGACGCTCGTGAGGGCCACGATGGCCGAGAGGGACAACATCTTCAGGGACGACAACGTCATCGTCCTGATCGACACCTACGGCAACCAGACATCGGCCTACGAGATCATGGCCAACCCCTACGGAGTGCAGGGCGACCTGATGTGGTCGCCGAACGTGGGCGAGGACACCAGCTTCGACATGGTCTACCGGGCAGACGGCCAGATCACGGATTTCGGCTACGTAGTCGAATTCGCGATTCCTTTTTCCAGCCTGCGCTTTCCCGATACCGCGGATCAGGTGTGGCGGATGGATTTCTGGAGGAACCATCCCCGTGAAGTGCGCGGCCAGTATTCCTGGGTGGGGATGAACCGGGACGAGCCTTGCTGGCCCTGCCAGTGGGGCACCGTATACGGCATCAGCGACGTCAGTCCCGGCAAGGGCCTGGAATTGCTGCCTTCATTCGTCGCCACCCAGTCCGGCGAGCGGGACGCCGCCGGCGACTGGAAAAACGCCGACGTCGATGCGGATGTCTCCCTGGGAATGAAGTATGTCCTGGACTCCAACATGACCGCCGAGGCGACGTACAATCCGGATTTCAGCCAGGTGGAGGCCGACGCCGCGCAGATGGATGTCAACACCACCTTCGCGCTGTCGTACGAGGAGAAGCGGCCCTTCTTCCTTGAAGGCAGCGACCTCTTCCAGACCTACATCAACACGGTCTATACGCGGTCGATCAACGACCCGGAATTCGCCGCCAAATTGACCGGGCGCCAGGGCGGCACCAGCGTCGCCTATCTGATGGCCCGCGACGAGCACACGCCCTACATCGTGCCGTTCACCGAGCGTAGCGAATTCGCCGCCGGCGGGCGTTCGATCTCCAATATCCTGCGCGTGCAGCAGGCCATGGGCGAGCAGTCCCACCTGGGCTTCATCGCCACCGACCGCCGGCTCGAGAACAGCGACGGCGCCGGCACCGTTTTCGGAGCCGACGGCTGCATCCGTCTCGACCAGAATCACCAGTTCCGTTTCCAGACCCTGGCTTCGCGTACGGTCGAGCCGGACGATCCGGACATGAGCGCCGGATTCGATCAGCAGACATTCGCCGACGGCGAGCATACCGCCGCCTTCGACGGCGAGGATTTCTGGGGCTACGCCTACGTCGCCGGTTTCGAGCGCCAGGCGCGCCGCTGGTCGTATTCGCTGAATTACACGGATTACAGCCCGGAATTCAGGGCCGAGAACGGATTCATCAACCGCAACAACCGCCGGTGGATTTCGGTCGAAAACGAATACATGAAGTATTTCGACGACGGCATAATCGACTGGACGCAGCCCAGCTTCAACATCGCCCGGGTCTGGGATTACGACGGCACCATCAAGGACGAATGGCTGACCCTGGACCTGTCCACCCAACTGAAATTGGCCCAGACTTCCTTCCACATGCAGTATCTGCGCAGCAACGAGCTTTTCGGCGGCGTCCACTTCGACAATATCTGGGCCCTTCATCTCTGCGGCGATACAACTCCCTCCGATTTCCTGCGCTTCGGCTGGTCGCTGAACTACGGCGAGCGGATCGCCCGCGGCGATCTCGTGATGGGCAAGGAGCACAGCCACTATCTGTGGGCCAGGATCAAGCCGCTGTCCAACCTGGTCATCGAGCCCAATATCGAATATCTGCGCAGCAGGGATGTGGAGACCGACGCCGAGCTGTACAAGGATTACGTGATGCGCACCAAGTTCTCGCTGCAGTTGAACCGGGAGCTGGCGGTCAGGGTCGTTCTCCAGTACAGGGATCACGGCCGGACGTGGGAGGCGGATCCGCTGCTGACCTATCGGCTCAACCCGTTCTCCATCTTCTACATTGGATCCACCCGCGATTATCGCGATTTGAAGGTTGCCCAGGACGGTATCGACGGCTGGCGCCTGACCAACCGCCAGTACTTCATGAAGCTGCAGTATCTCTTCCAGATCTGAGGCGGAATCGCCGGGTAGGCGCGACGGCCGGTCGGGGATGTGCTACATTACCGGCCGGCCTTTTTCGTCAGTACCGAAAGGATTTCCAGATGCGTCGACCGCCCGCTTCCGCAATCTTCATGCTCGCAATCCTCTTCGTTGCCTGTGTTCCGCCCGCGTGGGCGGCGGACGCCGATCCCGCGGACGCGATCGACGCGAGCGATATGTTCGCCGCGGTGCAGACCCTGGCCGCACCGGAAATGATGGGCAGGATGCCGGGCGGCGAAGGTTATGCCATGGCGGTATCGGGCGTGGTCGGGCTCTTTTCCAACCTGGGTCTCCGGCCCGGAGGCGAAGACGGCTTCCGCCAGCATTTCGAGATGGAATACAACGAGATCCCGTCGCCCTGCAATGTATCGCTGATCGGCGCCGACGGATCCGAAAAGGAGTTGGAGCTGGGCCCGGACTACGTCTGGCGCGGGTTCACCGGCGGCGGCGATATCGACGCGCCGGTCGTCTGCGTCGGCTACGGCATCTCCATGCCGGAGCGCGGTTACGACGATTACGAGGGGATCGACGTCAGCGGCAAGGTCGTGCTGGCCTTCAAGCAGGCTCCGCGCTGGACTCTCGAGGACGGCGAGGGATGGGAGCACCGGGAATTGCCGCGGCCGAAGTCGATCACCGCCGCCATCCGCGGCGCGGCGGCCGTTCTGCTGGTTTCGCGTCCCGCCGACGAGCATCCGCAACCGGTGATCGGTTCGGTCCTGCACGGAGATGGCGTTCAGCCGATGGACGTGCCCCAGGCCCATATCTCATTGGAGGCCGCGGCGGGTCTCTTCGCCGGAGGAATGGCGGAGTTGACCGGGTTGCAGCGGGAGATCGACTCTACCCGGACCCCCCGCTCGCGCGAGCTGCCGGCCCGGGCCCGCATCTCGGTGCATCCCCGCTACGAGCCCCGCGCCGATGTCTGCAACGTGGTCGGCGTCCTGCCGGGATCGGATCCCGAACTGGCCGGTGAATGCGTGGTCATCGGGGCTCATCTCGACCATGTGGGAATGCAGGGCGACCTGCTCTTTCCCGGAGCCAACGACAACGCATCCGGCAGCGCCGCGGTGATGGCGATAGCGGCGGCGATCGCGGCCGCCGACGAGGCGCCCCGCCGCTCGATCGTCTTCGTTCTCTTCGCCGGCGAGGAACAGGGTCTTTACGGAGCCCGCCATTACGTCGACAACCCGGCCATTCCCCTGGCGCGCACGGTGGCGATGCTCAACCTGGACTGCGTGGCCCACGGCGACAGCATCCATCTCGGGGGAGGCAAGACCCAGCCCCGGCTCTGGGGCCTGGCCCGGCAGATCGACAAGGAGCACGCCGGACTGAGCGTCGAGAGGACCTGGGGTGCAGGAGGAGCGGACGCCACGCCGTTCCACGAAGCCGGCGTACCCACCCTCTACTTCGCCACCACCAACAGCTACACGCATCTGCACAAGCCGAGCGACACGCCGGAAACAATCGACCCCGAACTGCTCGCCGCGGTCGCCCGGCTGGCCTGCCGCACGGTGCTCGCGGTCGCCGCCGGCGAATATCAGGGGGAGGAGGCGGTGGCGGATCAGTCTGACTGACGGTCAGGCCGCCGCTACTTGACCAGGGCGATCTTTCCGGCGCGCACGACGCCCGGAGCCGTCAACCTGACCAGATAGACCCCCGAGGGCGCCGGCCGGCCGGTCGAGTCGCGTCCGTCCCACATCGCGTTGCGGCTGCCGCCGGCGACGTATCCATCCACCAGTGTCCGCACCATTCTGCCGGCCGCGTCGTAGATGCGCAGGGTAACGGCCGCGCCCCCGGCCGGCAGATCGTAGCGGATCATGGTGCTGGGATTGAACGGATTCGGCACGGCTGTTCCGAGGGCGAAGAACGAGGGGATTTCGCCGCCGCCGGCCGCGGTGACCGGATCGACCGTCAGTTGGACCGGCACCAGGATTTCCGGCCGGAGCGGGTCGTTGGTCTCCAGGACGATCGAGGCCAGATACACCCCCGCCTCCAGGGAGCCGGAGTCGAGTTCGATCGCCAATTCTTCCGTTTGAAGCGGATCGACGGAACCGCCGCCGCCGGTCACGGAGATCCAGGGAGCGGGCGGCGGATTCGTCGTGAACAGCAGGGCCAGTTCGTCGTGCAGATAAGGCTCGGCGAAGGCCGTCTCCAGGCCTACGGTGCCCGTGGAATTCTCGATGCCCACGGTGTAGAAGGCGTCTTCCGGCGGGATGGGAATGCTCGAATACTGGCAAAGGATGTCGCCGTCGGATTCGAGCAGAACCTCGAAGTCCAGCAGCGTCCCGCTGTCCAAGTGCTTGGCGTTGCGGTACTGGACGATGAACCTTCCGTTTTCCGGGTCGGACCAGGTGTAGACCGGACCTTCGGCGCCGGTCCAGAACCCGACGCGCAGATCGCTCCACAAGGGGGCGATCAGGTCGTTGGGCGAAGAGGTGTTGGGAATGCTCACGTTCTGCGCGTTGGCGGTGCTGGACGAGAACGAGAGGAAGCCGTTGGTGCAGACGCGGATCTGGTCCCAGTCGTTGCCGTAGAACGGGAACGTGAATCCCATGGGGATGGGGGCGGAGATGTCGTCGTCCAATTCGTCGGGAGGCGAGAGAGGGAAGGTCACCGGCGTTCCGATCGAACTGATCTCCACCCAGTCGTAGACCGGCCCCAGGTAGGCGTCCGAGTCGATCCAGAAGTAGCCGAAGCCGTCGGGCCCGCCGCGGTTGCTGGATGAGGCCGGCGATGGACGGTCTCCGGCGCCCGGTCCGGTGATGTCGACGGTGGCCGAGTAGCTCAGTGCGGCCTGGCCGCTGTTTTCCAGGGCCAAAGACAAGGTCGTCCGTTCGTCGGAGGCCAGGGTGGCCTCGAACGACGCCGGCGCCACGGACGCGATCGGCAGGGGCGGATCGCCCAGCTCCGGGAAATGGATCAGATCGATCCAGGCCGTGTCGCCGCCGCCGGCGCCCGATTCATCCTTCACGTAGATCCACGACAGGGTGTGGCCGCCCGCGTCCAGGGCGAAGCGTTCCTCGCTCCAGGGCAGTTCGCCGGTCCAGGAAGCGGCTTCCTGGCCGTCCACGTTTAATCGCAGCACGTCGAAAGTGTTCTCGGTCGATACCCGCAGGCGGAAGGACAGCGTATCGGCCTCGGCGAAGGACAAAGCCAGTGACAGGGAGGATTCCTGGCCGTTGGCGATGGATCCGGAGCGGGCGCAGAAGGAGCCCTCGAAGGGATCGATATCGGTGATCTCCCAGCCCGCGTCGCCGCCCTGGACCCAGGGGAAGAGCGAGAACCCGCCCGTCTCGAAATTCTCGACCGAACGCGGCAGGTGGATGTCCAGGACCGTATCTGCGTCCACCGCCACCGAAATCACACGTGCGCTGAGCCCATCGGCGACGGCCTGCAGCCGGTAGACGTCACCGGGCGGCAGCATCAGGGAGTAGACGCCGTCCGGGCCGGTGGTCACGGCGGGCACCGGGGTGTCGAGCGCCGAAACGACGGCATCGGACACGGGCAGGCCTTCCGGATCGTAGACGAATCCGTGCACCTGCACCCGGGGGCCAGTGGTCAGGGCCGCGTCCATCACGATCACTGCTTCGGGAAAGATGGTTACCGACAGCGAGGCGGGTGTGAATCCGAAGCCGGTGATGGTCAGATCCCGCTCTCCTTCCCGCAGCACGATGCTGTAAGTCCCCGTGGAGTCGCTGCGCACCTGCTGGTTGCCGACGGTGATCAGGGCGTCAGGGACCGGTTCGCCGGTGTCGTGGCCGGTGATCTCGCCGATGACCTTGCCGGACGGACCCATGGCGGCCTTCACTGCGGCCAGGGCGTCGACCAGGCCGTGGCCGTAGTCGTTGTCCTCGCCGGCATCACCCATGTCCACCGCCGTGTCCATCAGGATCTGCTTGATGGTCGCGACCTCCAGATCGGGATCGACGCTGCGCATCAGGGCCACGATCCCGGCCGCGTGGGGCCCCGCCATCGACGTGCCGCTGCGATAGTAGTAGCCGCCGCCGGGAACCGAGCTGTAGATGGGATGACCGGGCGCCACCACCTCGGGCTTGATCGAGACCGAATCGCAACCCGAAGGTCCGCGGCTGGAGAAATAACTGATCTCGAGCGGGTCGTAGAGGTTGACCGAACCCACGCTGAAGGCGTTGCCCGGAGTGGTTGCGCGGTCGGCGGGGCTGCGGTTCGAAAACGGGTCGGGTCCTTCGTTGCCCGCGGACCAGACCAGCACCACTCCCGCCGCCTCGCAGGCGTCCATGGCGTCCCACCAGAGACTGTAGCAGGTGGGATAGTTCACTCCGGTCAGACCGGGATAAACGCCCCAGCTGTTCTGGACGACGTCGGGAACGTCGTCGGTCGTCTCCGGATCTCCGTCGGGATCGGTCAGCCATTCCAGCGTGATGAGAATGTCGCTGTCGAATTCGGAGCTCGCGTCCTGGATGGTCGCGTTGCTGGCGATCCACTGGGCTCCCGGCGCCACGCCGATGCTGTCGTTGGGGGCCTGTCCGGTCAGGGTGCCCATGATGTGGGTGCCGTGGCTCGAAGTGTCGAAGGGGATGTCGTAGCCGGTTCCGGCCACGTCCAGCCAGCATTCGTCGACCGGGGCGGAATTGCCCCGCCAGCGGTCGCGCAGGGCGGGATGATTCGCGTCGACGCCGGTGTCGATCGATCCGACCAGGGTTCCGCGGCCGGTCACCCCCAACTCGTACCACACGCGATCCGCCTTGACCGCCCGGACGCCTGGAGTGACGCCGATCCCGGTGCCGGTCGCCGCGGCGGGACTCTCGGATACCGGCTCGAAGCCGACAGCCGGCAAATCGGGTTCGACGCGTTCCACGTCGGGACGGGCCGCCAGCTCGAGTACTCCCGCCGCGGTGGCCCGGACCACTACCGAGTTGACGATCCAATGCGGCGACCAGCCAAGCACCGAGCCTTCGCTGCGCATCCTCTCCAACCGAGCCAGCAGGGGTCCCTGGGAGCGGGCAGCGGCGGAGCGCAGTTCCGAGATCACCCGTCGATGCCGCACCGCGCGCGAGGCCCGCTGCCGGCTGAGGCTGCGGTCGGTGGCCTTCAGGTCGGGCCGGTCCCGCAGCACCACCAGCACCTTCAGCGATTCGGCGGAGCCGGCTCGATCCAGGCGTTCGGCCAGCCCGGGCGCGAGTTCACCGCCGAGGACCGGAGCCGAGGCCAGGATTGTCAGCGCCAGAAGGGCGGGCAGCGATCGACGCATGCGTTTCTCCCACGAGTTGCGATCAGGCCTGCGTGCCCGCAGGGCGGGCCGGATGACTCAATTAGTATATCGAGTCTGCACGCTTCGCCGCAAACAGGACTCGCAGCGGAGGGACGGATTAATTGATATATTTTAGCCAACAAATTGCGACAGTACGGTAAGTTCCTGGAAAGAAAAGAGCTGGCCGCGAAGAACGCGGCCAGCCTGCGACAAGTCGGCGGGGGTTTGGAGGGAGAAAACCGACTTGTCAGCAATTTCTTGAGCTGTGGGATGGAAATAAGACCCTGCTCTTAATATGAAATTATACAACCATGCCGGGCCTTGCAAACATATTTTTATCAACCGAGACAGGTCGCGGCGGAACCGGACGGTCCCGCCGCGAAGCAGGCCGCGATCACTCTATGTTCTTGCGGGCGTAGAGATAATAGGACAACGGGATCACCACGACGGTCAGCACCGTCGAGAGCAGAGAGCCCATCATCAACGAGATGGCCAGGCCCTGGAAGATCGGGTCGAAGACCATCACCAGGGAGCCGGTGATAACCGTTCCGGCGGTCAGCGCGATGGGCAGGAACCGGATCGCGCCCGCCTCGATCACGGCCTCCTTGAGCAGCAAACCCTGCTTCAACCGGGCCTCGATGAAGTCGATCAGCAGCACGCTGTTGCGGACCATGATCCCGGCCAGTGCGATGACCCCGATCATCGAGGTGGCGGTGAAGAAGGCGCCGAACATCAGGTGTCCGGGAATGATGCCCACCAGCGTCAACGGGATGGGGATCATCATCAGCAGCGGCACCGTGAAGTTCTGGAACATCCCCACTATCAACAGGTAGATCAGCACCAGCACGACCGCGAACGAGATGCCCAGGTCGCGGAAGACCTCGTAGGTGATGTGCCATTCGCCGTCCCACTTGACCGCGAATTCCTCCTCGGCGACCGGCTGGTTGCGGAACTTCTGCTGCAGTTCGGCGCCGCTCGGCAGGGGGATTTGCGAGATCTGCTCGCGCATGTCCAGGATGGCGTATACCGGCGACTCCAGCTCGTCGGCCACGTCGGCTGTCACGTAGACCACCGGCTTCAGATTGCGGCGGTGCCTGCTCTTGGGGATGGTGGTCTCCTCGACGGTCACCACGTCCGACAGGGGGATCAACGCTCCGGCGCTGGAATAGACGTAGAGGTCGGACAGGCTCTCGACGCTGGAGCGGTCCCGATAGGGGAGCCTCAGGTTGATCGGCACCGGTTCGGCCGCTTCGGGGGCGTGGAGCAGCCCTCCGTCGTAGCCGTTCAGGGCCACGGCCAGGGTCTGGGACACCTGGGCCGTGTTGACGCCGCGGACCGCGGCCCGCTCCTTGTCGACGATGAAGCGATACTCGTTCATCTCGTCCTCGACGAACCAGTCGATGTCCACCACGCCCGGCGTCGACTCGAAGATCTCCTTCACCTGGCGGGCGATGTCGATCCGGCCTTCGAAATCCGGTCCGTAGATCTCACAGACCATCGTCGAGAGCACCGGCGGTCCGGGCGGGACTTCGGCGATCTTCACCGCGGCTCCGTAGCGGGAGGCGATTTCCTGTATCGGACCCCGCACCCGCTTGGCGATATCGTGGCTTTGCGAGTCGCGATCGCCGGCCGGCAGCAGATTGACCTGCAGATCGGCCACGGCCGGTCCCTGGCGCATGAAGTAATGGCGCACCAGGCCGTTGAAGTTCACCGGCGAGGCGGTGCCGGCGTAGATCTCGTAGTCGGTCACCTCGGGCACCGTGGCGAGGTAGTCGCCGATCTCCCGGGCGACCGTGGTGGTCTGCTCGAGGGTCGTGCCCTCGGGCGTGTCGATCACCACCTGGAACTCGCTCTTGTTGTCGAAGGGCAGCATCTTGACCTGGACCGAACGGGTCACGAAGAGCAGCGTCGACAGCACGGTCAGCAGGGCCACCACCGCGAGCGCGACCACCCCCCGGGCCGGCTTGTCGACCAGCGGCCGCATCACCTTGTTGTAGGTCCGGTAGATCGCGGTGTCGTGCAGCTTGTACCCGGTTTCCTCGACGGCCAGGTCCGGTTCGTTCGTCATCCCGCCGGTAGAGTCCAGCGCATCGGATTGGGTCGGCTTGAGCAGGCGGATCGCCAGCCAGGGCGTGATGATCAGGGCCACCAGCAGCGAGAAGATCATCGCCAGCGAGGCGCCGATGGGCATCGGCTTCATGTAGGGGCCCATCAGCCCGCGGACGAAGGCCATCGGCAGCATGGAGGCGATCACCGTCAGGGTGGCCAGGACGGTCGGGTTGCCCACCTCCTGGATCGCCTGCAGGGCGGACAGCAGGCTTGCCCGCCGCGCCATCTTGAAGTGTCGGTGGATGTTCTCGACAACGATGATCGTGGCGTCGATCACGATACCGGTCACCAGGATCAACGCGAAGAGCGTCACCCGGTTCAGGGTGTAGTCGTTGATGTAGTAGACGAAGAGCGTGAGGCTGAACGTGGTCGGTATCGAGAGGAAGATTATCAGCGCCCCCCGCCAGCCCATCGCCAAAAAGACAACGATTACGGCCAGCAGGATGGCGATGCCCAGGTTCTTGATCAGGCTCATCGCCTTGTCGGCCGCGGTGGCGCCGTAGTTGCGCGTGATGCTCAGGTTGACGTCTGCGGGGATCAGCCTTCCGCTCAGGGCTTCGACCTTTTCCAGGACGGCTTCGGTCACCTTGGTCGCGTCGCTGCCCTTGCGCTTGGCGATCGAGACGGTCACGGCGGGATGCTCGCCGCCGGCCGGGAATCTCTCGACGTCGATGCCGGCGGTCTCGCCGGCCGGGCCGACTCCCAGGAAGGTGTAGGTATCGATTTCCGCAGGTCCGTCGGTCACGGTCGCCACGTCGCGCAGATAGACCGGACGCTCCATGAAGGCGCCCACGACCAGGTTCTCGACGTCCTGCCGGGTTCTCAGGAACGAGCCGGCCTCGACCGCGAACTGCT
>CAZYDJ010000057.1:0-14420 GCA_964646035.1 uncultured Fibrobacteraceae bacterium | reverse complement strand
GAATTGAAGACGGTGCTCATCGTAGACGACGAGGCTGCGATCCGTGAAACCCTTTCGCAGATCCTCGCCTATGAAAAGTACCGGGTGCTGACCGCCGCCAACGGTCCCGAGGCCCTGGAAACCCTCGCCGCCGAACCCGTGGATGTAGTCCTTCTCGACATCAAGATGCCGGAGATGGACGGGTTCGAAGTCCTCTCGCGCATGAACGAGACCGGTTTCCGGATGCCGGTCATTGTCGTGTCCGGACACGGGACAGTAGAGACCGCGGTCGAAGCCGTTCGTGGCGGCGCCTACGATTTCCTCGAAAAGCCTCTTGATCGGTCGCGCCTGCTGGTCACCCTGGACAACAGCCTCGCCCATAGCCAACTGCAGGCTGCCGCAGAGGATCTGCGGGACAAGACCGGCTTCTACGCCCCCCTGATTGGGGCCTGCCCCGCAATGAATGTGGTGCGGGATTTCATATCCCGGGTAGCTCCGACCGAAGCCACCGTCCTGATCACAGGTGAGAACGGAACAGGCAAGGAGCTCGTGGTCAGGGCCCTGCACGCCGGCAGCGAGCGGAGTTCCAAGCAACTGGTCGAAGTCAACTGCGCGGCTATTCCCCGCGATCTGGTCGAGAGTGAACTCTTCGGTCACGAGAAAGGCAGCTTCACCGGAGCCGAGCGTAAGCGCATCGGGAAATTCGAGCAGGCCGACGGCGGTACTCTCTTCCTCGACGAAATCGGCGATATGAGCGAGGAGGCTCAGGCCAAGGTACTGAAAGCCGTCGAGGAGAGCCGTTTCGAAAGAGTTGGCGGAACCGAGCGTATCGAGGTCGACGTGAGGATCGTCGCGGCTACCAACCGCGATCTTTCCGTTGCCGATTCGGGTTTCCGTCAGGATCTCTTCTTCCGCTTGAACGTCCTTTCCGTACATCTGCCGCCGCTGCGTGATAGGGGAGATGATATCGGTCTGCTTCTCGATCATTTCATGCAGATACTGGCCGTACAGTTGAAGCGCCGGCCCAGATCCATATCCCCGGAGAGTTTGTCCCTGTTGCGTGAATATGCCTGGCCGGGCAATGTGAGGGAATTACGTAATCTCGTGGAGCGGCTGTTGATACTGGCTCCCGGCGACATAGTGACGCCCGCCGACCTGCCACTCCTGCCGGGCACCGCGCCCGGGTTCGCGGATCCCTTGGGCGAGCTGCTTTCCTGCCCGGATTTCCAGGAGTTCAAGACAGGGTCCGAAACCCTGTTCCTGCAACACAAACTCAAGGAAAACCGTTATAACGTGAGCCGTACCGCGGAGCGACTGGGCATGCAGAGAAGCAACCTTTACAAGAAGATCACAAAATATGGATTGCGGACCGAACCTGAGGCCTGATCGGTCGAAAGATCGGGCTTCATTGACAACTGGTGTCACGGTCCCTAATTTGCTAGAATGTAGAAGATGGTGGCGCTGCTGCCGGCGCGGAATGATCCGGTAGAGCGGCAACTTTCAACGACCTTGATCGAGGTCATTCGCGTTCGATCGCGATAGTTTCGGAGAGGATCATGAAAAAGGCATTTTTGACCACGGCTCTGGTTGCCTTGATGCTCCTTCCCTCCCTAGTGGCTACGCCGGGTTATGCCGGTATCCCTCTGATTGTCGTTGTAGAGGAAGGCACCACGCAAGTGCCTGTCTCTGCGGATTCCGATGGTCCACCGGCCGTTATCGTCGTCACAGGCGATCCGGACGATGCGATCACGGGGAATCGCGGAAAACCTGTCGTGAACGACAGCCTGTCTTCCGCGCTATCACTTGGGGATTCGGTTTCCGGTGACTTTCTGCTCTGGCTGGAGGCCATGGCAGTATGTATCGCCCAAGGGATAAGCCACTGACCGACCTGGAATGGCCGGTTGGACTGATCTTTCTGCCGCGCGGCAAGGGAAGCATCGGGTATCGTTATTTGCCCGCCTCCTCGCCAGGGGACAATAGACGATGAGTGAGTACTACAAGGGCCGAAAGAACGGGGACGCCGACAGGTCGATCCCGCGCATCCATGGGGATGTGAAGGACTTCGATCGTCTTGAAGAGATCGGCGATCTTCATTACGAAGCATCAGCCTTCTCGTCATCCCTGGAATACTACCAGCGGCTTCTCGAGGCGGCTCGTTGTGGTTTTCTTGATCCTGCCCGTGCTCTGGTTGTCCTACGCAAAAGTGTCGACGCGGCCCTGAACCTGGGCGACCTCGCCTTGGCTGAGGGGCTGCTCGCCCGTGCCTCCGACATCATTGGCCCCGACGGCGGTCTCCAACCGGAAGTCCGCAGTCTGCTGCTTGCCCCTATCATGGGACGACGCGCTTCTCTGCTGGTAAGTCGCAGCTCGTATTCCAAGGCTTTGCGCTTGGCCAAGCACGCTTTTGCCGTGCTAGCCATCACCGACGAGCATCGGGAAGTGGCCAATCTCCAGGTGACCATGGGGGTCTGCCACCAGCGCCTAGGCCGTCTGGGCAAAGCGGAAGAGTTCTATACGGACGCCTTGGCCACTTTCCGCCGCATCGGCGACGAAATCGGCACCGCGATCCTCTACAATAACCTCGCGCTGGTACACAAGAACTGCTGCCGCTGGGATCGGGCGTTCCAATTGCAGGAGAAGGCCATCGCGGTCGCCCAGCGCCACGGTGCGACTCATCTGCTTTCCCGCCTCTACCTGAACGAGGGAATCATTCTGCGGAAGATGGGCCGGCACGGTGAAGCCAGGGCCAGCCTCGAGAAATGCATTCGTCTCGCCCAGAGCCTCGGGGACGTCTCCCGCCAAGCCAAGGCCTCTCTCGCTCTCGGTTGTCTGGAATTGGTCGAGGGCCGGCTGAGGCGCGCCGAAGATCTGATCATGGCCGGCAAGACGCTTTCGGAAGAGTATGGATTTGTCCGCGAGTCTACCATCGCCGACGAATATCTCGGAGATATACTGCTGGCCCGCGGCGAGACCGAAAAGGCCATCTACAACTACGAACTGGGCCTCGCCAAGACGCGCGATCTCGGTAAGGTCACCGACCTCGAGGGTGAACTCCTGCGCCGAATCGCCGAGGCGCACCGCCGGCGCGCCGATCTTGGTTCCGCTATAGCCGCCGGCCAGGCAGCGGTGGCGGTCTGCGAGTCCTGCGGCGAGGATTACGAGCTCGGTTTCTGCTTCCGCACCCTGGGGCAGGCCTTCACGGCCCAAGGTGACTTCGCCGAAGGCGATCGCTATTTCCGCGATTCGATCACCCTGTTCCGCAAGCAGAATCTCCACGCCGAACACAGCGTTTCGGTTCTTGCCTTCCTCGATGCCCGCCTGGCCGCTGCCGGACGTTCGGAATTGCTTCTGCTGAGGCGATACCTGAACGAAGCCGTCGACGGACCCTTGGCCGACGACGATCTCGCCCGCAGCCTGTATCAGGGATTGGCCGAGGTCCAGATGCGCCTCGGACAGATAGAGGAAGCATTGCTTACGGTCGCCGAACTCGAGCGCCTGGAAGTTGGCTCCGATCCCAAATCAGCAACTGCCATCGATGATCTGCGCCATCGAATCGAGTCGAATCTTGCCGGCGAACTGGCTGATACCAACGACCACCTCGCCGCCATGAAGGCCGTTCCCGGTCTGTTGGACGGCGAAGATGTGGCCCCGCGAGGATTCGCCACGATTCTCATGGCCGGGATGGCAAAGTCCGGAGCCGAATCCGGATTCCTCGCTCTGCGCGGGTCAGCTTCAGACAACGGGTTGAAAGTTGCGGCTACCGAGGGGCTCGACCCTGCATCCTCCACCGATCTGCTCGCTTGGTACGTTTCCCGAGCCACCAAAACCGAGCCGGGATCGCCCTTGCTCCTGACCAGAATCGACGCAGAGACGGATCTCGTTAACCAGGTGCCCGCCATCAAGGATATCGCCGACGCCTGCGTTTTCCTGCCGGTATATCTCGATAGTAACGAGTACGGAGTGATGTTTCTGGCCAAGCGGGATACCGACGCGGCCCGGGCTTCGTTCGGCCGGCCCTCGCTTGAGTTCCTGTCGGCATATCTCGGTTTCCTGGCTCTGTTTCTCTCTGGACGTCCAGGTGATCAGATTCCCAAGCTACCGATGTCGCTCGAAGACCGAGAATGCTTCGAGAACATCATTACCGGCGACGCCAGGATGCTGGAGTTGCTCGGCCTCATCACCAAGGTTGCACCAAGCGATCTCACCGTCCTGCTTTACGGTGAAACCGGCACCGGCAAGGGCCTGCTGGCATATGCTATTCACGCCTTGAGCGCCCGGAAGTCCTCCCGATTCCTTTCGGTCAATTGCGCGGCGATCCCGGAATCCCTTATCGAGAGCGAACTGTTCGGCCATGTCCGCGGCAGCTTTACAGGCGCGGTCGGCGACAAGCCTGGTTTGTTGTTGGAGGCCGAGGGCGGTACGGTCTTTTTGGATGAGATCGGCAAGATGTCCCTGCCCATGCAGGGCAAGCTGCTCCATTTCATGGATACAAAGGTTATTCGCCCAGTCGGATCGAACGTTGATCGCAGGGTCGATGTCAGGATCATCTGCGCTACCAAGGGCGATCTCCAGGATCTTGCCGCCCGCGGCGATTTCCTGGAAGATCTATACTACCGTCTGCTTGATTTCCCGCTTCTGGTGCCGCCTCTGCGTGATCGGGCAGAAGACGTTCAGCTCCTGGTCCAACATTTCGTCGAGCGTTTCTCCCGCGAACTCGGCAAGCCGATTCCCGGATTCACGTCTGCTTGCCTGCTGGCCTTGCAGCAGTACGAATGGCCGGGAAACGTTCGGGAATTGGAGAAATGTCTCCGCCGGGCGATGGTTCTTGCCCAGGATGAAGATGTGTTGCGTCTGTCACATCTGCCGCGCAAGATCGCCGATCTCAGCCATGGCGATGACATAGCCGAAGTGACGGTCGCCCCTCTGCGCGAAACTCTCGGCGCAGTCGAAAGCCGAGAAATAGCCGCAGCGCTCAAGGCGTCCGGAGGCAACAAGTCTCAAGCCAGTAGGTTGCTCGGCATCAGCTACCCGAGCCTTCTGCGCAAGGTTCGTCGCTACGGGATAGTTCCCGAATAACATTCCAACCATTTATGATCTGTCCGGGGTAGGGGTATAACATTTTGTTATACCTCAAGTTGTTGTCTATCTTCAGCTTAACTGCGGGCATCAGGATCTAGTACATTGTTTGCGTGTTTCCGGGATCATCCCTCGTTCGCAGATTGTTCTGCGGCGGTTCAAATTGTTTATTTACAACAACTTGACTTAATAATTGAGCTGCCTGTTTGTTGGTACGTTCTCTGCTGTGGATATATGCATGGAAGGGACTGGATGCAGGGAACTTCCGGTTCTGGACATGTTGCTGGGAATTTTGGGAAATCGGGAGGTGATTCAGGTTCATTCCCCAAGTGCTTACCGGCTGATTGGGGATGTTTCATCAAGTTGTATCCGCCACGCGGTGGTCGAGAGGTGGGGTCCCGGTCATCGATGTCGACGGATGTGGAAGCAAAGAACCTGATTCACCCCCGTATCCAAAATCACCTGGGATTCCCGGCCCACTTCAAAAAAAGAGTGAAAGAGCCTAGCCGATCTTGAAATGGCGAGATTCAAGAACGGCGCAGCCATTGCGGGGCGGGCTCTTTCCTTTTTTGCCCTCGAATCAAGCCTGATTGACCGTCCTTTTCTGGGGACCACAATGGCATTCAGGAGACACATCTCATAACTGTTCATGGCGTTTCCGTACTCATCCCAATCCGAAGTTCCACTATCGGGACCAAGCTTAAACACCGTCTAAACCCAAGATATGAGTGTTTTGCGATGTTCTCACTTTGTGGTACTCCGTGCCCGTGGATTCTGGTATGACTCCTGCGTTATCGTAAATCGGGCAAACAAGAGCACGCTTCGGACAGGAGTCCTCTCATGATTTATCACCGCGGAAGCCAATGTCAGGAAGCGGTGCCGAAACCGATGCAAGGTCCGGGAACCTCGTTTCACCCCCTGGTTGCCGGGCCTCGCGTTGGTTGGGTGCTGGTGGCGTTGTTGGCCATGGCCTCGATGCTGCCGTTTTTGGTCGGATGTGAAGATGATGATCCAGTAGCTGTTTATCCGGTTGCGCCTGCAGTGCCGACCGGTGTCTTTTCCGTGACTGGTGACAAGGTAGTCACTGTTTACTGGAACGATATCTATGCTGATAACGTCCTGGGCTATGACGTGTACCGCCACGACGGAAACACTCCCGAAACCGGGCCCTACAATTACCTGGGTACTGTCGGCTGGGACGAGAACTATGACTCGGAATCGTTGCTCCACTGGTTCGACGATTTCGATGTCGTCAACGGGTTAACCTATTATTACGCCGTACTTTCTTATGATGAATACGGCACCGAAAGTGAACTCAGTTTCGAAACCGTGATGGACACGCCACGCCCCGATGGTTACGGCGTCGTTCTGTATGAGAAGGATTCTCGGGATCCTGATCGTAGTGGAATCGATTTCTATAACCTGACGACTCTTCTCGGCGGCATCGTGCTGCCTTATGACCACCCTGAAACCGACGCATATATCGAATTCTCCGGCGGGATACCTTATGTTGTAGCTGCCGGAGATGGTGTACTTCTGCAGGATTACGGCACGGTGCCGTTGGACTGGGCGGGATACGCGCCGGCCGACGGCTACTCCGCCACCGGCCGTGTCGAATTGATTGTCGGACATGCATACATCTTCAGAGTGATCGACCGTAACAGCGCCGGGAGCACCGAGGTGCACTACGCCAAGTTCGGGATCACAAACATAGGATCCGATTCGGTGATTATCGACTGGGCCTACCAGGTCGACGCCGAGAATCCGGAACTCAGCATACCGATCGAGGCGCTGGCTCCCGGAGTGGGAACCGCCATCGTGCGGTTCTGATTTGTGGTGCGGGATTTCCCCGCCCAAAGAGGAGGTCGATCATGGGACAGCTGGTAAACAAGAGCAGGCGTCGGATGGGCAGCAGCCGCACCGATAACTCGCCCCTGGCTCGCGTGGCCCTGTCCCTGCTGCTCGGAGTATTGACGGTCATGGTTGTTGCGGCTACAGCAGACGCGACGCCCGGCAGTGGCCAGTCGGAGGATCTGGAGTGGTCCGACTTCGATTCACAGCCGCTGCGCGTCAATATCTGGCATGATAGGGACGAAGGAGATGTTTACCGCAAAGGGGAGGCCGTCAGGGTTCATTTCGAGACGAACCAGGATGCCTATGCGGTTGTTTATAGGATCGACGCCGAGGGGGAAGTCAAGATTCTCTGGCCCCGCAGTCGGCTCGGTGACGGTTTTGTCTTCGGTGGTCACACCTACAATTTGCCGACTCCCGGTGCAGCCCGGATCAGGGCCGCCGGGGAAGACGGGGTCGAGTACGTCGAAGCCATAGTGTCGATGTATCCCTTCGACTTGCGCCAACTCGACGTTGATTTCCACCATGAGTCCGAGGATGTCGCCCGCGAGTTCTTTATTGCGGGGGACCCTTTCCTGGCCATGAACGAGGTCAATCACGAGATCACAGGCCTGGAAGATCCCGCTGATTTCGTGGCGACGAACTACACGAGCTATTTCGTCGGCCGTGAGGTCGCACATCCCCGGTACATGTGTTCACAGTGTCATGACGAAGATCAGTCATACAGACCTTATCGCGACAGTTGCTCGATCGAGATCCACTATGACTACGGATGGGGCAATTCGTGGTTTGGGCAGTACGGCTATTACCCGCTCTACTACTACCCGACCTACTACTACGTCGATCCGTGGACAGCGCGTCCTTGGGTCAACTATTGGTACAGCCCCTGGTATTCATGGCCTCGATACAGCGGTTATACCTGGGACTGGTACTACTACGACTGGAACTATTCCCCGTATTGGAATGGAAACGTCTGGACCCGCTACAAGGCCGGCAACAGGCATTATCGCCCATTGAGCAAGGACACACGGTATAAAAGCGTGGCTTCGGGTGCGGTCTACAGCTCGACTCCAGGCATGTTCAAGAGCAAGGCCGGCAAGCCGACTTCCGAGATGGACAAGGCCATGCGGTCGAAGACCGTGGCCGATCGCTCGGGCGGCAAGATCCCTAGCGATGTCGTCAGGTCTTCCAGTACCTCGAAGGGGGTCTACAAGAATCTGGATCGCCAGAAGCATGCGGCGACATCCTTCACCAAGCCGGAGCAGTCCACGACCAAAGCCGGGCTGAGAATACCTTCCGGAGACAGGATCAGATCCGTCACCGGGCGCAGCGCGACCGGCGGAATCCGTAGCGGAGACAATGGGGCGGCCACCCAGGTCAAACCGAATCCAGGGAAGAGCCTCGATACTTCCGGGAAGACGAAGGGGTCGCGGGCTTGGAGCAAGTCAGGCGATTCCAGCCGCAGTGGCACCCGTGTGCAGCCGGTGGTCCCGAACAAGAAGGGCTCGCGGATTTGGCAGGGGAGCAAGTCTGGATCGGGGGCGCGTAATCAGGATACGGTCGAACGATCGGATTCCCGGGATGGATCGAGTAAGAGCAGCGGATCAATCCGTGACTCCGGATCGAAATCCAGAGCTCCGGTTCAATCGACACCCAAGGTCAAGCCTACTTCACGCAGCGGCCAGTCGCCCCAGAAGCAATCGACGCCGACGCGAAGCAGCGGATCCTCGGGGAGCAGCAAGAAGTCCGGAGGTTCGGGCAGCCGAACCCGGCACTGATAGACTAGTCGCCGGACGGCCGGCGACACCCCCTCTGCCTGGCGGGCCGGTGACGTGGATTGTTTCTCGAAGAGGTTGGCAGCCGACGAGGATACGGAGCGGCGCCGGACCTGCCAGGAGACCAAAATTTTGAGGTGGGGCTGGAGCGGAATGATTGCCGATCAGGGGCGGCAATGGAGATGCTCCGGCCCCACTTACATTTCAGGCTAAGGATCTTCGCGAATTGACGCTTGGTAACCTGCTCCCTATAATGCGCTCCGACCATCGCCGCGGAATGGACGGATCACGGAAAGGCATCAGGTTCATGCGCTTAACCTCAATGCGTACCGTATTCACGCTGTTTGTCGTTTTTTTCGTGTCGATGCCCGCTCTTGGGCTCGATGCGGATCCGGGCGGGCATCCTGTTGTTGATTTGGATTCGTTCGCTGCCAGGCAGGGCCTAATGGAGTCCGCCCGGGCCCTTGGCCGTGACGGTTCGCCTGGACTGCAGATGCAGCGTCTTGACGGGGTAGGCGCTCCGGACAGCCTCCATGCCGTCGTGTTGCTCTGTGCATTCGCCGACAGCCTGTTCTACAGCGAGAGCGGGCCAGCGGATCAGACCCAGACCACACTTCCCTTTGCTCCGTATTCGGCCAACGACGTGCACTACTTCGATCATCAGATGAGCGATGTGGCTGATTACTTCAATGATGTCAGCGGTGGCCGGTTCACCTTCGACTATGAAATCGTACCCGATGTAATCGTGTTGCCCCAGGCCATGGGGTGGTAAGGCGAACATCCCGAGTTCGGCGAATACAGGGTGGGCCTGGCCGTTGACGCGGTAGCGGCGGTGGATCCCGTGGTGGATTTCTCCCGCTTCGATACGGTCGTGCTCATTCATGCCGGGGCCGGCGAAGAGACGGATATTCTGGGCAATTCCCCGGAGCAGATCTATAGCGGATACATCGGGCCCGAGGACTTCGCGGAGGCGGCGGCGGAAACCCTGATCACCACGCCCTACATCCCGACCAACGATGTTTTTCCAGACGACGAACCGGTGAACCTGAAGCACGTGCTGGTGTTGCCGGAGAATGAATTCCAGGACCCGTTCCAGGGGTACGGCGGTTATTTCGGCTCGTTGGGAGTCTATTGCTTCGAAGTCGGATTGCGGTTGGGCATGCTTTCGCTCAGCGATTTCACGCCGGAGGGCATTCCCGACAGCCAGGGTATCGGAGAGTTCGGCTTGATGGGGTACGGACTGTTTGTCGGGGCTGGATACGTCCCGGATCATCCCTGTGCATTCAACAAGGTCCTGATGGGCTGGCTGGACCCGATCGAAGTCGCTCCGGCCGCAGCGGCGGTGTGGGAACTGCCTCCGGCCGAGGACGGCGGTGGCGGGTGCGCGCGAGTCGATATCAGCGGTCGTGAGTATTGGCTGCTGGAATACCGGCTCCAGGACCCCGACGGCAACGGCGTGTTTTCGTTTCCCGGTGATCTGAACGGGAACGGCGTACCCGATTTCTATGACGCGGATTCCAGCATCGAGGGCAGCCCCGGGGTGCCTGACGGAACCTTCGATCCATTGACCGACACGCACGAGTCGCTCCGTGGGGCCGAGTTCGATTTCTTCATGAGTGAAAACAGTGCCCGGGCCCAGGGTGTCAAGGGGGCCGGCAGCGGTCTTTATATCTGGCATGTGGACGAGGGAGTGGTGAGAGACGCTTTCGCCGACGGCAGCCGACTGTTCAATTCGGATGCCCGACGCAAGGCGGTCGATCTGGAGGAGGCCGACGGTATCCAGGACCTGGATACCAGGCAAGGCACTCCGTTCGTGCTTGGCGGCGATGACGACGCTTTCCGTGGCGAAGGCGTGGACGCATTCGGGCCCGATACCTTGCCGGCGACCGACAGCGCCGGCGGCGCCTGGACCGGGGTGTTGATCGCCGACATCAGCGATGTCGTGGCCGCCGTAGGGGAATTGACGCTGACCTACGCCGACAGCATGACCTTCCGTTGCAGCCTGGTCAGTGGAATCGAGGAAGCCTCGCCCGACGCGACGGTCGAATTGCCCGGCGTCGATCTGACCGGGTCGCATCTGCTGGCGGTGGACCTGGACTCATCCGGGGACGATCAGCGGGAGATATTGGTTGCCGCGGACGGCGGCAGGGTGCTCGCCTTCGACCATGAGTTGGGCGATTACCTGCCGGCCCCTGCCGAGAAGGGCCTTTTCGCCTTGGGGACCGACGCCGAGGGCGAGCCTGTGGAATGGATCGGACCTCCCGCCGCCGGCGATGTTGATCGGGACGGAATTGCCGAGGTGGTGCTGGCCGCCGCCAACGGGATCTATGTATTCAACGGGGAAGACGGCAGCGAGTATGCCGACGGCGACGGCGATCCCGACAGCCGCGGGCTGTACCTTGCCCTGGCCGGCATCGATCAGCCGCCGGTGTTGTTGCCCCGCAGCGATCTGCCGGAGTATGCCGACATCCTGCTGGCCTATCTTCCGGTCGCGTCTCTGCCTTCGTTGATGCGGATCGACGTGGCAGGGGATGATGACGCGATCCTGATGCTTCCCGAATCGGCGTCATCTTTCGCGGCGCCGCCGTTGGTGTGGGGCGGCACCTTGTGGGGGCTGACCGTTGGTGAGGAGCCCGGGGCGGCCATTCTGCAGACAGCCGGCCGGACGGTCGATCTTCCTGTGGACCCTTCCGGGGCGGCTCCGCTGGTCTCGGCCAATGGCATGTTGATAGCCGGCGAAGGCGGAACTGCTGTATTGATCACCGATCCGGCCTCTCCGGTGGTAACGCTCTGGGATGCTGCGGGACCGCTATCCCCGCCGGCGCCCGGCACCGCGTTCGTCGGCGACGGCGTGTTCGTGGTTTCCGGGTCCACCGGCGCTCCGGCGCTGGGTTGGCCGTGCCGACCTTCGCCGTCCATATCGTCTTTCGGAACAGAGGCCGATGACGGTCGGAGCGATAGTGACGCTGGGATTGATGGCGACGTTGATGGTGCGGGTGTTGGTGCGGGGGCCTGCGCAGTGCCGTCGCCTCTGGTGATCGAGGACGAAGACGGAGAATGGCATTATCTTTTCACAGCCAGGGACGGGCGGATTTTCCAGTATGATTCCCGGGGAAACCCGGCGCCGGGATTCCCGCTGTCCGGGCCAGGGGACGCCGCAGGCACTTCGCTGTGGGCGGATCTGGATCAGGATTCCCGGCCTGAAGTGGCCGCCGCCGGCACATTCCTGCGCCTAGCCGGCATCGATCCCGACAGCGGGGAGCCGGTAACCGAGCCGATTTCGCGGATTTCGCTGTGGCATCGGGACGGTCCGGTGGTTGGAAATGAGATCTGGCCCCAATGGGGAGGGAACCCTCTTCGCTCAGGAACCGCTCCGCAGAAGGGCTCGACGGCTCCCGGCGGAGACGGACTCCTGGATCCGGAAAGCAGGATCTGTTATCCGAATCCGCTGGCGGCAGGACCTTTGCATGTGAGGGCTTTGGCCTGGAAGGACTGCAGTTTCAGGGCGATACTCTACAATCTGGAAGGCGAGCAGGTGGTTGCCTCGGCTTCCGTCTCGGCCCGGGCCGAGGAACCAGTTGAAGTTCTGCTGGAAGTGGACAAAGCAGCTTCCGGCGTGTATCTCTGCCGCCTGGTAGCCCAGGGGGACGGCCGTACCGAAGAGAGCATCCACCCGGTTGCGATCGAGCGCTGAAGCGTCGCATCGGGCTTGTCGAACCGTTGCCGGAGGCTGGATCCAGCCGCCGGGACGGTACCTTGAAAGGAACAGCGATGAAGTCGAAGAGCAGAGCATGTCGAATCACCGTCTTGCTGGCGGCGCTGGCTGTAGTCGCGGCGGCAGCCCCGGTCATGGCCGGTGGCGACCCCGGTGATGCCGGATTCCTCTCCTTGCGGATGCCGGTGGGAGCCCGTGAGACGGGGATGGGCGGAGCCGGAGTGGGCGCAGCGTCCGGAGCGGCCGCGGTTTATTGGAACCCGGCCCGGCTGGCGTTCGACGAGCAGGGCACTGATCTGCTTCTCCAGCATCAGCGGCTTTACGATCTCTTCGACAAGGAGACTGCGATCGTAGCTCATCGGACCTCGCACGGAGCTCTTGGCTTTTTCTTTTCCGGCTTCTATTCCGATGATATCGACCGCTACGGAACCGAGCCGGTGGGTGTGCCGGAAGGGACCTTCAATCCACATCAGGTGGCCTTGGGCGTCTCTTATTCGCGAATGCTGGGGGCGGACATCGCCGGTGGCTTGACGGTGAAGTATCTGCATGAGGAAATCGATATCTACGGCGGCTCGGCGGTGGCCTTCGATTTCTCCGTGTCGCACAAGGCCCTGGTCGACGGGCTGTTTCTCGGGGCGGCCCTGCAGAACCTGGGTTCGGGGATCACTCTGAACGAAGTCGAATATGACCTGCCGATGACCGTCCGTCTCGGGGCCGGATATGATCCGCAACATCCCTTCTTCGCCGGCAACTTCAGTTTCGCGGCGGATGTCCTGATTCCCAACGACGGCAACGAGAAGGCCCACATCGGGGCCGAATACCGCGTCATGGACATACTGGCCCTGCGGTTGGGAACCAAGATCAACTATGAATCACAGGGCCTGACCGCCGGCGCCGGCTTCGCCAAGGGCCGGATCGAGGTGGGCTATGCCTACGAGGACATGGACAATGAGCTGGATCCGTCACACAGGTTCGTGATCGAATTGCATTACTAGCAGGATCCTGGATCAGTTCTGCTCAGATCGGGGGGCCGTCTTCGAAATCGCGTAATTCGAAACGGCCCTCTCTTGCAATACCATAGCCTTCCCTGCCCAGCCATCCACCCAGAGCCGCCAGTTTCCTGTTCTCATGTTCGACGATGAACGGATGATGGACGTGGCCGATCACCGCCAGGTCCCAATCGCCCTGCATCCGGGGCAGACGGCGGGCGGCCAAGGTTTCGATGCGGGAAGCTTCGTCACGGGTGGCCATCCTGCTGTGTCCGCTGAGCCAGGTGGAGATGGCGAACAGGATTTCCGGGTGCAGGGATTTTGCGCAGATGATGCCCAGCCGGCGGCGGACGACCCAGCGGAAGCATCTGTATGGCAGGTCCCGGCCCAGCATGCCGTCGCCGTGGATCAGCCGCATTCGCAATCCGCCGGCGTCCAGGGTCAACGGGCCGCCGCCCTCGGAGCAGCCGTAACGCCTGTGGAAATAGTCGGCAGCCCAGATATCGTGGTTGCCGCCGACGAAATGGATGCGCGTTCCGGCATCGCGGACAAGATCGAGTCCGTGCAGCAGGTCATCGTACCCTTTGAGCCGGAAATGGGGATAATCGAACCAGAAATCGAAGATATCGCCGAGCAGCACCAAATGGTCGACCCCGGCGGACATTTCGAGAAAGGACAGGAACCTCAGTAGGCGGATCCGTTCTTCCGGGTCGGGGTCGAGATGGAAATGCGTGTCGGCCACAAGCAGGACCGTTTCGTAACCGTTGTTGCTCATAGCGGCTAAGTACTATATGAATGAGCCGATGGTAGCAACCACTATCTGGCCGGCGTGAGCCGGCATTAGGAGGAAATATGTCGCTCTGGGATGAGGTGAAGAAGAATCTGCTGGATTGGTACGGAACGGCCGCCGACAAGACCGGAGAGATGGCCAAGGTAGGCATCAGGCGCTACGACATATTCGGTCTCAGCCGTGACATCGAGCGTCACTTCAGCGAGATGGGCGGATTCGTCTATCACGCCCTCAACGAGGGAAGG
>CAZYDJ010000056.1:11716-14479 GCA_964646035.1 uncultured Fibrobacteraceae bacterium | reverse complement strand
ATTACCGTCCGCGATCGTCGCGAGTCATACGTCCGATTCCTGCTCGGAATGATCGACCGCTCCGCCTTGCGGCCGTTGAAGATCGTCGTCAACGCGGGCAACGGTTGCGCGGGCCCGATCCTTGACCGTCTCGAGCCCGAACTGCCGTTCGATCTGGTGAAGGTGAATCACGAACCCGACGGCACATTTCCCAACGGGGTGCCCAACCCGTTGCTGCCCGAGAATCGTGAGGCGACGGCGGCGGCTGTCCGCGAATCCGGAGCCGATGTCGGTCTGGCCTGGGACGGCGATTTCGACCGCTGCTTCTTCTTCGACGAGAAGGGCGGGTTCATCGAGGGGTATTATCTGGTGGGATTGCTGGCGCGGGCCCTGCTGCGGGATCATCCCGGCGAAAAGGTGGTCCACGATCCGCGTCTGACCTGGAATACGGTGGCGGTCGTCGGCGAGGCCGGCGGGGTGCCGGTGATGAACAAGACCGGCCACGCGTTCATCAAGGAGCGCATGCGCCGGGAAGACGCGATCTACGGCGGCGAGATGTCCGCCCACCATTATTTCCGGGATTTCGCCTATTGTGACAGCGGCATGATACCGTGGCTGCTGGTGATGCAGGAGATCTGCCGCACGGGTAGGCCGCTTTCCGGGCTGGTGGGGGCCATGCAGGCGGCCTTTCCCGCCAGCGGCGAGATCAACCGGCGATTGGCTGACCCGGCGACCGCCCTGGCCGGGATCGAGGACCGCTACGGACCTGACGCCGCGGGCATCGACCGCACCGACGGCCTGTCGCTGGACATGGGCGAATGGCGTTTCAATCTGCGCACTTCGAACACCGAGCCGGTCGTCCGGCTCAACGTCGAATCCAGGGGAGCCCCGGATCTGATGAAAGAGAAGACCGCCGAGATCCTGGCGATCCTCGACGGTCGGGACCGGGTTTGACGGGAGGCCGGTAATGGCGCTGCGGGGGCGGAGTAATCAGGCGATCGTGGCCGCGGCCGTGCTGGCGGCGCTGGCTCTGGCCGCGTCGGTGATCTGCGTCGCCGGCTCGGGCGAATCGGTTTGGCGGACATTGGAACCGGGTCTGGAGATGGCCGAGTTCGCGGCGCCGCTACCCGGCGGCGGCGCGGACGCCGCGATCAACGTCCTGCGGGTCGATCCCGAGCTCTGGGAACTGCGGTTGCTCAACACTTCGGCCTCGGACGAGGGGGAACTGCATTCGACGCGGGAGTGGTGCGAGCTGCACGATCTGGCCGCGGCGATCAACGCGGCCATGTTCCAGAAGGATTATCGCACCAGCGTTTCGCTGATGCGCACGAGCGGCCACATCAACAATTCCTATGTTTCGCCGGACAAGACGGTCCTGGCCTTCGACGCCCTCGACGATTCTGTGCCCGCGGTGCGGATCATCGACCGTACCTGCCTGGATCTGGACACGGCCGCCGAGCATTACGGCACGCTCATCCAGAGCATCCGCATGGTTTCCTGCCGGGGAAACAACGTTTGGGTGCCGCAGAAACGCCGTCACAGCACCGCGGCGGTGGGCTTGGACGGCGCGGGGCGTTTCCTGATGATCCACTGCCGGGCGCCTTTCAGCACCTACGACCTGATCGAGATCCTGCTGGATCTGCCCTTGGCCATCGAATCGGCGATGTACGTCGAGGGCGGGCCGGAGGCGCAACTCTTCATCGACGCCGGCGGAGTCGAGCGCGAATTCGTGGGCAGCTTCGAAAGCGGCATCCTCGAAAGCGACCTCAATCGGATCGGCTGGCCGATACCCAACGTGATCGGCATCTCCCGCCGCGCCCATCGCTGACCGATACCCCCCGGATCGGACCGGATCAGAAGAGATCGCCGTAACTGCCGTCCCGGATTATCTCCAGGGGGCCGTCGGGACGCATCAGGGTCACCGATTCCACCGAGATCCGGGGCTGCATCTGCGGGATGTAGACCCGGTCGAGGTGAACGACGGCTTCCGGGGAACTGAAGTCGTCGGGGCCGACGTCGCCGCCGAAATGGTCGCTGCGCCCGAAAGCGATGTGCAGGCCCAGTTTCTCGTCCAGCAGGATGCTGCCCGTCGGGGCGAGGCCGAAGTCGCCGAGCACGCCGAGTCCCAGTTCGGCCAGATTGGCGTAGGCCGGTTCGGCTGCGATCAGGGCGGCTTCCCGCTCGCTCTGCGGGCCGGTGCTGAGCACCTCGACCGCCTTGTTGCCCGCTATCCTGTAGATGACCACCTCGTCGCCGAACTGGACCGGCAACTCGCCGGCCGAAGCGCTGGGGTCGCCGGCGATCTCTCCCTCGTAGGGCACGACGTAGGTTTCGCCCGACGGCAGGTTGCCGGCGACGCCGTTGGTTGGGAACAGGCCGCCCGAGGCGTGGGCTTCGCGATGACGCAGGTCGAGATTCAGTTCCTTCTTTTCGCCGTCCACAGCCAGGACGATGCGGGCTGCGGTGGCGGGATCGACCAGCTCCTTCAGCAGCATGACCCGGCGGTTGATCTCGCCGTAATCCAATCTCAGCGCGGGAACCATCGTCGGCAAAAATCCGGGCATCGTCGCGGCGCGCAGGGGATGGCTGCGGGCGGCCACTTTCATCGGCGCGGTGGCCGACAGTTCGGTCGGGGCGATGATCAGGCTGTGGGTGGCGAAGAGTTCGGCGAAGGGAAGGGTCGGCAGCGGCGCCAGGTCGTCGGCGTGATGCAGGGGCTCGAACCCGGCCGCGGGCCGGCAGTCGTCCGGGAGGTCGGCGTTGTTGCCGCCGGCGTTGCGGTAC
>CAZYDJ010000056.1:7596-11706 GCA_964646035.1 uncultured Fibrobacteraceae bacterium | reverse complement strand
AACAGCACGGGGAAGGGCACCGCATCGCGGCCTTCGAGTTCGTCGGCGTGGTCGAGGCGAACGCCTGCGGCCGCGGGCACGCACAGGGCCGGCAGGTCGGCGTTGTTGCCGCCGGCGTTGGGGTACCAGGCCAGGGTCACCCGAGGCAGTCCAAGCTCCGCCGCAGAGGCGCTGAGCATCTCCGCCCAGCCGGCGGCCAGGACGCGCCGCTGCCGCCAGTGGTCGTTGTCGGCCAGTTTCCGATCGGGCAGATCCACGATCAGGGCCAGCCCCGTGTCGCGGTCGGTGGGCCGGAATACGCGTTGGACGAGGCGGACTAGTTCAGGGGCGCTGAGGTTCTCGGACATGTTCATCCTCCGTAATTATCGGGCCCGATGCGGGAAGAAGCGCCCGCATCCAGTAATTTCTGTGGCAGACCGGGCAAGGTAAAGAGTATTTTCCATCCCACGAGGCCGGCCGTTCCGGCAGGCCCTCCGCTTACCCCGGCAGGAGCTCATCATGAGTCAGGAACGCGAGACCAATCTCGCCTTGTTCATCGACTTCGACAACGTGGCGCTGGGCGCCCGTGACGCCCACCAACGATTCGACATCAACCACGTGCTGGAGCGGTTGCTGGAAAAGGGCAAGATCATCATCAAGAAGGCATATGCCGACTGGAGCTACTACCAGGATTATATGGGCGATCTCCACGCCGCGGCCATCGAGCTGATCGAGGTGCCGTCGCCCCGGGTCAGCGGCAAGAACAGCGCCGACATCCGTCTGGTAGTGGACGCCATCGACCTCTGCTACAACAAGGAACACGTCGACGCCTTCGTGATCGTTTCGGGCGACTCGGACTTCTCGCCGCTGGTCTCGAAGCTGCGCGAGAACGCCAAGTCGGTGATCGGGATCGGCATGCGGAACTCCAGCTCCAAGCTGCTGATCTCCAACTGCGACGAGTTCATCTTCTACGACGACCTGATGCAGAAATCCAGCGTCGGCGGCGAGATGCGTCTGGATGACGTGCCCGCGGAGAAGCGCAAGCTCTTCTCGCTGCTGATCAGCACCATCCAGGGGCTGATGCTCGAGCACAGGGGACGGCTCTACTCCTCTCTGATCAAGGACACCATGAAGAGGAAGAAGCCCGACTTCAACGAGGGCAACTGGGGTTATTCCAGTTTCGGTGATCTGCTCGAGGACGCCATGACCCTGGGGCTGCTCCAGGCCCATCGCGACGAGCAGGCCGGCGGAACCTGGATCGTGGCTTCGCTGGCGGCGGCGACCACCGCCCAGCGCTCCGGTCGCAGCCGATCGTCGCGTCGCCGCGGCCGCCGTCGTTCCGGAGGCGCTTCCGACGAGACTACGGTCAACACCGTCACGCCCGGCACGAGTGCCGCCGCGCCGTCCGAGTCGAAATCCGGACCGAAGACCGATTCCCGGGCCGGCAGAGAACAGTCGTCGTCGCCAGCCGCCATGGAATCGACCGCGTCCGGGAACACCAAGAAGGCGGTCAAGAAGACTGTCGCCGCGAAGGCTCCGGCGGAGAAGAAGACCGCCAGGAAGACGGTAGCCAAAAAGACTACCAAGAAGGCCGTCAAGAAGGCTGTAGCCACCAAGGCTCCGGCGAAGAAGGTCGCCAAGAAGGCGGCGACGAAGAAGACGACCCGCAAGACGGGCGCCGACGGCTCCGGCAGCGCCGACTAGCTCCAGCAACGGAGACCGCATATGCCCATCTCCGAAAGCGGTGAAACTGCCGTGCGCACCTGGCGCGAGGATCTGGACTATTACCGCCTCGAGAACCCGGTACTCTACGAGAAGATCATCCGCTACCTGATGCTGACCCTGCACAAGGAAGGCATCATGCGGATGGAACAGCTCGAGATGAACGTCAGCCAGATACTCGGCGACCCCGACTTCCTGCACTGGACCGATCCCAACCGGCCGGCGCCCGCGCGCTCCATGAAGGAGCTGCAGGCGCTGCGCCAGTTGGTGATCCAATACGCTTCGCACCATTGGGACGACGACCGCATGAAGGGTCTGATCCACATGGCGGTGAAGAAGGACGTGGCGCTGCGGCTCGAGGATTTCGCCGACAACCCGTTCAGCAGCTGGCAGGAGATTCGCGGCGAGGTGCTGCGGTTCTGCGAGCTCTCGCCGGGCGGTCCGACCCTGTCGATGGCCGATGTCCGCGGCACCCGGGTGGCGCTGATCCGCCGGCTGTTGACCGATCAACTGGAATTGCTGGGCGTGGCCCGCGAAGTGCTGACAGTCAGAGATTTCGCCGACATCATCACCCGGGTCATCGGTCCGGAGAAGGGGCTCGGCAAGCTGGGCGGCAAGGCTACCGGGTTCATCCTGGCCCACGACGTGCTGGCGCGGGCAGCCGACATGGGTGAGCCGGTCGGCGATTTCACCACGCCGCTGACCTATTATGTCCGTTCCGATGTGATGCTGGAGTTCGTCAAGATGAACGGACTCGAGGAAGTCATCAACATCAAATACGGGGACGTGGACGAACTGCGCAGCCAGTACCGCCTGCTGCGCCGGTTCTTCCGCAGCGGACGCTTCCCGACCTACGTCGTGCGCAGCCTGGCCCGGATGCTGCAGAAGCTGGGCGAGGTGCCGCTGGTGGTGCGGTCCAGCAGCCTGCTCGAGGATCGTCTCGGCTCGGCCTTTTCCGGCAAGTACCAGAGCCTGTTCGTAGCCAACCAGGGGTCGTTGCGGCAGCGCATGCAGGACCTGCTCGGAGCAATCACCCAGGTCTACGCCAGCATCTTTTCTCCCGACGCCATCCAGTATCGCGACGAGCGGGGACTGCTGGACTTCCTGGAGGAGATGGCCTGCATCATCCAGCCGGTAGTGGGACAGCGGCTCGGCCGTTATTGGCTGCCCGCCTTTGCCGGCGTCGCCTTCAGCCGCAACGAGTACCGCTGGACTCCGCGGCTGAAACGGGAGAACGGGATGGTGCGGCTGGTGGCCGGTCTCGGCACCCGGGCCGTCGATCGCGTGGGCGAGGATTATCCGCGTCTGATCAGCCCCGGGCAGCCCGAGTTGCGTGCGACGGTGCATCCCGAAGAGATCGCCCGCTACAGCCAGAGGTTCATCGACGTCATCGACCTGGTCGAGAACAAGTTCACCACAGTGCCGTTGGTCGACCTGCTGAATGAGAAGGGAGGCCGTTTCCCCGCCACGGAAAAAATCTTCTCCGTCTATCGCGACGGGATGCTGATCCCGACCGGGCCGTTGCTGATCAACACCGATCCCCGCGATCTCGTGGTCACCTTCGACGGTCTGATCGACCGCACCGGTTTCGCCAAGCAGATGAAGGCGGTCCTCGACGTGCTCGAGAGGGCCTGGAAGGTGCCCGTGGACGTGGAATTCGCCCACGACGGACGCCATCTCTACATCCTGCAATGTCGTCCCCAGAGCCGGGGCGAGCATCACGAAAGAGTCAAGATCCCGTCGGGGATAGCGAACGACGACCGCATCTTCTCGGCCGATCATTTCGTGCAGATGGGCCATGTCCAAGACATCGAATACATCGTCTACGTGCCGCCGGGCGCCTATGAAGCCATCGAATTCCACGATGAACTGCTCGCTGTCGGGCAGACCGTCGGCGAGTTGAACCGCGCCCTGCCGCATCGCCGCTTCATTCTTATCGGCCCCGGACGATGGGGCAGCCGCGGCGACATCAAACTGGGCGTGAGCGTCGAATACGCCGACATCAACCACTCCCGGATGTTGCTCGAAGTGGCTCGGCGCAAGGAAGGGTATCTGCCCGACGTCTCGTTCGGCACCCACTTCTTCCAGGATCTGGTCGAGGCCGACATTTCCTACCTGCCCCTGTATCCCGATTCCGAGGGCACGATCTTCAACGAGAAGTTCCTGCTAGAGATCCCCAACGCCCTGGCCGAGGTGCTGCCGCGCCGCGCCAAGATGTCTCACGTGGTCAGGTTGATCCACGTGCCGGCGGTGACCGGCGGCCGCAAACTGCAGGTCGTGATGGATGCGGAGGCGGAGAGGGCCCTAGGGTTCGTCGGGGAGGCTTGAGGATTTCGGGGGTGTTGGGGGCGCCCTGGGTCGCGGAACGACCGGGCGGAGCTCCACGCTCGTCGCAACTGCGTTGCTCCT
>CAZYDJ010000056.1:0-7586 GCA_964646035.1 uncultured Fibrobacteraceae bacterium | reverse complement strand
CCACATAACCATAGGTAAGATTTTTCCGACCCGAATCTTCACGCCACGCCCGAGCTTAACGGTTCCGGAGTCGCCCGCCGGCCGTCCCGCGACCCCGGCCGCCGCCGACCGACCCGAAATCTCATGCCACGCCCGAGCTTAACGGACAGAGAAAACCGGCGGCCCCCGAGGGGACCGCCGGTCTTTCTGCGTGCTGAGTTCGCGATCAGGCGAAGCTCTAGATCCAGCCGCGCAGGCGGCAGGCTTCGGCGACGCGCTGGATGGCGATCATGTAGGCGGCGTCACGCATGTACTCGCCCTGGTTCTCGGCCAGGTCGGCTACGGCGTGGAACGCGCGGGTCATGATCTCGTCCAGACGACCGAGCACTTCTTCCTCGGACCAGAAGAAGTTCTGGTTGCACTGGACCTGCTCGAAGTAGCTGCAGGTCACGCCGCCGGCGTTGCAGAGGAAATCCGGAATGCAGAAGACGCCCTTCTGCTGCAGGATCTCGTCGGCCTCCGGGGTGGTCGGGCCGTTGGCGCCCTCGGCGATGAACTTGACCTGGCCGCTGATCTTCTGGGCGGTCTCGGCGTTGACCTGGTTCTCCAGGGCGCAGGGCAGCAGGATGTCGACGTCCTGCTCGATCCAGGCGCCGCCGTCGAGCACGTCGTAGCCGGCCTCGCGGGCCTTGTCCTTGTCGATGCCGCCGAACCGGTCGGTCATGCCGCGCAGCTGGTCGAGATCGATCCCGTCCATCTTGCGGAAGGTGTAGCTGGCCTGGTCGTTCTGGTCCCAGCAGGAGACGCAGACGGCCTTGCCGCCGAGGCGGGTGTACAGTTCGACCGCGAACTGGGCGACGTTGCCGAAGCCCTGGAAGGCCGCGGTGGTCTTGGCGATGTCGACTTCCTTGCGCTTCAGGGCCTCGCGCAGGGTGAAGATCACGCCGTAGCCGGTGGCTGCGGTGCGGCCCTTCGAGCCGCCCATGCCCAGGGGCTTGCCGGTGATGAAGCCGGGGAAGTGGCCGTGATGAATCCGCTCGTACTCGTCCATCATCCACAACATATGCTGGCCGCTGGTCATCACGTCGGGAGCCGGAACGTCCTGCACGGGACCGACGTCCGAAGCGACCTGGCGCACCCAACCGCGGCAGATCTGCTCCTGCTCGCGCATCGACAGATGGTGCGGGTCGCAGATGACGCCGCCCTTGCCGCCGCCGAGGGGGATGTCCACGACCGCGCATTTCCAGGTCATCCAGGTGGCCAGGGCGCGGACGGTGTCGATGGTCTCCTGGGGATGGAAGCGGATGCCGCCCTTGCAGGGGCCGCGGGCATCGTTGTGCTGGACGCGGAATCCGCGGAACACCTTGACGCTGCCGTCATCCATCCGCACGGGGATGTGGAATGCAATCTCTTTGTTGGGGTTGCGAAGGATATCGCGGGCGGCTTGATCCAGCCCCAGCTTCTCAGCCATGCGATCGAATTGTTGCTGGGCCATCGCGAAGGCGTTGAACGACTTGTCTGCCATGCCCTTTCCCTCCTCGGGAAACGTCGGTTATCTGTTCGCGGGCCGTGGCGCGTCTGGAAGCGATCCGGGCGCGGGACTGTCCGCAGAAGAAATCGGCTCATCGCCACTGCCAAATCTAGTCTGCGCCCGATCCGAATCCAAACGTGAAAAATGGTTCCGCCGCCGATTCTCAGCGTTTTCGGGGCGATCCTCTCCGATATGCCGCAGGAGGCCCGGCGTGGTCGCCGAACCTCCCGCACCGCAATTTGATAGTGGGATGTCATTCTGCGGCGATCGACTCGACCGGCAGCATCTCGGCCACCGTCGGCGCCTCTTCGACGCCGAATCCGGCGGCCAGGACGCCAAGATCCACCGGCCCCGAGTCGGCGGATTCGGGCATCGCTTCGACCCGTGCGAGGCTGGCCGCGGCGGTTTCGTGACCGTCGCCGCATTCGAGCGCGGCGGCGTAGGCGACGGCCGCGGCCGAGTTGTGGCCGGTGCGTTCCAGGGCCGCGCCGAGGTTGTTCTGGAAGCAGGCGATCCCGGGATCGAGGGTCACCGCGCGGGCCAGGGGCGCCAGCGCCTTCTCGTATTCTCCCTGCTCGATGAAGACGAGTCCGAGGTTGTTCAGCGACCAGACGTCGGTGGTGTCGCGGACGGTGGCCTCGGTGTAGGCGGCGGTCGCCGCATCGGCGTCGCCGAGGGCGTGGGCGATCCGGCCGAGCATCCGGTAGGCGCCCGAGGCGTCGGGATCGCTCGCGATGACGGCGTCGACCAGGGGCTTGGCCTCATCGGCCCGGCCCAGTTCGAGCAGCACACGGGCCAGGTTGAGATTCGACTTCACGTGTTCGGGCCGCAGTTCGAGCGCGGTCTGCAGGGCGGGGACAGCTTCCTGCGGGGCGCCGGCCTTCCACAGGCTCAGGCCGAGCATATAATGCCCCCAGGCGTTTTCCGGCAGACGGCCGGTGTAGGCGGCGAAGGCGTCGACGGCGTTCTCATAGTCGCGATCGAAATAGGCGGTCTCGCCGTCGCGGTAGATGTCGATCGCCGCCACGGAATCGTCGTAGCGGGGACCGGCAGCTGCGACCGGCGTTGCGGCTTCGGCCTGGACGCCGGGCTCTCCGGCGACGGATCCGGAAGCTCCGGGTTCGACGGCCCCGGGCCCGGCGGCGATCCGCTCCCGGGCCTCGGCCGCGTCGATCGGGGCGGTCTGCTCGACGGTCGCGACCACGGGCTCGGCGTCGTTATGCGAGGTCACCTTCAGGCCCACGGCCAGGATCACTGCCAGGATCAGCACGAACAGGATTCCGGCCTCGGCGAACTTCAGTTTCCTCTGCTCGGGGGTTGTCTTGTCGGTCTTCACGGCGGCTCCCTTTCGTCGGAGTGGATTTGCTGAGTTGATCCACTTTTCGCAAGGTCGGGGCCGTAATCGGCGGCGCGATTGTCATCTGCACAACTGCCTATAATAAAAAGACTTAAAGAGATGAAAATTCGCGGAGGGCTTTCAGGTCACGCAGCGGGATGTGTCCGCCGGAACACGGTTGGCCGTGTCCCTGGAGACACGACGGGAATCCGTCAGGGCGCCCGGCATCTACCGAAAAAGTCGTAATGCTCGATCGCTTCGGCGATGCCGGCGGCGTAGGGGCGGCTGGCGAAGAAGATCCGCTCGGTCTCGATCAATTCCGACAGATCCTCGTGATGCCGGTTGGCCACCACGACCGCCAGGGTGTTGCCGCGCATCATATCCTCGTCCGCACCGGATCCGCCGGCGGCGAGCACGTTCTCCAGCGGCACTTCCCGCTGATCGGCGAACCAGCGCAGGGCGTAGCCCTTCGAAGCCCGGGAAGGCACGATGTCGATGTTCTGCCCGAACGACAGGAAGACGTTGACCGTCTGTTCGTGCTGATGGAGCAGGCTGCGGATGTGGGCCAGGTCGGGTGCTTCCTGTTGATCCACGATGCGGTAGCCGAGTTTGAAGACGCTCTGCTCGGTCTCGGGCCGCAGTTCTATTCCCGGCACTTCGGCCATGATGCGCCGCACTTCTATCCGATGCCAGAGGTGGTCGATGTGGCTGGCCCAGACCTCGTCGCGGGTCAGGTCGGGCGCGTAGTGGATCACGGTGCCCATGCTCGTGATCAGCACGTCGGGCCGGGGGATGCCGTAGCGCTTCAAGATGAGCAGCGCCGAGTCCAGCCGCCTGCCGGTCGCGATGCCGAAAGCGGCCTTGCGCCGGTTGGCCTGGATCAGGTCGACCAGGTGCTTCAGCGATTCGCGATCGCCGAGCAGGTTCTGATCGAGATCGGTGAAGATGGCCCGGTCGCGATAGGTGGTGGCGCTGCGGACGGTCGTGCGTCGAGGCAGGGGTTCGGCGCGCTTCAGCAGCGGCTGCAGTTCGGCGAGATACTTGTCGGCGTGGGCTTCCCAGGTGTAATGACGCCTCACGCCGTCGAGGCCGTTGCTCGAGTATTCGCGCCAGCGGACCGGATCGGAAATCATCTCCTGCAGGGCCTCGGCTATCGCTTCGGTGTTCAACGGGCTGACCAGCACGCCGTTGCGGCAGTTCTCCACGATGTCCACCGGGCCGCCGTCTTCGGTCGCCACGATGGGCAGACCGCTGGCCGCCGCTTCGAGCAGGGTCAGGCCGAAGGGCTCGGTCAGCGCCGGGTTGACGAAGACGCCTCCCGAAGCCGCGGCGAGCCGATAGAAGGTCGGCACGTCCTGGGGCGAATGCTGCTTCGGATAGGCCACGTTGCCGTAGAGGTCGTGGCGGTCGACGGCCAGCAGGATGTCGGTCAGGACCTCGCGGACGCCGTCCTCCATGTCACGGATGTCGTCGCGGATGCCCGCCACCAGCACCAGGTTGGCCGCCTTACGCAATTGCTCCGAATCGCCGAAGGACTGGATCAGCGAGATGATGTTCTTGCGCCGGTCGGGTCGCGACAGGGCCAGGATCATCGGCTTGCGCGGATCGGTCAGGAAGCGGTCCAGGTCCTTCGCCACCGGATCTTCCCACTCGTTTCCCTCTGGGGGATGGAATCGCGAGATGTCGGTGCCCGGCGGCACCACCCGCATCTGCTCGGGGAGGTAGTAGTCGTACATCCCGTACTGGCTGTCGATCTCCTGGCGGGTGCTGGTGATGACCAGTTCGGCAGCGCTGAGCGCGTCTTCTTCGGCTTCGATGCGCCGGGCGATATGGTAGCGGGATTCGATCTCCTCGCGGCTCAGCCCGCCGGCCAGCAGCCGCCGGCGCTTGACCCTGCCGAGGGAGTGGCCGGTATGGACCAGGGGTATGCCGATCTGGTGGGAGAGCCGGGCTCCGACGTGTCCCGCGTCCGCGTAGTGGCTGTGGATGATGTCGGGCAGCCGGCCCTGGGCGCGGATGTGGTCGATCGTGCGGTCGGCGAAGTCATCCAGATGATCCCAGAGCTCTTCCTTGGGCAGGTACTCGTCGCCGCCGCAGGCGATGCGGACGATCCGGGCCTTTTTCGACAGCGGTTCGATGACCGCCGAATAGCCTGGATCGATGCGGGGATCGGCGATCAGCCGGGTCAGCAGATCCACTCTTTCCACTTCGGGACGTTCGCCGAGGGCGCGGGCCAGCTCGACCACGTAGGTCGTCTGGCCGCCGGTGTCGGCATCGCGGCCGAGCTCCAGATTGTCGCTGCGGATCAGGCCGTGGATGCTGATCAGCATGAGATAAAGCTTGTCTGGGCGTTTCCGCATCTGGTCCCGACCGGTTTTAATGTCCGAAGTCGCTCCCCGGCTATGTTGTTAGACCATTCCGGGGTTGCGGTCAAGAAGTGCTGCGGGAAAGAGGGATAATGTGCCGGCGGAATTAGCTGCGATACTCCGGTCGGCGCCATGGAACGGAGGCCGGACGCAACGCGTGCCCGGCCTCCTTGACGGCGAGGGCGGTTTTGGCGCATAATCAACGCGAGTTCATTTCTCTTATATATAGATCGCGTACACGGAGGCCACATCCGGAGGCAATACCCATGAAACGCATGTTGATCCCGCTCGCGTGTCTTCTGGTTCTCGCGCAGCCGGCATTTTCCCAGGCCGAGAAGTGCTACGACACTATAGGCATCTATTTCGACACCTGCGCCATACAGGCTTGCTGCAACACGTATGATCCCTTTGAAAAAGTGCAGGCCTATCTGGCTGTCGTCCGGCCGTCATGCCCGGGCATTTCACGTTGGCAGTGCAAGGTGGAGGTGGGGGATGTCGCCGTGCCGAGTTGGGAATTGGCGGGCAATGTGACAACCTCTCATCTGGAGGAGCAGGACGGGCTCTTCGATGTCGAGTTGGGACTGCTGGAGAACGCGTTGCGGCCGGTCGACGGGGTGTGCGTCCTGGCCACCTGGACCGGCTTCGTCATGTCGCCTGACGACATAGTGGGGTTTTACATTCATCCGTTGCCGGATTCGACCATCTTCCCGGATTTTCCGGGATATCTCGACGGCAAGAACCCCGACATCGCGGTGCCGTTGGAAGTCTCCTCGGGAGACTTCGAGCTTCCGGTCGCCCATATCAACTATTGTTGGGCGTGGCATACTGCACCAAACGAAGCATCGACCTGGGGCGCGACAAAGGCCCTGTTCCGCTAGCGGCCGGCGATCGAGCGGGCGGAGGCGTCAGGCGGGGTTAGCGATCACATCTGCGGGCTGCAGGACGACGGGGAAGCACATCGTGTGCTTCCCCGTCTCGCGTTCGGGCTGCTCGGCCATCCTGTCCTCGCGACGCCCTCTCGACGCCTGCATCCCGCAGATGTGATCGCTAACCCCGCCTGCCCGGCTCCCCGCGCTCGATTCCCAACCTCTTGATCACCTTCGACAGGCTCGCATGATCGGCCAGACCCAGCGCCCGCGCCGTGTTGGTCAGATGTCCGCCGTGGCGGTCCAACGCCGCTTTCACGATCCGCCGCTCGGCCTCCTCGCGCAGCTCCTGCAGCGTGCCCTCGGCTGGGAACGGCTCGGAGCCGGGAGCGGTCGCGACGCGGTTCGCGCCTTCTGCGGCGGGCGGCAGATGAGCGGGGCCGATCACATCCTCATCACAGGCGATGATCATCCTCTCGATCGCGTTGCGCAGCTCGCGCACGTTGTTGCGTTCCCACAGCCGCGCCTTCAACCCATCGACCGTTGCGGGGGCCATGGTCTTGAACCTGCGCCCGAGGCGCTCGCAGATCGTGCGCAGGAAATGATCGGCCAGCAGGGGCACGTCGTCGGGCCGAGCCCGCAGCGGCGGCACGCGCAGGGTGTGCACGTTCAGGCGATATAGCAGATCCTCGCGAAAGCGGCCGGCCCGCACCTCGGTCTCGGGATCGCGGTTGGTGGCCGCCACGACCCGGCAATCCACCTTCAATTCGCGGTCGCCGCCCAATCTGTTGACGACCCGCTCCTCGAGCACGCGCAGCAGCTTGGCCTGGGCCGCGGCCGGCAACTCGCCCATCTCGTCCAGGAACAGGGTGCCGCCCGCCGCCCGTTCGAAAGCGCCGCGGCGCAGGCGGTCGGCGCCGGTGAAGGCTCCGCGTTCGTGGCCGAAGAGCTCGCTTTCGACCAGATTCTCCGGCAGCGCGGCGCAGTTCACGGCCAGGAAAACGCCCTTGGGATGCGATCCGAGGCGGTGCAGTTCGCGGGCCACCAGCTCCTTGCCGCTGCCGCTCTCGCCCAGCACCAGCACCGGGCTGGGGATGGGCGCCACCCGGGCTATGGCGTCGCGCAGATCGTTCATGGCTCGGCTGCGGCCGATCAGCGGGGTGTCGCCGCCGAGGCGCCTTTTCAGGTCGGCCACCTCACGGGCCAGCCCGGCGTGGGCCAGGGCGTTCTCGATCTGCCGGGCCACCCGTTCGGTCGGCTCGTCCTTGTCGACGAAACCGTACGCACCCAGCTTCACCGCCTGCACGCAGCGCTCGTAGTCGCCGGTGCCGGTATAGACGATCACCGGGATGTCGACGCCGTCCTCGCGCAGCTTGCGCAGCACTCCGAATCCGTCCAGACGGGGCATTTCCAGATCCAGGACCATGCAGTCGATTGTTTCGCCGTCCAGTTTGGCCAGCGCGTCGCGGCCGTCGACGGCGGTCAGGATGTCGTGGCCGCCGAGGCGG
>CAZYDJ010000055.1:2270-14643 GCA_964646035.1 uncultured Fibrobacteraceae bacterium | reverse complement strand
CGGGCCAGGAAACTCTTGGGGATCAGCAGCGGGAAGTAGGCGTTGACGTGGCCCAATTCCTTGAACCGGTCGTCGAGGATGCGCTGGATGCTTTCCCATATCGCGTAACCGTTGGGCCGGATGACCATGCAGCCGCGCACGGGGCTGTTTTCGGCCAATTCGGCGGCCTGGATCACATCCAGATACCAACGGCTGTAGTTCTCGGAGCGCTTGGTGATGTCGGCCATGGGGTCCCTTTCGTCGGTCGGCGCCTGGCCGTCCGGACACACGTATGCCCTTCGGGGAGTCTTTCCTCCCGCAGAGTGGCGAAGATAACACCTGGAACGCCGGGGGGAAAGCCTGTCTAGCTCCTAGAATCGCCAGACCAGGCGGGCGGAGCCGAAGCCGAGCGCGGTATCGTCGATCTGCTCGGCGTGGTTCTCGGGCTGGTAGTGGGCCAGAACGTCCAGGGAGATATCGGCCGCAAGGCTCAGACTGCCGTTGAGCCACAATTCGACATAGGTGAAATCGCTGTAGAGATCGTAGGCCGCGTCGGGATCCAGCGGATCGACCAGGGAGGGATCGGTTTCCGATGTCGAATCGCCCGCTCCGCCGTCGTATTCACGGCGGCCGACCTCCATCGAGAACGAACCGCTGAAGCCGCCGGTATAGCTTTCGAGTCCGACCCGGATGCCGAACTGGCTATATGATTCGGGGTTGTCGCCGGCGTCGAACCTCTCGACGCTCGGCCCGACCCGCCATCCCGGCCCGAAAACCCCGCCTCCGCGCAACTCGATCCGGCCGCCGAGCAGGACGCTGTCGAAGTAGGGATTCCTCTGGTCGACGTAATTCCAGATCTCGGAATTGATCTCCGCGGCCAGGATGAAGTCGCCGGCAGGCAGCAATCCTTCGAGTTCCGATTGCCAGGTCCAGGCCGAGGGACGGGCTTCCTCGTCGCGGATCAGACGCCTCTCGCCGCGGCCGTACGCGCGCAGTCCGGCGCCCGACATCCAGATCCGGTCGGCCTCGCCGTTGATCACCCAGTTCGTCCGGTCGACCGCCGCGCTGTCCGGATGCACTCTTCTGCCCCAGCCCCCGCCCACGCGCCAGAGCCAATCCGATTCGCTGCCGTTGCGCAGCAGGGCGCCGAGCCCCAGATCGTCGCGATCCACTTCCAACTCGCTAGGCTCCCGGTGCCGCAGCCGGGATGCCCGCAGAGCCAGTTCGAAGGCGGTGGCCCCGGCCGCCGAGGCCAGCCAACGCCCCCGCAACTCCCCCTCGGCCCGGTCGCTGCTCAGCGAGTAGCCGGTGCCGCCGCGATAACTGCGGCCCCTGGCCATGGCGTCGAGGCTGATCTCGGTATGGGTCGAATCGGGCCGGTATCTGTAGCCGCCCTCGACCCGGCCGCGGAACAATTCGGTGCCGACCGATCCCACCGGCCGCAATAACCAGTTATGCCTGGCGCGTCCCCGGGTGGCGGCCTCGGCGCCGATCTCGATCTCGTATTCGGATATGATCTCGGTGGTGTCGTCGGCGGCCAGGGAGTAGTTCTGGACGTAGGTGTCATAACCGGCGGCCATGGTCAGCCGCCAGATGTCCCGCGGCTCGTCGGCGCCGGCAAGGGAAACGCCAGGCCCCGACAGGAGCAGGACGCAGGCGGCGAGGATGGCCGCCGCGGCCGGCGATACGGTTCGGGAAATCAACGGCTTCGATCCATCGCCTTGTCCAGGGCGTTGTGGGCCGCCCGGACCAGTCTCAGGGCAGTCTGGATATCGTCCGCGGCGAGCGCCTGTTCGGCCTCGCGCCGATGCCTGCGCGCGTTATCGAGCAACCGGCGGGCTTCCTCGTCGGCGGATTCGGCCACGGCCGCGGCCACGTCGACCGCGGCTGCGTCCCAGCGCTCGAGCAGGCCCTGGACCGACTCGGAGTTCCGCCCCGGCCCGTGGTCGCGGCCGCCGTCGACGGCGATCTGGCTGCGGGCCAACTCACGCGCCAGATGGGCCCGCCGCAATGCCAGCACCGGCTTGCCCCCGGCCCTGGCCTGGCGGGCTTCTTCGAGCTGATTTTCGGCCTGTCGCAATTTCTCCCGACCGGCGCGGTCCGGATCGACGATCAGATCGCGGGCGCGAACCAGCAACTCGGCGGTGCCTTCCAGGAATCGATCCAGCCTTTCGGCGCCGCCGGCCTCGAAAGCCAGCCGGCCGGCGCGGCGCAGCAGCTTCTCCGCCGACTCGACCATGTTGAATGCGATCTCGAAATTGGTCTGTCCGTACTGCTCGCGGGCGCGGACGATCTGCCGGTCGGCCTCATGGATGAATTTGCGGGCCTGCTCATGATCGACCTCGGCCACAGCGTCGACCACGACATCCCGCAGTTGAACCACCCGTTCGAGCCGCAGGCGGGAGCGTTCCTCGTAGGTCAGCGAAGAGCGGGCGATGCGTTCCGACTGCCGCGCCCCGTCACGCGCGCGGCGGGATAGCTCGACCGCCATCCGCGATCTGTCCTCGACCAACAACGAGGACGCACGGTTTTGCAGGCTCATGGCCTCCCGCAGGATCTTCAGGGCGCGCTCGCTGCCCGAATCCTTGACCACCGGAACGACCCGCGACAGGATTTCGCCGGTCCCCTGCACGAAGACTTCCGCCTGTTCCGGAGTCACCGAAATCTGAGCCGCGGCCGGAGACGCGATCAGAGGCAGCAACGCCGCCAGGGACAACACGACGGCCGCCGCCGCCGCCCTGCATCCGACCCGATTCCCGTGTCGCCTCGGATTCATCTGCCGGCCTTCCTTTCCGCCAACATCGACATCCAGCATCTTCATGATTCCGATCTTGAATTGCAGGGTCCGTGCCAGGATGTCATGAGCCGAGACATCGCCATAAAGCATTTGATTCAAATGACTTGAGAGCCAAGACGCTCTCCCCTGAATTATCGCGAAGCCCCGAAACGTACCTACAGGAACATTTCGGCGGCGATGCGGTCCGGTCCCGGCTTCATTTACCGGCTTCATTTCCCGGCCTCGGTCCCGTCTTCGCCATCCCCGCCGCCGGTGCCCATCCCCAGCACTTTCAACCGGGAATAGAGCGCCCTGCGGGTGATGCCGAGCAGTTCCGCGGCCAGGGTCTTGTTACCCGCCGCGCGAACCAGGGCGGCCCGGATCAGACGCCGTTCATTGACTGCCAGATCCAACTCGCCGCCGTGATCGTCGGAGGCCGCGACGGCTCCCACCTTCAGCAGGATGTGTTCATCCGCGATGGCCCCGTCGCCGGCGAGGATGCGGGCCCTCTCGATCACGTTGCGCAGCTCGCGCACGTTGCCCGGCCAGCCGTATGACCTCATCCGCCGCAGGGCTGACGCCGGCAGATGATCCGACCGGCCCGCCTCGCCCAGGAAATGGGCCGCCAGTCCGGGGATATCGTCCAGGCGCTCACGCAGCGGCGGCACGTCCACCGGAAAAACCAGCAGCCGGTAGTACAGATCCTCGCGGAACCCGCCGGCGGAAATGGCCGACTCCAACGGGCGGTTGGTGGCGGCGACCACCCTCACGTCGACCTCGCGTTCGCGGGGATCGCCGACCCGGTTGATCTTCCTCTCCTCCAGCACTCGCAGCAGCTTGGCCTGGACCCCGGCGCCGGCCTCCCCGATCTCGTCCAGGAAAAGGGTGCCGCCGTTCGCCGCCTCGAACAGTCCTTCGCGATCCTCGTCGGCACCGGTGAAAGCGCCCTTGCGATAGCCGAATAGTTCGCTCTCGAGCAGCGATTCCGGGATGGCGGCGCAGTTGACCGCCACGAATGAACGCTCGGCGCGGCCGCCGGCGGCATGGACGGCGCGGGCTACCAGTTCCTTCCCCGTGCCGCTCTCGCCGCGGATCAGCACCGTGGCTGCCGACGGCGCCACCTTGGCGATCAGTCCGCGCAGGGCGATCATCGCCGCCGAATCTCCGACCAGCCCGGAGGGCCGCGCCGATTCTATCTCGCGCTTCAGCACCCGCCGCTCGCGCAGCAGGCCGGCCCCGTCCAGGGCCCGGGCGATGGCCAGCATCACTTCCTGCGGCCGCCAGGGCTTGGTCAGATAGTCGGAAGCGCCGTTCTGCATGGCCGCTACCGCCGTCTCGACCTCGCCGTAGGCCGTCAGCACGATCACCGGCGTGGACGGACTTTCAGCCTTCACGCCCGCGATGACGTCCATGCCGTCGACCGGCTCCATGCGCAGGTCGGTCAGCACCAGGTCGAAAGCCTGCTCGCTGAACGCGGCCAGCGCCTCGGCTCCGCCGTGCAGCCCGGCGACCGAATGGCCGGCTCCTTCCAGCGTCATCCGCAACAGGGTTACGTTGCGCTCTTCGTCGTCGACTACCAGGATCCTAGCCACCGTTTCCTCCTCGACTTGCTTGATCCGGGGCTGTCCCGGCGGCCGGCAGCCTCAATTCGACCACTGCCCCGCGCCGATCGGGCCTCTCGGCCAGGCTCACGGTTCCGCCGTGCTCGACCGCTATGCGCCGGACCACGGCCAGGCCCAATCCGCTGCCCTTCTCGTTGGTCGTCACGAAGGGCTCGAACAGGGTTTCGGGATCGCGGCCGCCGAGGCCGGTCCCCTCGTCGATCAATCGCAACACGACGTCGGATCGGTCCCGCGCCAGCGCTACGGTCAGCAGACCTCCGTCCGGCATGGCGTTGCGGGCGTTGAGCAGCAGGTTCAGCAACACCTGTTGCAATCGCGGCGAGTCGCCGGCGATCATCAGGGGCTCCCCGGTGGAAAGCACCTCGATGGTGACTCCGCCGGCGGCAAGTTCGTTCTCCGCCAGACGGCAGGAACGCCTTGTCAGCACGGTGAGATCGACCTTTTCCAGATCCGCCGCATCGTCGCGCCCGAAGGCCAGATAACGGCGCAGGATGCCGTCCAGACGATCAATTTCCTCGGGGATGAACGCAGCCGTCTCGTCCTGGATCCCCGCCTCGCGCAGCCTGTCCAGCAGGTGCATGGCCGAGCCGCGGATGATGGTCAGGGGGTTGCGTATCTCGTGGGCGATGCCGGCGGTCATCCTGCCCATCGCGGCCAGGTTCTCCTGGCGCATGACCGACGCCCTATACGACGCGGCCGAACTCTGCAGGCGCCAGATCAGGAATCCGACCAGGCTCAGGAAGATGAGCACCGCCGCGCCGGTGAAGACGGCTCCGCGGCGCAGGACGGCCAACGCTTCCAGGAAGCCGGCGTCCGCCTCGACGCTGAGCACCGCGGCCAATTCGCCATCGGAATCGAAGATCGGGACGTGGGCGCTTTTCTGGTAGATGTCTCCGGAACGGTAGAGACGGCTGACGGCCGGGAAACCGTCGCGGGCCAGATCCACGGAGCCGCGGTCCAGGGCCCAGAAAACGTTCCGCTCCCCCTTCTCGATCCGGTCGCCGACCGAGATCACGACATGGCCGGTGGGATCGCAGATCACGACCTCGCCCAGATCGTTCTCCCGCCGGATCTGCTGCAGGCGTGATCGGAGCCAGAGATAGTCGAGGGTCTCGGTGGATTCGAAGGACCAGACGCGCAGCGAATCGCCGTCGACGATGTGGGCGCTGGTGGTGGCCACCGCCCGCAAGCGTTCGCCGAGAGCGTCATCGAGACGGTCGCGTGAAGTCCGATGCAGGAGGACCAGTCCGCCCGCGACGGCGAGCAGGACGGCCAGATAGGCCAGGATCCCTGCCGCCAGCCAACGGCGGCCGGCGTTCTTACGTGATTTCGCCAAGCCGCCTCCTTGCGGCCGGCGGAGCCGGATCAGGCAGAGTCCAGGGCCGCTGCCTGATCGTGCCCCTCGGCCTGCTCGCGCGCGTGATAGCTCGACCGGACCAGTGGTCCGGACTCCACCCAGCGCAATCCCATCCCGCGACCGGTTTCGGCCAGTTCATCGAACTCTTCGGGACCGACGTACCTCTCCACCGGATGATGGCGGGGCGTCGGCTGCAGGTATTGGCCGATGGTCAGGATATCCACGCCGTGATCGACGCAGTCGCGCATCAGATCGACGATCTCGTCCTTCTCCTCGCCCAGACCGAGCATGATGCCGGTCTTGACGCGCATTGCGATTCCCCGTGCATCGGCCCACTGGCGAACCGACTTGAGCAGCGTCAACGACCGCTGGTAAACGGCCTGGGGCCGCACTTCGGGATAGAGCCGCGGCACGGTCTCGACGTTGTGGGCCAGAACGTCCGGCCCGGCGACGAGCACCTTGTTCAACGCCAGGGGGTCGCCCAGGAAATCGGGGATCAGCAATTCGACGCCGCAATCGGGATTGAGGCGATTGACCTCGCGGATCACCGCCGCGAAATGGGCGCCGCCGCCGTCGGGCAATTCGTCGCGGGTCACCGAGGTGATGACCGCGAACTTCAGCCCCAGATGCCGGACCGTCTCGGCCAGGCGCAGGGGCTCGCCGGGATCGGGAGCCTCGCCGCGGCCGGTCTCGACGTTGCAGAAAGTGCAGTTGCGGGTGCAGTGATCGCCGAGGACCATGAACGTGGCGGTGCGATGGGCGAAGCATTCCCCGCGGTTGGGGCAGTTGCCGCTCTCGCAGATGGTGTTGAGTTGGGCGGTACGCAGCAGCGCCTTCATCTCGTTATAATCATCGCCGCCGCGGGTTTTGATCTTCAACCAGTCGGGTTTAGCCAACACCTCGCGGCGCCGGCTGGCCACCCGCCCGGAACGAGCCTTGCGCCCGTCTTCTGCCTGCTTCGCCATCTATGTCTCCAGAATGCCGATTGAGGGTGAAAGTGCAGCTCCGTCAGCGATCCTCCAGCCGGAACGGTCCGGTCGGCTGGAAATTCCTGCCGTCGAACGCCACGCCGGCGGCCTCGATTTCCGGATCGTGTTCGAAGACCAGGGTGAAGTCCTCTTCGGCGGCCCGGCTGAGAAATTCCTTCTTCTCGGTCAGGGTCAGCAGCGGGTTCAGGTCGTAGCTCATTATCCACGGCACCCGCAACTGGCTGGCCAGCGGCAACAGGTCGGCCACGAAAGCCACGACCCCGTCGCCGGTATGGAACTCGACGATCTGCTGTCCCGGGGTGTGGCCGTGGATCGTCACCACTCTCACTCCCGGCAGGATCTCGCCGGTTCCGTTGACGAATTCGAGCAGCCCCGCCTTCTCCAGGGGTTCGAAATCCTCGGGACGGAAACTGGCGCGATCGCGATCGGTGGGGCAAAAGGCCCAGGACCATTGCTTCTTCTGCACCCAGTGGCGGGCGGCGGGAAATGCCGGCTCCAGACCGTCGGGGCGTTCGATGACCGCGCCGCCGCAATGATCGAAATGCAGATGGGTCAGGATCACGTCGGTGATCGATTCGCGCGGGACACCGGCCGCCGCGAGCTCCGTCAGCAGATGATTCGGCTGCCGCTCGAAGCCGAAGATGTCCCGCTGCTTTTCGGCCCAGCGATCTCCACAACCGCAATCGACCAGGATGCGGTGATCTTCATGATCGACCAGCAGACAGCGCATCACCATCTCGATCCGGTTGCGCTCGTCGGGTGGATGATGCTTTGCCCAGAGTTGGCGGGGAACGACGCCGAACATGGCTCCGCCGTCCAGCTTTAGCTTCCCGTCGGTGAAAGCGCGGAATATCCAGTCTGCTCTTTGCATGCGGTCGAGCTCCCGGTTCTGACTTGCCCGCTGCCGGGGAATGTAGCTGGATGGGATCGCCCCGGCAATGCGAAGGCCGGTCCTCGGCGAAGGATACAATCCGGGAGCCGCCGGGTCGAGAAAGAAGGCTCGGGGATCAATAAGCCCACCCGGCGCCCAGTTTGCGGGCGAAATCCGCGGCCGAAGTCGCCGGCGCCAGACAGGCTCCGTGCAGGCAGACGTAGGCCGCCGACCGGCCGTTGGGCGCCGTCTTGCCGGCCAGAGGCGGCATCAGGGCCAATTGTTCGGAATCCGGACCGCCGGCCGCCGTCCGCGACAACACGGCGTGAGGCGGCAACATCCGGTCATAGATCCGGACGAGTTCAGCCAGGGACGGATCGGCGGGATCACCGGCGAGCACCACCTCGTAGAAGGGGCCGGACAGCAGCAGGGCGGCGTCGAGCCAGCAGGCCATTTCCAGGTCGGCTTTCGCGATCATATCGGCCGCCGCCGCCAGGGACTCCCCGGCTTCGTCCCTCAATTCGGTGCGCCCGGTCAACGCCGCGGCCTTCAGCTGGGCATGGATCATCGCCGAGGCGCCGGACGGTTCCACGCTGTCGAAAAGATCGATGCGCCGGCCCAGGGGGGCCTCCGCGTCCTCGGCAGTCAGGTGCCAGGCTCCGCCGGCGCCACGGAAGAGCCCGCGAGCGGATTCGATCAGCTCCAGGGCCCGGCGCAGTTGGCGAACCTCGCCAGTGGCCGTGTAGAGGTCGATCAATCCGCAGGCCGTCGACCCGTAATCATCGAGGATGCCCTGCGCGCCGGCCAAACCGTCGGTCGAGGTCCGCACCAGCCTGCCGTCGTCGCCGCGATGGGATCGCCAGAGGAAATCGGCGGCTTTTGCGGCCGCTTCGCGATAGCGATCGTCACCGGTCAGGGAATAACCGGCGGCGAAGGCGCTCAACGCCATGCCGTTCCAGGATGTGACGATTTTGCGGTCCAGGGCCGGTGCCGTCCGCAGGGACCGGCGAAGGCGCAGCTCTTCCAGCCAGCGCTCGGCCAAGGCCGTGACCGAGTCCGCGTCGCCGCCGTGACGGGCGGCCACCGCGGCCGGGGGCATGCGACGGGTCGGGATGCTGCGCCCCTCGAAATTACCCTCTGCGGTCACGCCCAGCAGATCGGCCAGCGGCGGTCCGTCGGTTTCGCCGGCCACGTCCACGATCTGCGCCGGAGTCCAGACGTAATAGCTGCCTTCCTCGCCGCCGCTGTCGGCGTCGAAGCTGGCGTAGAATCCGCCCTCCTCGTTCGCCATCTCGCGCAACAGGAAATCCAGGACTCCGGTCGCGACGCGCCGGTAGCGGTCATCGGCGAAAACCGCGGCCGCTTCGAGATAGAGCGAAGCCAGTTGGACGTTGTCGTAGAGCATGATCTCGAAATGCGGCACGAGCCAGGTGGGTTCGACCGAGTAGCGGTGGAAGCCGCCGCCGATCTGGTCGCGGATGCCGCCGTCGGCCATCCGGTCCAGGGTCAGCCGCAGAGCGTCGGCAATCGGCTTCTCCCCGGTCTTGCGGTACTGGTGCAGCATCAACCGCCAGCGGGGCGGAGTGGGGAATTTCTGGCGTCCCGAGAAGCCGCCCCAGCGATTGTCCACCCGCTCCAAGGCGGCCGCCACCGCGCCGCCGACGTTCTCGGCTCCCGGCAGATCGCCGCTCTTGCCGAGCGGGTTGCGGCCCAGACGCGAGGTCAAAGTCTCGGCCGACTGCTCCAGTTCGTCGCGGCGATTCTCGTAGACCGACGCCACCCGGCGGATAAGCTCGAGGAAGGTGTCGCGGGGGAAGTAGGTGCCGCCGAAGAACGGCTTCAGATCGGGGGTCAGAAAGACGGTCAGAGGCCAGCCCCCGGAGCCGGTCATGGCCTGCACCGCTTCCATGTAGACCGCGTCCAGGTCGGGCCGCTCCTCGCGATCGACCTTGATCGAGATGAAATGCTCGTTCAGATAAGCGGCGGCCCCGGCGTCGGTGAAGACCTCTTCCTCCATGACGTGGCACCAATGGCAGGACGCGTAGCCGATGGACAGGAAGATGGGCCGGTCGAGCTCGCGCGACCGGGCCAGGGCCTCATCGCCCCAAGGCTGCCAGTCTACGGGGTTCTGTGCGTGCTGGCGCAGATAAAGCGAAGCCTCGCCGCCCAATCGATTGCCTGTCGTGCGCTCGACGCCGGCGCCCGCAACTGTCTTGTCGCCCATGATATATCCTCCGACTGCAATTGATAACGCGATCGCCGTCACGGCGATCTTGATCAACGCCCTGATCCGGTCCCGGTTCATGGTCATCTCCCAATAAACCGGACAATTTATATCGGTTTACAGGAACGGCCATTACCGGACGGGATCCGGATCAAGCGGAAGCAGGACGAAACGCGCTGATGATTCCGCTGACCCGGGCCACTTCCAGGCGGCGGAAATCGCCGAATCCGACTGCGGCGAGCATCGCTTCGGTCTCGTCCCAGGTATAGCAGCGCCCGCCGTCGGTGCCGACGAGCATGTTCACCGAGAAACGGGCGGCCCGGGCCGGACGGGTGCGGCAGTTTTCGAGATAGAAATCCTTCACCATCACCATCCCGCCCGGATCGAGCGCGGCGAAGACCTTCGCGAACAGCAGGGCGGTATCATCCTCCGCAAAGGCGTGGATGATGTTGGAGACGTAGACGGCGTCGTATCCCGACCCGATATCGTCGGCCAGGAAATCGCCCGCCATCAGCGAGACCCGGTCGCCCATGCCGGCGGCGGAGACCTGCTCGGCGGCGATCTCCAACGGGCCCGGCAGATCGAAGACCGTGCAGCGCATCCCGGAGAACTCGCGGGCGAAGGTCAACGCCGCGGTGGCCGGCCCGCCGCCGAGATCCAGCAGATGCTTCCGCTCCGACAGGTCGATCCTGCGCGCTACTTCCTGCGATGATCTGCGTGAGACGTTTTCCATGCCCAGGATGAAATCGCGCTCGGCCCGGCGATCGTTTTCGTCGGTCTTGACCGGAAGCCCCGTGGCCAGGATCTCGTCCAGACGCGCCCAGCGTTTCATCATGCCGTGGATGTGATTGAAGATGCTGGCCTGGGTCCGCTCCCCGTCCGGCGACAAAACCGGAGAGTAAAGCGGATCCAAACGGAAACGATCGCCCGCGCAGCAGAGCACGCCCGCGGCGGTCAAGGCCAGCAGCACCCTTTCCAGGGCGTCACGATCCAGCTCCAACTCCGCGGCCAGTTCGTCGGCCCGCCGCTCCCGATCGCCCAGCGCCGCGAAAACGCCACAGCGGCATGCCGTCAACAGGATGGCGGAATCCTGGAATCCGTTGGCCATTTCTTCGAGAAAGACGGTGGGGTCGGACATCGCTATCCTCCGGATGATGAGGGCTGCCTCTGCGACATCCTGCCAGTCTAGGGGCAAACATGTCGGCTGCAAGGCTTGATGGGCTATGCTATCCTGCCGGCATGACTTGCACTCCATTGATTTCCGTCGTGATACCAGCCTGGAACGCCGCGGCGACGCTGCCGGCCACGCTGGATTCCGTGCTGGGCCAGGACTATCCGCGCCTGGAAGTGATCGTCGCCGACGACGGCTCGACCGACGCCACCGGCGATATCGTCCGCGGCTACGGCGATCGTGTCGTCCATCTGCCCGGCGAGAACCACGGCGGCCCGTCGCGCCCCCGCAACCGGGGTCTGGCCCGGGCCACGGGTGATCTGGTGGCCCTCTTCGACTCCGACGACCTGATGGCGCCGGGCAAATTATCAGCCGCCGCGCGGGTGCTGAACGACTTCCCCGAGGCAGACCTGCTCTTCACCGATTTCCGGGTGATCGATGCGGAAGATCGCGAACTCGCGCCCAGCGTCCTGGCCCATTACCAGTCTTTCCGTTCGGCGGTGGAGCGGACCCGGACCGCGGACGTCGGCCTGATCTCCGGGGAAAAGCTGTTCATCGAATTGATGCGGGCGAATTTCATCGGCACCTCCAGCGTCGTCTTCCGGCGCGAAGCGGTGATCGAGGTGGGCGGTTTCGACGAGGCCCTGCGCAACGCCGACGACCGCGACCTCTGGTTCCGGCTGGCCCGCGGCGGCAGCGTCTTCGCCTTCCTCGACCGGATCATGCACAGCTACCGCAGCCTCCCCGGCGGAGTCACCGGCCGCGGCGCCAGGCGGCTGCCGGGATCCCTGCGGGTGCTGAAGCGCCAGGAGAAATACATCCGCAGCCGCGAGGCCCGCGGTGTCTGGCGCAAGGCGATGCGACGCTCCCTGGCCAGCCTGGCCTGGCACCAACGGGACGAGGGACATTTCGCCGAGGCCCTGCGCAGCTACGCCCGGGCCATCCGCATCCTGCCCACCCCCACCAACCTCATCGGCGCCGCCGCCACCCTGCTGCTGTGGGCCCTGCCACGCCGCTCCCGTTCCTGATCAACGTTTCCGGGCATGAAAAAGGGGGGCCCTGCGGCCCCCCTCGCGCTCGATGCGCACCGATTGCTGATCTGGATGCCGATCTAGAAACCGGAGGCCATCTTCAGGGGTGCGGTCGGTTCCAGCGGGTATCCGTTGGTCGTGCCGTTCCAGACATGCGCGCTCAGATCGTCATGGAACAGGGCGTTGGAGCCGAACTTCAGGCTCTTGGCGTCATAGCCCAGGATGTTCAGGTACGCGGTGATCTGGCTCGAGTGCTGACCCGTCCAGCAGTAGACCACGATGGTCTTGTCGGTGGGCAGGTTGTTCAGCATCTCTTCGAAGCCCAGGCTGGCGTACGGAGTGAACTGATAGGC
>CAZYDJ010000055.1:0-2170 GCA_964646035.1 uncultured Fibrobacteraceae bacterium | reverse complement strand
GTGTTGGTCGTGCCGTTCCAGACATGGGCGCTGAGATCATCATGGAACAAGGCGTTGGAGCCGAACTTCAGGCTCTTGGCCTCATAGCCCATGATGTTCAAATACGCGGTGATCTGGCTGGAGTGCTGACCCGTCCAGCAATAGACCACGATGGTCTTGTCGGTGGGCAGGTTGTCCAGCATCGAGTCGCGGTCCAGGCTGGTGTAGGGGGTGAACTGGAAGGATCCGGGGATGTGGCCCGGGACGCCGGCGGTGCCGTTGCCCAGATAGTCATCCTCGCCGAAGTAGTTCACGATGAAGAAGTTATCGAGGCCGTCGGTGACCATCTCTGAGTAGGAGATCCCCTTGAAGCCGCCGTCCAGCATCTCCTGGACGCGCTCGGCGAGGCCGGTGGAAGCCGAGTAGCCGGTCAGCACGGGATAGGCATGGGCGACCAGGCTGCCGTTGTTGTTGGTGGTCTCGGCGATCGACAGCAGGTTGTCGATGTTGTCGTCCCAGGAGGCGGCAAGACCGGTGTCCCAGTTGCTCATGCCGAAGAGCAGGGTCTTGGCGTCGTAGCCCATCAGTTTCAGGGCGACGACCGCGTGACCGGCGCTCTGGCCGCTGTAGCAGGCCACCACGAAGGTCTTGTCGTCCGGGATGGTCGTGCCGACGTCGGTCAGCAGCGACCCCAGCGAGCTGTGGTACGCGCCGGGGATATGGCCGGCGTTGTAGACGCTCAGGCTGCGGATGTCGATGATCGTATAGGCGTCGGGGTCGGCCGCCAGTTCGGTGGCCAGCGCATCGGCGCTGATGCCGCCGACGGTGACGGCGCTGTCGTTCATGACATCCTCGACAGAAGCCGCTACGGTCGGGAAGACATCGGCTGCGGGCGTGGCGATGTTGTCGTCATCGGAGCATCCCGCGATGGCCAGGATTGCTATCAGCAACAACACCAACCAATATCCTCGCTTTTTCATTTGAACTCTCCTCCATTGTTCCCGGGCCTAAGCCCCGGCACTGTGCCAAATCGAGTGAATGGGACGATGGATTGATTACCCGGCCCGGGTGGCTACCCGGGCCGGGTGGACGGGGCCTATTTGTCCTCGGGAATGACGAAGGGCGAATTCACGTCCTCGTCGTACTCGCCGACTATATCGGTGGCCCGCAGGTAATAATCCGAACCGTGGCAGCTCGCGCCGCAGGATTGGCCCGCCTCGACCGTGGTCTGATCAGTGCTCAGCAGGATGTTATGCGGCGAAGTGTACTTCCAGGTGGGCTGGTCGCCGGTCTCGAAGGTCGCCGACAGGCCCCACTGGCTGTACGTTTGCTCATCTGCCGGCACATGGCGCACGAGCACGTAATCGTACTCGGGGCGGTAATCCGTACGCGGGTTCCGGGCAATCTTCAACAGGCCTTCACTGGTGATGGCATCTTCGTCATAGCCGCCGCCGATCCCGTTGGAATGGCAGCTCTGGCAACTCTTGTAGGGCTGCGAGTGGCAGACGTTGCACTGCAGGGTCGGCAACGGCGAAGTGTACACCGGCACACCGGAAGGATGGCAGACATCACAGCCGAGTGAAGGATCGGCGCCGGAGCCGACATGGCAGGCGTGGCAGTCCGCATCGACGCCGTTGTGATGCAGATGGTACTGACCACTGTCGATGTCCGAGGCGTGGCATACGGCGCTGTCGCAACGCGGCATCGTCTCGGTCTGGTACCGATGCGTGTAATGGCCTTCGGGCTGCGACGCGCCGCCGGAATCGCCGTGCATCTCGTCCTGCTCGTGGCAGGCCGTGCACTGCATCAGATTGCTCCAGTGGACGTCCTTGAGGTTGCCGGGCAGGCCGCCGCCGTCGCCGAAGGCGCCGGTCTCGCCGAAGTAGTCGACCGAAATGCGGCTGCCGTGGCAGGCGGTGCACTGGTTGGTCATATGCGGCGGAGCGAACTTGTGGCTCTTGACCAGACCGCCGCCGACGCTGGCCGGACGGCTGACATGACACTGGCCGCAAGTGGTATGGCAACCATTGCAGCTGTCGCCGAAAGGCTCCTCGAAGCTGGCGAATTCGGCGCCGGTGCGGTGCTCGACCAGCTCCTTGTAGCCCCAGAGGTTGGAGTGCAGGCTCGTGGCGGCCATGCCCGCGATCTCGGAGTGGCACACGTCGCAGGCGCCGGTGCGGCTGGGATCGGG
>CAZYDJ010000054.1:0-15016 GCA_964646035.1 uncultured Fibrobacteraceae bacterium | reverse complement strand
CGGCTGCTCGAGGCGATCGAATACCGTCCAGTCGCCTTCATCATCCGAATCCTCGGCATCCGCGTCGGAGTCGGCGTCGTCGGCGTCGGCGTCGGCATCGGCGTCGCCGCAATCCTCGTCGACATCATCTTCCGGCGCCTCGGTGGTCGAGAGAACGGCCAGGGTCTTGCCGTCGGGCGACCACCAGTAGGAATCGACGCCGTCCTCGAGATCGGTCACCGCTCTCGGCTCGCCGCCGTCCAGGGGGTTGACCCAGACCTGGGCGGATCCGCCGCGGGTGGAGATGTAACTGAGGGCGCCGTCGGGACGCCAATCGACGTTCCACAGGGCATTCTCGTCGTCGAAGGTCAAACGACGGACTTCCTCGCCGTCGGTTCCGGCCAGCCATAGCTGGCGCAACCGCTTGTCCAGTTCCAGGTCGCGCCAGGTGCGGGTGTAGGCCACCAGATCGCCGTCCGGAGAAATCGCGGGCGAGATCAGGGTCGGCACCTGCAGGAATGCTTCGATGTCGAACTCGGGCGCGTCCACGGCTTCCTCGGCGGATACGGGTACTGCGCTCATGATCGCCGGAACCAACAGGCCCAGCGCCAGAGCGGTGATCGCGAGCTTTCTCATGGATCCTCCAGGTCGGAGTTGTCGTTGCCCCGCGGACGGAAGCGGGCTGAAGCGGCTTGCCGCGGAAGCGGCCGCGCACGGAGTCTAAGATAATACCTGCGGCCCCGTCATGTGAAGTTCTTGCCCGATACGCCGCCGGGCCGCTGTCGAACCGGGACAGGGAAAAGCGGTTCAGACCACGCAGGGAACTGAAAGCAGGAATGTGGCGCCGGCTCCGATCCGGCTCTCTTCGATCTTCAGGGTGGCGCCGTACTTGGCAAGGATCTGGACGGAACGAGGCAGGCCGAGACCGCCTCCGGGCCGCCGGCTGGCCCGTGACTCCATCACCCGCCGCCGGTCGGCGGGCGCGATGCCGCAGCCGGTATCGGCGAAACGGATTTCCACCATGTTGTCGATCTCGGTCCAGTTGATCGTCAACCTGCGCAGCGGTGCGTCGCTCATGGCCCGCAGCGAGTTCGCAACCAGATTGTCCACGACGAAGGCCAACTCCCCGGAATCAATCCGACAGTAGGGCCCGTCGCCCACACGAATCGTGCGTCGGATTTCAGCCCCGACGGATTTGATCACTTCGCTTTGAGCCAGCAGAACGCGATCGACCGCGGCACCGACATCGGTCCGGAAATGGGACTCGACCTGGGATCGCAGATCCTGGCTCGCATCATCGGCCGCCTTGACCAGTTTCTTGATTCGCGGCAATGCGGCGAATGTCTTTTCGGCCGGGAATCCCAGAACGGACAGCGATTCAATCGCATCGGCGAAGCCGTCGATGGTCCGCCTCGCCGGATCGGTAAGGGCGGTTGCGATGCCGGCTTGGCCGGCCATGACGAGCGTCGCTTTCCATGATGGCAGAACCTCTTTGCGGCAATCGCTCCAGGTGGCGATAAGCCGTTGCCGCAAATCGTCCCGCTCCGCGGCGGCCGAGTTCAACGCCTCGCATAGCCAAACCACCCGGCGCAGCGACCGCAGGGCGCCGATCTGCCCATGGCCGGACAGTTCCAGGTCGCCCAGCAGACGCAGCATCAGATCCCTTTTCACCACCCGGTCTTCCAGGGAATGGGGCGCCGACCTGCGGCGGCGCCGTTCGATCGCCACGGCTCCCGCCGCGAACGGGATAGCGGCCAGAAACAGCCAGCGCAGATCCATCGGCGCCGGTTCCTCCGGCTCGAAGCGGAAAGCTGCTCCGGGGGATTGATCCGCCCCGGACACGAGCAGCCGGGGCTCCCCGGGTTCGATCTCCCACACGGCGCAAAACGGCAACAGCCGGAAATGCGAATCGATATCCGGTTGTCGGGCCATCACTCTCAGGTCGCGATCCAGAACGAAGTGCACTCCCTGGGTAATACCGACCAGGATCTCCGGGCCCGGTTCGGGCAACACATCGGCGCTGAACAGGACCTCGGCCGGTTTCGAAGCCGCGGCCCGCCGATCGACCGACAGGTCGCCATCGATCAGCCGCACCCTGAAAATATCTCCCAGGCGCGAACCCACGAAGAGCAGGTCGCCGCCGCCGATTTCTTCAGCCACCGCCAATCCCTTGGTCAACCTGTCCAATTCCAGATGATGCAATTGCTCGCCGCTTTCGGAATCGAAGACGAAGATTCCGTCACCCATGGAGTTGGAGCTGTCGATCGCAAGACAGACCTCGCGGAATCCGTCGCCGTCGAGATCGGCGGCCGCGGTCGTGCCGTGGGCGAAGGCGGGACAGATCTCCCGGCGCCAAAGCAGGCGGCCGTCCGGGCTCAAGACGATCAGATGCAGCATATCGTCGCTGGTGCCGTTGATCAGCCGGCCGCCCATATTGTCGGGAGCGTTGCCGGCGACCATGACCTCGTCGCGTCCGTCGCCGTCGAGATCGGCCAGTCGCGTCCCGTGGACATCCGGATTGCAGCCCATGTCATAGCGCCAGATCTCTTCGCCGCTTAGAGGATCCAGGGCCAGGATGCCGCGCGGCTCGAGATCGAAGGCCACCTCCCGCAGCAGGATCAGGGCGCGGCCGCTGCCGGCTTCCGGATGCGGAACCGAACCCATCACCCGATAGCTTCCGTCCCACTTTCCGTCGAGGCGCCTGTCCTCGCCTTCCGGCAGATCATATTCGGCGATGATATCCGGCCCGTCCGGCTTCAAAATCCACAGCCGCCATCCGCCCGGTCCGGGCTTGTGGCCGATCAGGGAGACTTCAGGCGATCCGTCGCCGTCCACGTCCCCCACGTCGGTGATGAACACGCTGTGCAGGCCATGGCTGAATTCGGGTGGCAGATTCAACTGCCATTTCGTGACCGGGCCGCCGCCCTCCCAGCTGTCGCTCAGCAGACCCTGTCGATTGGAATGCAGATATTCCTGCCGGCCGTCGCCGTCCAGGTCGAGCAGGGCGATGGTCGCCCCCCGCCTACCTGAACCGACCGAAGGAACGCTCGGAGCCGGATCCCAACACATCCGGTAGGGACATGAATATTCGGCGGAATCGATATTCCGGCCGGACGCCTCATCCGAGCCGGCAAGCGCGCACGCCGCGACAACCGAAAGGATCACCAGGGCGCCGAAAAGGCGAGAAAGACCGAGGAAAAAAGGGCGGATCATCATGTTTTTAAGCACGTCCCCGGGGAGCCTGCGGCAGACCTCCCGAATTATCGAATTGGAGACGAGTTTTTATAGTCGTTGATTCTAGCACCGGCGGCGGCTTCGGTCCATGCCCGCCATGATTGCCGTCACGCCCCGGCTGTGCTAGCTTGGGACTACTCCTGGGGGGAGGGAGCCCGCCTTCTCATAGATTGTTCTCGCCCGTACCGATTCCTTCGACGGCACAACTATGCGCCACATCCGTTCTCCCGATCGACTTGTCGTTCGGGCCCGCCGCCGTCCCCCACGGATTCAGGCAGGAGGGTTATGCCATGCCGCTGACGAAACTGAAGGAGTACCTCGACGATAACGGGGTCTGGTACGAGTGCATCAAGCACGACAAGGCCTTCACCGCTCCCGAGGTCGCCGCCTCGGCCCACATCCCCGGCCGCGAGGTGGCCAAGACGGTGATCGTCAAGATCGACGGCCGCATCGTGATGACGGTGTTGCCCGCTTCCGAACAGATCGATTTCGAACTGCTGCAGGAAGAGACCGGAGCGCTGGATGTCGAACTGGCGCGCGAAGAGGATTTCCGGGGAATCTTCCCCGACTGCGAGACCGGAGCCATGCCGCCTTTCGGCAACCTTTACGGCGTGGATGTCTACGTCGCCGATTCCCTGACCCTGGACAAACTGATCGCATTCAATGCCTGTTCCCACACGGAGCTGGTCCGCATGGCCTTCGCTGATTTCGAGCGGCTGGCCCAGCCGGAGATCCTGAGAATGTCGGTGCAGTTGTCCTGAAGTCGGGGAGGCAGGTAATGATCAAGCAGCTGTCGTTCACGAAGTACACCAAGGAGATCCTGCCGGATTTCCGTTTACGCATCAACCAGGCCGAATCCGAGGAGGAACTGCGCAACGTCTTTTTCCAGGCGAGCAAGACGTTGTTCGATGTCTTTTTGGCCAACAATCCGCCTTGCGAGCCGTTGGACATCCGCCTCGAACCGGATTCCAGGCCTTATTTCGCTTTGAGCCGCCGGTTGACGCACGACCGCAACTTCCACCGGATATGGGAGAACTCGGATCTGGCTGCGGTGCTGGGCAGGATGGCCGAGACGGCGGTGCATCGCTGGCGCCATCTCGGAACCCATCAGGAGAAGACCACGGCCAAGATCAGATCGCGTCCCACGGGCGGGAAGACCCGCTGACCCGGGCTGCTAGGCGGACAGGAATTCGGTCGCCAGGTCGACGCTCTGCTGTGGGCCGACCTTGATCCTCTGGTCGAGGACCTTGCCGTCCTCGCCGATGATCCAATGCGATCTGATCACGCCCATGTATTTCTTGCCGTACATCGACTTCTCACCCCAGGCGCCCCACTGCTCCAGCACTTCATGGTCGGGATCGGAAAGCAGGTCGAAGGGAAAGCCCTGCTTCTCGCGCCATTTCTTCAGCTTCTCCGGCGAATCGGGGCTGAGGCCGAGCACGATCACGCCTTCGGACTCGAGACGGGGATGTTCCGCGGCGAAGCCACAGGCCTGCTTGGTGCAGCCCGGTGTAGCCGCCTTGGGGTAGGCGAAGATCACGATCCGGGATCCCTTCAAACTGCTCAGGCTGATAGTCTCGCCGTCCTGGTTCTTCAGTTTGAAATCCGGGGCCTTCCTGCCGATGGCGGGCATCTCGATCTCCTTGGTTCAGCGTCGGTCGGTCGTGGCCGTGTATCCCAGCGCCGGGTAGCCCACCCAATGCGCCAGGTTGTTGGGCGCGGTCACGCCCAGGGCCGTATCCGCGACCGGCAACCGGCCGTCGGTCACGCTGTCGCCGTAGCGCAGCAGATGTCCGGACAATGAAGGCAAGTCCATCGCCTCCTGCCACCGGGCCGCCGTCGCCAGACCGAAAGGTATGGAATAGATGCCGCACCAGGTGATCCGATAGGGCCGCGCCGGATCGCCGGGGAGCCAGACCAGCCGCACGAAGCGGTCCAGCCCGTCGATGCGCAGCGGTCCCGCCAGAGTGGATTCGGCCAGCATCACGTCACGGGCGACAGCCGCCGCGTGACCGGGCTCGTCGCAGCCGAAAGGATGGTGGCCGCCCGAGGGTCCCCATCCATCGCAACCGTAGTGGACGGCGTCGGCCGAGATGAGAATTCCCACGTCGATTCCCGGCCGCCAGCCGCGATTGCGGCAGATCCGGGCCAGGGCGGCGGCGAAGTCGCCGGCCGCCTCCTGCATGTCCGGCCATTCGATCCCGGTCACCAGCACCGGCACGAATTCGGCGTCGGGGATCGCCGCGGTCAGCCAGGGCAGCACCGACTCGATGGAATGCTCGGCGGCGTGGCGCTCATCGTCGACCACGGCCAGTTCGGCGGGCAGCAGATCGAGCAGGGCCGAGCGCAATTCACCGTCCACCGGCACATCCCGCCCGGCCATGTTCCACGCAGCGTAGGAATCGAAGATCAGCCGTCCGCCAACGCCCAGACGGCGGCAGGCGTGACAGACGCCGAAGACGATCCAGCGCGGGGCCTTGATTCCCGGCAGGATGTGCAGGTCGACCGGGCCGGCGTAGATGTAGTCGTCGTGCGGCATGATCGCCGCGATCCAAGGCTCGTCCGCGAGGCCCAGTTCGGCGCGGACCTCCGCCACCGCATCCCCTTCGCGAGCCGCGGCGGCGGCGATCAGGGCCTGCATGTCCGCGGCGGTGGTTGCGAAGCCGACCGAGTCGACCTGGGCCCGCACCCGCGGCGGCGGGTCGGCGGCGGCCTGGCCGGCCGAACATCCCAAAGCGGCCGCGGCTACGGCCAGCGCGAATGCGGCCGCCCGGAGGCATCGCCCCGGACGGCCGTGATCGTTCACCAAATGGAAGGCGCTCACGAGGCCAGGCTGGCCAAACGACGCAATCGTCGCTTCAGGCGATGGATCTCGCGGCGCGACCGATGGAGCGTCGTCCTGTCGCCCGCCGCCACGGCCGCCGCCCGGCTGCCCTTCAGTTCGCGGATCCGGGCCTTCATCGCGCGCTTGCCCAGACCGGCTTCGATCTTCTTGTGCGGACGCTCGATCTCCAGAGCGTCGGCAAGCAGTTCGATCAGCCGGTCCTTCTTCATCTGGGTGATTCCCGTCACATCGGGCAGATGCTCCTTCATCATCTCGCGCAGATCGACCACTCGTGTCTTTTGCAGTTCATGCCAATCCATGCATCACCTCCGATAGTGGATGTCAGGTTCCACATCCTAACACGCCGCGGCCTGATCGGACAAGACCGCCCCGGATTCAGCCCTCGGCGTCGCGGGGGACCAACACATCCGTCTGGTAAAGCATGCGGCGATCGCAGACGAGGCAGCCGAGGCGATCCACCGAGGCCAGCTTCGCGAAGGCCGACCGGGCCAGCAACCGCGACCATTGGCGGCTGTCGTAGCAGCGCAGGTCGTAGACCGAATCGCGATGCTCGACCCCGCGCGGCCTTTCGATCATCAGATGGGAGATCACGCGTTCGGAGCGGGACGGAAGCCCCCCCGTTCCCGGCGGCAGGTAGTTGTAGACCTGGGTGACGCGGCACGCGCCTCGAGTCGCGGTGAAGATGTCCTCGTCCGGGGTCTCGTCCCCATAGACGCTCAGGCTGAGGCCGACCGCGTAGACGCCGCCGGGCTTCAGGGCCCGGGCCACGGCGGCGAGATGAGACAGCACTTCCGCGTCGGATCCGAGGTGGCGCAGGGTGTTGTCGGTAATGAAAGCGAAGTCGATCGAGCCGGGAGCGACGGCGCTGGAGAAATCGGTCATCCCCGCGGTGAAGACGCGGGATTTGCCGGCCAATCCCCGGCGGCGCAGCGATTCGCGGGCGTAGGCGCCCATCTGCGGGCTCAGATCGAAACCGACCGAATCGATCCCGCGACCGGAGATCACCCGCAGATAACGTCCGGTCCCGCAGGCGGGCTCGAGCCAGACAGCCCCGGGAACGGGAGGCAACCCGAATCTCCGGCTCAGATCGGCGAGCATATCGACCTCCTGCGCCGTTCCGGGGGTCGAGATGATGTCGTAGATCGACGGATCGGCGTACCAGCCGCCGGCGTCGGCGCCTCCGACGAGCGCCTCGGTCATGACTCCACCTCCAGGCCGATATCCAGCGTGACCGGGCAATGATCCGAACCCATGACCTCGTCCAGGATGTCGGCGTCGCGCAGTCGAGGAAGCAACGCGCCCGATATCAGGAAGTAGTCGAGCCGCCAGCCGATGTTCCGCTCACGAACACCATATCTGTAGCTCCACCAGGAATAGCGATCCCTCTCTGCGGGATGCAGGGCGCGGAAGGTATCGACGAAGCCTGCCGCGAGAAACGCGTCGAACCCGGCCCGCTCCTCGTCGGTGAAGCCGGCGTTGCCCCGGTTGGGACCGGGGTTGGCCAGGTCGATCTCCCGATGCGAAACGTTGAAGTCGCCGCAGCAGACCACCGGCTTGTCTTGTTCCAGCGCCTGCAGATGAGCCAGGAAATCGGCGTCCCACCGCTGCCGCATCTCCAACCGGGACAGATCGCGACGTGCGTTCGGGGTGTAGACGTTGACCAGGTAGTGATCCGCGAATTCCAGGGTCAGCACCCGCCCCTCGACATCCGGCTCATCGCTGTCCAGCCCCCGACGGACCGCCAGGGGTTCCTGTCTGGAGGCCACCAGCGTTCCGCTGTACCCCTTGCGCTCGGCCGGATTCCACAGCAACGAACGGCCGGGCAGATCGATGTCGACCTGTTCGGCGGCAGCCCGTGTCTCCTGCAGGCAGAGGATGTCGGGATCAGCCTCGCGCACGAATTCCGCGAAGCCCTTCTTCTGCGCCGAGCGCAGGCCGTTGACGTTCCATGAGATGTACCGCATCCGCCTCCGGAGGGAATCTGGTTCTCGCTAATCGGCTGTTTCGAAGACGAAGATCGCGGCCGGGGAAGTGTCCGGGGCGAAAGGTGCGCCGGCGTAATCGCCGAGGCATTCCAGCAGCTCGAACCCGGCCGCTGCGTGGGCGTCGACATACTGATGCGCACGGACCGGGAACAGATCCGTCTCGCCGGAAAATACCGTCTCGCCGTCCGATTCGAGACTGGTGGCGAAGACAACCCGGTCCGGGGTCAGCTCACGATATTCGCGACGGAAGACTGCGCCGCCGGGCAACTCGCGATCGGGGAAATCCGCCCTTCCTGCGGCGAGGATCCGGTCCCAGTTCACGACCTGCAATATCCACTTGCCGCCCGGCCGGATCAGGCCGGAAAGGGCGGCCAGGAACGGCGTCAATTCCGCGCGAGGCAAATGGGCCGCCACGTTCCCGATGCAGAAGACCATGTCGAAAGGGCCGTCACCGGCGAGAGCTCCGACATCGTTCATGCCCAGAACCGAAAACCCGGCCTCCGGATGGGCCCCGCCGGCGGCGGCGATCATCTGCGGATCGAGATCGACGCCCAGCGCCCGGAATCCGGTTGCGGCGAAGCGGCCGCAATAATGGCCGGGGCCGCATCCGATATCCAGAACCGACCCGCCGCCGCCGCCCGCGCGATCGCGGAGAAAATCGAAAACCGGCTCCCGAAAAGGGAAAACGGCCTCGTAATCGGCGGCGAAATCGCCATAGAAGGACATAGCAGGTCAATCCACGTGGATTTCCCAGGACCGGTTGAAGTCCCGGGGCAATTCGAAACAGTTCGAAGGTCCGTTCCAGGCGGAGAACAGACGATCACGATACGGGTCCAGCGATGCTTCCGCGGCCGCCGGCAACCCATCCGTCCAGGGTATGACCTTCGGCTGCAACTCGCATCGACGCAGTTCGGCGGCCAGGCGATCGGCCAGGACCGGATCGCCGCCCGGCTCCCCCTCGGCCGGCAACGATCTGATGGCGTTGCGCAGGAAGTCGAGCATCAGCCGCCGCGAAACCCTGAAGCATCTCTCCCGCGAGTACATGGCGTCTTCGTCGCTGAACATCTCCTCGCGCACGCCGTCCAATTCGGTCACCGGCCCCGTTCCCGGATCCTTGCCGAGCCAGCCGTAATAGGCGGTGGTGTAGATGTGCAGATACTCGCCGAGGCTCATGCCGACATCCAGCAGCAGCTCGTTGCGGCGATCGAGATGTTCGGCGATGGGATTGACCATGCCCGCCAGACCGGTCAAAGCCGCGAAGATCTTGCGCGGCCCGCCGCGGGCGGATTCGACCTTGTCCGGCAACGCGGTGCAGGCGCGCTCCAGTTCGTCCCAGCCGGAACTCATCGTGTCGCGCACGGCCAGGAAGATCTCGATCCTCTGCGGCGGGATCGACTGATCGGCGGCCGGAACGTAATCGCCGGGCGCGCCGTGGATTTCGGCCAGCTTGTCCTGGCTGTCGGAGAGTTCCCGGACACCATCGAAGACGCCGCGAACCCAGAGCCCGCCGGCTACGAAGACCACGACCCCCAGCAGCACCAGGGCGCCGCAACCGATGCCGCAGCCCTTGACCCAGTTGTTGTCCTTGAAACCCATTCCGCCCCCTGTCCCCTGTTGATCGGCTTCCCGATCAGTGCCTGTGATCGACCATGAATTCCAGAGCGTTGGTCAACTCGTCGTAACCGGCCTCCAGACGGTCCTGATACGGCTCCAGCGACGCGACCGTTCTTTGCGGCGGACCGTCACGCCAGGGCATCCGATAACCGTCGTCCGCCAGGGCCGCGACTTCGGCCGCGACCCGGTCGCGCCATCCGGGATCGAAGCCACCGGCGGAATCGATGGCGGCGAGCTGGTTCGACAGCCATTTCCGGCCGCCCCAGTTCAGGTAGTCGAGAGACTCGGCCAGGCGGTCCTGGCGAATATCCTCGCCGCCGGAATCACGGTCGTCGTCGCCGGTGATGCGGAAGTCGGGGCCGTCGCCGGGAGATCGTCCCAGCCACGAATAATAGACCAGTCCGTAGAGATAGGCGTATTCGCCCATTCCCATGCCGTGTTCGTGCATAGCCTCGGTGCGACCGTCGACGAAGCGTTTCATCTGCGGCAGCAGTTTCAATCCGGACCGGACCTTCCGCAGGATTCCGAGCGGCCCTCCCGGTCCGTCGGCGTCGAGATTCGCCATGATCCGGGCGGAAGAACGGCGCTCGGCTTCGGTATCGGAACGGATCGCCAGGAAAACCTCGATCCGATCCGCGGGCACTCTCCCGTCGGCTGCCGGAGTGAAATCGCCGACATCGCCGAAAGCGACGTCCAGGGCGTCGATGGCGTCACTGGTATTATCTATCGAATCGATTGTCCGCTTGATCATCAGCCCGCCGCCGATCCCCAACGCGACAGTCAGCAGCAGAATCACTCCGCAGCCGATGCCGCAGCCCTTCAGCCAGCTCTTGCCTCCACCCGACATCGCCGTCCCCTTCCCGCTGCCGCCAGCTCAGAAACCCGAATCCAGCCCGATCCCGATTCGGACGCAACCTCATTCGAAATGTTGCTCAGTACCCCAGCGACCGCAGCCGGCGGCGGGAGTCCTCGTCCAACTCGACCGCCTTGCCGCCGCCGCCGACGACCACCGGCGACGACTCGTCGACGTACTCGCCCAGCTTGGCCCGCAATCGGTCGACGGTCGCCGGTTCCGCGGCCGCCAGATCATTTTCAGCCGCCGGGTCCGCGCCCAGATCGTAGAGTTCCAGTCTTTCGCCGTCGGCGTCGTGCAGCAGCACCAACTGCCACGGCCATTCCACCAGGGACTTCGACCAGACGTCATCCAGTCCCCCCTGCTCCGACAATGTCAGCGAGACCCCGCGGCCGGCTTTGCCGAGCAGCAGCGACGCCAGGCTGCGGCCGTCGATATCGTCGGCTTCGTCCAAGCCGGCGGCGTCGATCAGGGTCGGCAGGATGTCCAGGGTGGAAACCGGTTCCTCTACCACGCGGCCGGCTTCCCGCCCCAGCGGCAGCTTCACTATCAACGGCACCCGCAAGGCCTCCACATAGGGCAGGGAATGGGTGAACCAGATGTCGTGTTCGCCGAGATGTTCACCGTGGTCGGCGAAGAGCACGATCAAAGTCCGGTCGTAGGCACCTTCTTCGCGCAGGGTGTCCAGGATCCGCCCGACATGGGAATCCACACAGGTGACACCCGCCTCGTATTGCCGCGACGGGAATTCGATGTCGGTAACCCCTTCGAGCCAGTCGTACATGCCTCCGTCGCGGTTCGCGGCCCGGTTGCGATCGGACATCAGCATATCGGTAATCGGATCGCCCGGCGCCTTCTCGTCTCCCTGGTAATACATCCGGTCGAAGGGCGGCGGCGGAGTGTACGGAGCGTGGACATCGAACCAGTGCAGCAATTGCAGGAAAGGCCCGGCGGCGGCGGCGGCGATGTTCTTCACGCCCGCGTTGGTCACTCTCAGGCCCTGGTCCGCGCTCCCGGATCGGGAAAGATCCACGAAGCGGCCGAAGCCCTGGTCCATCCCGCATTCGGCGCTCACGTAGTTGATGGTGATCGCGGCCGAAGTCGCGTATCCGGCCGCCGCGAAGCGTTCGGCGAGAGTGGTCAGGGAATCGGCCAGGGCGAGATGCGGACCGCCGACCGCGCCGTGCCGCCAGGGGCGCAGCCCGGTGTAGATCGAAGCGAATGACGGCAGGGTCCAGGGAGCGGTGGCATAACAGCGGGAGAAAAGGACTCCGTCGGCCGCGAGTGCGTCGATGTTCGGCGTGCTTACGTTCTCGGCCCCGTAGCAGCCCAGATGATCGCCGCGCAGGGTGTCGATCGCCAGCAGCAGCACGTTGGGGGGCGGTCCCTCGCCGCGCAGTTCGGCGGCGGGATCGCCGGCGCAACCGGTCAAGGCAGCCAGAGTCGCGGACAGCAAAAACCCGCCCATCGCCCTGATCGATACAGTTTTCAGCATTCCCACCTCCGGTTTTCGGTCAGCAGGGATTTTAAGCCCGCCGACCACCGACGTCCAGATCAATCCGGAGCGGAAGGGGTCAATCGGCGACGGCGTGGCATTCCAGGCAGGGCCGATCGAAACCGTGATCGGCGGTGTCGCCCCAATGGCATTTCACGCAGAGGGAACGCTGGTCGAGGTCGGGATACGGGTTGGGAATCGGGTAGGATCCCGAAGCCGATCCGTCCTGCGAGAGGTGGAGAACCTGCGGATCCCAGCGCAATGCCGCGGGAGCGCTGGTGGCGTGGGCCCGATGGCAGCTCATGCAGTTGAGACGCGAGGATGTGTTCGCGCCCGACATCCCGTCGGTCGAAGCCGCCGGGTCCTGGACCGGCACTTCCGGCAGCCCGGCGGTGGCGTAGAAGCCTCCGGTCGGGTTCGCATCGCCGGCATAGGCGTTATAGGCGTCGGCGACGAACCGCCCCATGGCCCGATCCACCGGATGATTGAATTCCGCCAGGTTGGAACGATGGAAATAGCCGTGGCAGTTGGCGCACCAGGCGGACCAACCCGATCGATAGGCCGTGTGGTTGGTCGGACTCTCTGCGGCGCCGGACAATTCGACGCCTTCGGCGATGGGCGCGCCGGAGACGAAAACGAATCCGCCGCTGTCGCCCGCCCCGCGCAGGAGTCGGAAGTTGCCGTTGCCGTGGGGATCGTGACAGCTGGTGCAGCCCAGGTCGGCCGACGGATACGACCCTCCCGGCGCGACCGGCAGATCCGGATCGACATCCAGCCCATAGGCGACCGAGATCACGTTATGTCCGCTGCGATGGCCGCCGATCGGGCCGACCGCCCCCGCCGAGTCGTTGATATCGTCCTCGAAGAGATGGACGAAGTTGCCGCCCCCCCTCTGCGGCGGCGGCGACAGGGGATCGCTGCCGAGCACCATGCCCTGGTCTTCGGCGTGGCAGGATAGACAAACGTCGGTGGGAGTGGCACGTATGAGTAGAGGAAGACCGACGCCGTCGGGCGCCACCGCAACCCCGTCCCGGCTGTCGTGGATTACATGACATCCGGAACAACTGCCCACGCCGCCGTCATGGAATGCGCCGGCGTCCGCGGCCGTTGTCAGGGCAAGGGCGAAGATCGTCGCCACGGCCAGATGATGAAATTCCCGCATCGCCCGCCAGTCGTGATATCCAGTTACATAACGAACATGAATTCCCATGATTATAACGGTTATTCACTCCAGACATCAAGACTCGGGCTGCCGCGGCCGCCATCAAGCACCGGCCCGAACCGTTCCCGAAGCCGGATTCAGCCGCGCTTCGGTATAATCGTCCCGGCCCAGGCCGTGATCTTCTCCCCCAATCGATGCGAATCCTCCACCGCGAGATAGAGGCACGGGACCATGATCAGCGTGATCGTCGTGGCGAAAACCACTCCGTAACCCAGCGACAGCGCCATCGGAATCATGAACCGGGCCTGACGCGAGGTCTCGAAGATCATCGGCGCCAAGCCGCCGAATGTCGTCAGCGTTGTCAGCAGGATCGGCCGGAACCGGCGCACGCCGGCCAGCCGCACCGCATCGGCGGGCGAATATCCCTCTTCACGCAACTTGCCGGTGAAATCTATCAGCACCAGGGCGTCGTTCACCACGACCCCAGAAAGCGCCACGATCCCCATCATGCTGATCAGGCTCATGCTGTATCCCATGATCAGGTGGCCGATGACCGCGCCCACGATACCGAACGGGATGCTGAACATGATCACCAGCGGCCGGGTATAGCTGCGGAAGGGAATCGCCAGCAGTACGTAGATCACCAGCATGGCCATCCCGAATCCGGTATAGAGGGTCGAGATGCTCTCGCGCATATCGGCCTCACGGCCTTCGTAGACCGTGCTCAGCCCGGGATAGTCCTGCTGCAGCTGGGGCAGGATCTGTTCGCTGAGAACCGCGTTGACCTGGTTGGTCTGGCTCGGCGGATCGACGTCGGCGGTGACCTGCTGGGTCCGGCGACCGTTGCGCCGCGTGATGGACGTGTAGGCGCGGCCCCGTTCGACATCGGCGACTTCCCGCAGGGGTACGTCGGTGCCGGCCGGGGTGCGGATCATCAGTTCCTCGACATCATATTCGCTGGTGCGTTCGTTCACGGGCAGGCGCACCAGGACCCGCACCTCGCTGCGTCCGCGCTGCTGGCGCAGGGCCTCGGAACCGTAGAAGGAATTGCGGAGCTGGCGAGCCACGTCGGCGGCGGTCAGGCCGAGGCTAAGACCGCGGTCGGTCATCACGAAATCCAGCTGCTCCTTGCCGCCGGCAAATCCGTCGTCCACGTCCTTGACGTTGGCGAACTCCGCCAGGGAAGAGGCCAGGCCGGCGCCGGCCGCCTCGAGGGTGGAGATGTCACGGTGCGATAATTCCACCGTCAGCGACTTGCCCGACCCGGGGCCGCCGCGATCGGATTCGAAGCGCAGGCTTTCCAGACCCGGGATCTCGCCGACTTCGCGGCGCCAGGCGGCGGTCAGGTCGGTAGTGCTTATCGGACGCACGTCGGAGTCGGTCAGATAGGCCCTCATCTCGACCGTGCTGCCGTCGATCATGGCGAAAATTCCGGTACACTCGCTGTCGCGTCCGACTTCGGCGATCGATCGCTCGAAACCGGCGGCCAGACGATCGCGAACCTTCTGCGACTCCGAGAGCGGACTGCCGTAGGGCAGCACCGCGGTAACCACCGAGATGTCCGACTCGACCCGCGGCATCATCTGCATACCCATCCGGCCGCTGGCCACATACCCCATCACCACCATCAGCACCGCTACGCCGATCGCCAGGGTGAGGTAGCGCCGCCCCAGGAATCGGGTCGCCAGCCGGTCGTAGGTGACCGACGCGAAGGTCTCGAGCCAGGCCGACAGGCGCCGCTGTCCCGGCAGCCGCCAGGGCCGGCCGCCTTCCTTGCCGTGTCCCATATGGGACGGCAGGATCAGCAGCGACTCGACCCAGGAGATGATGAAGACCGTGCTGATGACGA
>CAZYDJ010000053.1:0-15219 GCA_964646035.1 uncultured Fibrobacteraceae bacterium | reverse complement strand
TGACCAAGACCGACCTTTCCGGGATCACTCTGTCCGAGTTGAAGGGCAAGCGAGTTGTTCTGAACATCTTCCCGAGTATCGATACCGATGTCTGCGCGGCCAGCGTACGCCATTTCAACACGGCTGCTTCGGCTCTCGACGACACGGTGGTCGTCTGCGCCTCGATGGACCTGCCCTTTGCCCATGCGCGTTTCTGCGGCGCCGAGGGCCTGGATGACGTGGTGTCGGTTTCCGATTTCCGCGACGGCGACTTCGGCCGCGCCTACGGCGTGCGGATCGCCGACGGTCCCTTGGCCGGTCTCTTGGCCCGCTCGGTGGTCGTCCTGGATCGCGACGGCAAGGTGATCCACAGCCAGCTCTGTCCCGAAACCACCGAAGAGCCCGATTACGAAGCCGCCCTGGCGGTGCTGTAGCAGGCGGGAATCAGCGGAACGAAAAGCGAAAGGGACGGCTGTACGGCCGTCCCTTTTCCGTTGTCCGTGCCACTGTCCGGGCCATGCCATTCTCGGGGCCGCGCCCAAGTAGCGCCGCATAACATTCAGGCCGGCGTTATTCCGGCCCGTTGGTGAATACGCGCAACTCGCGCGGTGAGACGTGGACGTGTTCGCCGGTGGCGATTCCGAGCGCCCGGAAGCAGTCCTGGGATACTTCCGCGGTCAGCTTTTCGCCGCTGACGGCCGTGAGGGACAGCCTGACGGTGGGCCCGGCGGCGTGGATGTCGGTGACGACCGCTTCGAGGCTGGGGCCGTGATGCGCTTCCCGGTTGACCACCAGGTCGTGCGGGCGGATGAAGACCCGGGCCGGAGCGGCGTCGGAGTCGGCGTAGGCGGGGTCGTCGAGTTGGACCGTGGCGAACGAGACCACGCCCCGCTCGACCCGGCCGTGGAAGACGTTGACGTTGCCCAGGAAATTCACCACGAATTCGGTGGCCGGTTCGTGGAATACCTCTTCCGGCGAGCCGACCTGCTCGATGCGTCCCTGGTTCATGACCACCACCCGATCGGCCACTTCGAGAGCCTCGTCCTGGTCGTGGGTGACGAAGACGCTGGTGATCTGGATCTCTTCGTGCAACCGCCGCAACCAGGCGCGTAGCTGCTGGCGCACCTTGGCGTCGAGGGCTCCGAAGGGTTCGTCGAGCAACAGCACCCGCGGCTCGACGGCTAGGGCTCGGGCCAGGGCCACCCGCTGGCGCTGACCGCCGGAGAGCTGGGCCGGATAGCGGGCGGCCATCCCGTCCAGTTGCACCAGCTTCAGCAGCTCGTGGACCTTGGCGTCGATCTCCGGGTTGGCCGGCCGCTGGCCGCGGGGGCGGACGCGCAGACCGAAGGCCACGTTCTCGAAGACCGTCATGTGGCGGAAGAGGGCGTAATGCTGGAATACGAATCCGACCCGCCGCTCCTGGACCCGGCGATCGGCCATGTCCTCGTCGTGGAATCTGATCGGACCGCTGCCTTCGTCGGGGCGCTCCAGGCCGGCGATGATCCGCAACAAGGTCGTCTTGCCCGATCCCGAAGGTCCGAGCAGCGCGGTCAGTTCGCCCGCCGGCACTTCGAGGCTGACATCCCGCAGGGCGGCGAAGTCACCGTAGGTCTTTGTCGTTCTCTCAATCGATATGCCCATCTCGGAACTCCTCCTGGTCGAATTCCAGGGAGGCGGCCAGGGACTTGCTGGATTTCCGCTCCAGCAGGATCTTGAACGCCAGGGTGACCAGGGCCAGCAGCGCCAGCAGCGATGCCACCGCGAACGCAGCCACGAAATTGTACTCGTTGTAGAGGATCTCCACCTGCAGGGGCATGGTGTTGGTCTTGCCCCGGATATGACCCGACACCACCGAAACGGCGCCGAATTCACCCATTGCGCGGGCGTTGCAGAGGATCACTCCGTAAAGCAGCGCCCACTTCACGTTGGGCAGGGTCACTCTGCGGAAAGTCTGCCAGCCGGATGCGCCGAGGGTCAGGGCCGACTCCTCGTCCTCGGTGCCCTGTTCCTGCATCAGCGGGATCAGTTCGCGGGCGACGAAAGGCGTCGTCACGAAGATGGTCGCCAGCACGATGCCCGGCACCGCGAAGATGACCTGCACGTTGTGGGCGGAAAGCCAGGGCCCGAGCCAGCCGTTCAAACCGAAGATCAGCACGTAGATCAATCCCGAGATCACCGGCGAGACGGCCAGGGGCAGATCGATCAGGGTGGTCAGCACGCTCTTGCCGCGGAACTCGAACTTCGCGATGGACCAGGCCGCGGCCAATCCGAAGACCAGGTTCACCGGAACGGCGATGACGGCGACGAGCAGAGTAAGCCGGATCGCGGATCGGGCCGCCGGTTCGGAGAAGCTTTCGAGATAGGCGGTCAGACCCTTGCGCAGCGCCTCGGAAAAAATCGCGACCAGCGGCGTGAAAAGGAAAAGCGCCAAGAACAGCAGGGTGACCGTCAGCAGCAGGTTCTTGACCCAGGGCGGCTCGCCGGTCGCGGATCTCGGCGTCAGGCCCCGGCTGAATAGTCTTTTCCCACCCGTTGCGCCCGGCATCCTACAGCCCCCTCATGTGGCGCCGGCCCGACCAACGCTGCAGTATGTTGATCATCAGCAGCATCAGGAACGAAGCGACCAGCAGCACCGATGCAATCGCCGTGGCTCCCGAGTAGTCGTATTGCTCCAGCTTCGAGACGATCAGCAGCGGGGCGATCTCGGTCTTCATCGGCATGTTGCCGGAGATGAAGACGACCGAGCCGTACTCGCCCAGCGCGCGGGCGAAGGCCAACGTGAATCCGGTCAGCAACGCCGGCAGCACCGCCGGCATGATCACTCGCCGGAAGGTCTGCCGCCGCGATGCGCCCAGGCTGGCGGCCGCCTCCTCGAGACCGATGTCCAGGTCTTCGAGGGCGGGCTGCAGGGTTCTGACAACGAACGGCAACCCGATGAAGGTCAGGGCGATGGTGATGCCCAGGGGAGTGAACGCCGCCTTGATCCCCAGCGGCGCCAGCAGCCCGCCGATCCAGCCTCCGGGAGCGTAGATCGTCGTCAGGGCGATGCCCGACACGGCCGTGGGCAGGGCGAAGGGCAGGTCGATGACGGCGTCGACCAGGCGTTGGCCCGGGAATCTGTAGCGGACCAGGGTCCAGGCCACGGCGAAGCCGCAGACGGCGTTGATCGAGGCCGCGATCAGGGCGGCCCCGAAACTCAGGCGGCACGCGGCCAGCACGCGCGGGGCGGTGACGGTTTCCCAGAACCCGCTCCAGCCCAGGGCGGCGCTCTTGAAGAAAAGGGCCGACAGGGGGATCAGGGCGACCAGCGACAGGTACAGGACGGCGAATCCCAGCGTCAATCCGAAGCCGGGCAGCACCGAATGCCTGCGCGCCAGAAAACGCATCTCGGTTTCCTCACCGTCCCATGGTGTAGATCCGGTCGAAGACGCCGCCGTCGTTGAAGTGGATCCGCTGGGCCTGCTGCCAACCGCCGAAGATCTCGTCGACCCCGATCCTCTGCACATCCGGGAATCGTTTCATATCCACGGGATCCGCGTGTTCCGGTGAAGTGGGCCGGTAATAATGCTTCGCCGCGAGACGTTGTCCGGTCGGCGAGTAGAGCCATTGCAGATAAGCCGCTGCCAGGTCCGCGGTGCCGTGCTTTTCGGCCCACCGATCCACGACCGTGACCGGCGGTTCGGCCAGGATGCTGATCGAGGGCACCACGATGTCGAACTTGTCCGGGCCCAATTCGTTGACCGCCAGGAAGGCCTCGTTTTCCCAGGCCAGCAGCACGTCGCCGATTCCGCGCTGGACGAAAGTGTTGGTCGAGCCGCGGGCGCCGGAATCGAGCACCGGCACGCTTTGGAACAGGGCGGTGACGTAAGCGACGGCGCTGTCTTCGGCGGCGGTCACTTCCGCGGCCAGCGACTCGTCCTTCAGCTTCGCCAGGTCGCCGAGTTCACGTTTCAGCACGTAGGCCCAGGCCGCCAGGTAGTTCCAGCGGGCGCCGCCGGAGGTCTTCGGGTTGGGCGTGATGACCTCGATGCCGGGCTGCAGCAGATCGTCCCAATCACGGATGCCCAGGGGATTCCCTTTGCGGACCAGAAAAACGATGGTGCTGTTGTAGGGAGCGCTGTTTTCGGGTAGGCGGCTTTGCCAGTCGGCGGGAAGCAGGCCGGAATTTTCGTTGATGGCGTCGATGTCGTAGGCCAGAGCCAGGGTGACGACATCGGCCTCGAGACCGTCGATGACCGCCCGGGCCTGTTTGGCGGCCCCGCCGTGGGACATGTCGATTGCGACCGTCTCGCCGGTCTCGGCGCGCCAATGATCGATGAAGGCGGCGTTGAAATCGCGGTAGAACTCCCGGGTGGGGTCGTAGGAAACGTTCAGCAGGGTGCGGCCGGAGGCGTTTTCTCCGTCCGCCGTCTTGCGTTCGCCGCATCCGGCGACGGCGCACAGCGTCAGGCAGAGCAGCAGGGCCGTTTTGAGATAACGGGATAACATGACACATGCCTTTCGCTATTGGAGACGGCAGCGATGATAGCAGAAGGAAGTGAATAACTGAAATCAGATCAAGGATTCAAATTCGGCACTTCTCCTTTCTATCCAGGACGATAATTGTCGATTCAGAAGCGCCGATGATGGTAGTTTTGGTCTCGCCGATCCCGGGAGCGACGCCGGGGCCGCCATGCCGACCGCGAATAACGGAGGGAATAAGTGGGCGAAGCTCTTTACGATTTCATGGCCGGATATCATCCGATAGTCCAGGCATTGCTGGCGACTCTCTTCACCTGGTTCATGACCGCCGCCGGGGCGGTGCCGGTATTCTTCGTCCGGAAAATGAATCAGAAGTTCATGGACGGGATGTTGGGCCTGGCCGCCGGCGTGATGATCGCCGCCAGTTTCTGGTCCCTGCTGGCTCCGGCGATCGAGATGGCCGGCGGGGCCTGGCAACCGGCCACTATCGGTTTCCTGCTCGGCGCGGTGGTGCTTTATCTGATCGACAAGATCCTGCCGCATCTCCATCTCGGCCTGGACATCTCCGAGGCCGAGGGTATCAAGACATCGTGGCAGCGCAGCGTGCTGCTGGTGCTGGCCATCACCCTGCACAACATCCCGGAGGGACTGGCCGTGGGCGTGGCCTTCGGCGCGGCGGCTCACGCAGCCGATGCGGCGCAGGCCCATACCATGCTGCTCGGCGGCGTCGCGTTGGCCATCGGCATCGGTCTGCAGAATTTCCCGGAAGGCCTGGCGGTGGCGATGCCGTTGCGGCGCGAGGGTCTGTCGCGGCTGAGGGCCTTCACTTACGGTCAGGCGTCGGGAGTCGTGGAGCCGATGGCCGGCGTGCTGGGGGCCTGGCTGGTGATCTCGATGCAGCAGATGCTGCCGTACGCGCTGGCTTTCGCGGCGGGAGCGATGATCTTCGTGGTGGTCGAGGAATTGATTCCCGAGGCGCAGAACGCGGGGAACAACGACGTCGCGACGATGGGCGCCATGCTGGGTTTCGCGATCATGATGACCCTGGACGTCGCGCTGGGCTAGCGCCGGGTCGGGGGACGTTTTTCAGAAGGCCGCGGTTCAGCGCGCCGCGGCCTGGCCGGCCTGATTCTCCAGTTTCCACGCCGTGATGACTTCCGCGGGCACGATGCCCAGTCGGCTGCGTTCACAGGCCCAGCCGATCGTCTCGGGATCGCGTGCGGCCTCGGTGAACAGGCAGGTCGGACGGGGCGTGATTCCCAGCCGCGCCAGATCCAGACGCTCGGCGTCCCAGCAAACCCGGATGGTGTCGTCCTCGGGGTCGGGTTGGGCCTCGTCATGTCCGGCCAGGGCGACATACAGAAGCTTGAAATTGTTGTCGTCGAGACCGAGCGAAGCCCGCAGGTTCCAGGCCAGGTCGGCCGCCCGCTTGCCGTGGTCCCGGTCGATGCCGTCGCAGATACGCAGGCTGTCGTGCAGCAGCGCGAATAGTTCCAGCACTTTCCGATCCACCTTCACCGAACGGGCTAGGCGCAGCCCGTTTTCGAGTACGCGCGCCCAGTGTGAAGGTCCGTGCAATCCTTCCTGCGGCAGAATGAATCGGCACATCACTGCCCGTAGAAGTTGCTCATCGATCATCATCGCCACCTCTTCTCGAGACGAGTATCAGGATCGCGGCACATCATCGGCCAGACGGCGGTAGACCAAGGCGTAGAACATCTCCAGATAACGCCGCGTTTCCTCACGCTCGATATTCGTAATGTACTTCCAGAAACCGTATATCCGCGACAGGGTCAGCAGGCGATTGGCGTAGAGCTTCCAGGTATATCGACTCTGGATCCGCTCAATCGCGCCCTGGGATATCTCATTCCATAATTTGGGATTCTCGCGGCAGCCGGCGAAGAAATCGACCATTTTCCCGGCCGCCTCCGCCGGAAGGTTCGGGTCGATGTGAAATCCCGAGACACCGTTTTCGATTATCTCCAGCGGACCGCCGTGCTGGGTGGCGAAGGTGGGCAGGCCGGAAATCATGGCTTCGACCACGGTCAGGCCGAAGGCCTCGAAGATGGCGGGCTGGACGAAGGCGCCGCGATGGTCGGCCACGTAGCGGTACAACTCGCCGACCTGGGTCTTGTCGGTGCGCATCGTGATCCAGCGGACGTCGCCGGCCAGCGAATGCTGTTCCATCAGGCTGTGCATCAATTCGATCTGCCGCTTCTCGTCCTCGTCATCGGATTCGGCGGTGTCGAGGAATCCGGCCGCCACCAGCAGGCTCGTCTCGCGGCGCAGGTCGTCACTGCGGCCGTAGAGGTCGAGCAGGCCGGTGATGTTCTTGATGGTGTCCAGCCGGGCCATGGAAAAGAGCATGGGCTTGGACTGGTCGTCGATATGGCCGACGGCGTCGGGCCGGTCGCCGCCGCAGGCCAGGTCGGCGATCTCGGGCTGCAGCTCGGTGACCCGTCGCTCCTTCTCGGAATACGGGAAGAAGACATCGGGGTCGGCGCCGGGGGACACGATGTTGAACTTGGGGTCGAAGGGGTCGATGCCGTTGACGACCCGGTACAGCCCCGGCATCGTGAAGCTGGAATAACTCTCGTACTGGCCCACGACTTCGCGGGTGCCGGCGATCTCCTGGTAGGTGCTGGTGATGATGAAGTCGGCCGTGTTCATGGCGATCAGATCGGCCGTGTACTGGCAGGAGAAGCGATGCGCCTCCTCGTTCTCGCGCCAGTAGAGATCCGACAGCAGGTACTTCGACTTCTCCAGCGCGTGGGCGATGGTGCATTGGGTGACTTCCATGCGCTTGGCCAGCAGCGTCGCCACCAGGTTGCCGTCGGAGTAGTTGCCGATCACCAGGTCGGGACGGTCGCCGAGTTCGGCCAGCACTTTCTGCTCGACGTCGGCCGCGAAGCGTTCCAGATAGGGCCAGATCTTGAAGCGCGAGATCCAGGGCTCGACCACCTCGCCGCTCTCGTTGCGGAAGGGCACGCGCAGGATGCGGGCGTTGCGGGTGCCGACGACCCTTTCCTCGGCCTGGTCGCAGGTGGTGCCCTCGGCCTGGGGCAGCAGCCGCGTGATGATCAGGATCTGCGGCTCGATCTCCAGTCCCTGGTCTTGGATCGATTGGCGCATCTCCCTTTCCAGGGCCCGCACCTGGTCCAGGATGTAGACGACCTGGCCTCCGGTGTCGGGTTTGCCCAGCACGCCCGACTGGCCGAAATAGCCGTGGGGGCTGAGGATGACCAGGCTGAAGATCATCGGTATGCGTCCCAGGAAGCGCTCCAGGTTCTCGGGCGACGGCGCCTCGAGAATATCGGAAAGCAGGGCCATCTCCTCGATCATCAGGCGAACCGTGCGGCCCCATCCCGGCTCGAAGCCCAGGCGTTTCAACGTGGGCCCGACCTGTTCCCAGGGCGCGGTCTGGTCCTGATCCTCCAGATAGTGCAAGGCCTCGCGCAGGCTGTTCTCCAACCCGGTCCGATCCTCGATCAGGTCGTTCAGCATCAACTGGCGTCCCTGATGCTCGTGCACCTTGAGGAAGTTGAAGAGTTGGGAGCGGCCGCCCGAGTTGTGGTCGAAGAGGCGCCCGGAAAGGTGCCGGTTCAGGAACTCCACACCGCGGCCGATCGACCTCACCTCGCGCAGCTTGGGAAATCCCCGCTCAAAGGGAGAGAGGTCGATTTCCAGCGGGGGGAACGGCTCGACGGTCGGGTTGACCAGCTTCTCCTTGGCGGCGAGGAAGTCGACCGACGAAACCTCGCTGCAGAAACCGGTGTCGACCTGGACGTGGAAGTACTGCCAGCGGGCCACTTTGCCCCTGACCGCGAGATAGAGGTCGGGCGTGATGGCGACGGCTTCCTGGATCGAGCGGATCAGCTTCTTGATGTCCTCGCCGCAGTCGGCGGGAAGTTCCTGTTCGGCGCAGAATTCCTCGAATACGGGCAGGATATCGGATCGCAACAGCACCGGGCGGCCGAGATCGAGGCAGCGGCGGAAAAGAGTGTAGGCCTCGCGCCGGTGTTCCTGCAGGAACAACTCCAGGGTGTTGATCATCCGATATCCTTCCTCTGCTTGATTGTCTTTTTGGCGGCGTTTCCGCCGCTGGATCGCGTAGATACCCGTCGGACCTTTTCGGCTCCGGATCCGGCAGCCGCCGCTCGCGCCCGCAGGGGCGCCGGTCTGGATTTCCCCACTCCAACGTCTATCGGCCGTATCTTGGCTTGCTTTCGGTACTTCTGCCTCGCCGTGACCGTGTCGACCGCCTGGAGATAGGAGGCCACGTGCGCCTCCCACGAGTATAGCTTCTTCGCCCTCTCGATCCCACTGGCGGATCTGTTGTCCCAGGCCGTCTGGTCGCGCAGGACAGATTTGATCCCGGCGGCGATGTCGAGCGGGTCGAGCGGATCGACCAGCACTCCGTGCCGGCACTGGGCGACGATGTCGCTGGGCCCGCCGTCGCGGGTGGCCACGACCGGCAGACCGCTGGCCGCGGCCTCGATGAGGGTGAGTCCGAAGGGCTCGGTCAGTGCGGGATTCACGAAAATCCCGCGTCGCATCGCAGCCAGGCGGTACAGATCCGGCACGTCCTCGAATTCGTGGCTCTTGGGATAAGCCGCCCGGCCGTAGAGGTCGTGATCATCGATCAGATGCAGGATCTCCTGCATGATTCGTCGCTCGCTCGGCTTCAGCAGACTGAGCTTGTCACGGACCCCCGCCACTATCAACAGGTTGGCTCTTTCCCGCAATTCGGGATCGCCGCCGAACGCCTGCAGCAGCCCGCGGAAGTTCTTCCGCTCGTCGGGGCGCGCCAGGGCCATTATGATCGGTTTGCCCGGCTCGGTAAGGAACCGGTCGACCTCGCCCGCGATCCGGGGCGTCGGCTCGCCCGGTACCGGGGGATGGAACCGGTCCAGATCCACTCCCGGCGGAATCACCTTCATCTTGCCCGGGTCGGCGAAACGATAGGCCCCGTACTGTTCGCGGATCTCCTGGTTGGTGCTGGCGACCACCAGAGACGCCATGCGCAGCGCCATCTCCTCCGCCGCGAAGCGGCGCCGGAATCGGAACCTCTGCTCGAGGGTCTCCTCGTCGGATCCCTTGGCCAGCAGACGCCGCTGCTTGACCCGTCCCAGGGAATGTCCGGTGAAGACGAAGGGCACGCCCAACTCATCGGCCAGCATGGCCCCGACATAGCCGGCGTCGGCGTAGTGGCCGTGGATCACGTCCGGCTTGCGTCCCGACATGAAGACGTGGCAGAGAGCGTGGCGGACGAAATCATCGAGGTAGGTCCAGAGCCGTTCCTTGTAGAGGTAGCGGTGGGGCCCGCAGGGGATGCGGATGATGTGGGCGTGCGGGGATAGCTGTTCGACCGGGTTTCCGTATCCGGGATCGATGCCGGGGCCGGTCACCCGCCGGGTCAGCAGATCGACGCGCCCGACCCGCGGATTCTCGGCCAGGGCCCGGGCCAGATCCACGACGTACGACACCTGGCCGCCGGTGTCCGAGTCGCGACCGAGTTCGATGTCGTGACCCCGCACCAGACCGTGGATGCTCAACATCAGTATGAAGAGCCCGTCATCGCGGCGAAGCTCTTTCATTCCGACTACCTCCACTCGGTCAGGAAGCGGGCATGAAAGCCCTGTTCGGCCGGCACCGCCCCTCTGAGACCGCAGACTTCGGCGGCCATTGCCGCCGCGCGGTCGAGAATCTCCTCGATCGGCCAGTGGTTCTCCAGGCCGAAGATGCAGACCGCGGCGAAGGCGTCGCCCGCCCCGACCGTGTCGGCCAGCTCTTTCACCGCATGGGCCGGTGACTCGGCCCGCAGCCCGTTACCGTCGGCCCAGAAGGAGCCCGCGGCCCCGCGGGTGACGATCACTCCGGACAGATCGTTCCGCGCGGCCAGCCGCGAGGCCGCCGCGACCGGATCGTCGCCGCCGGGGGCGAGTTCGATCAATTCGTCGTCGTTCAGTTTCACCCACTTCGCCGCCGCCAGCGCCGAGTCCACCGTCGCCGGCGACCACCACGGAGCGCGCAGGTTGACGTCCAGGAAGATCCTCCCGGACGCGGTGTCGCGCAGGGCCGACAGCGCCGCTTTCGAGCCCGGTGATCTCAGGGCCAGGGTGCCGTGGTAGAGGATTCTCTCGCCGACGGTTCCGGCGGCGCGGACTGCCGCCTCGTCGTCGATGGCGTCCCAGGCCTGGCCGGGTTCGATGGCGAAGGTCGGCTGGCCGTCGCGCACGCTCACCTTCACCCTGCCGGTCGGGCGCTCCGGATCCTTCTGCACGCCGGCGGAATCCAGGTCGGCCCTTGCCAGAGCTGATATGACCCGTCCGGCGGCGGAGTCGCCGCCGATGCGCGTGATCAGCAGGGGCGAAAGGCCCAATCCCCGCAGATGCCAGGCCACGTTCAAAGGAGCGCCGCCGAGTACTTCGGAGCCGTCGTCGAAGCAGTCGAAAAGGACTTCCCCGAAGATAATCGGTCGCGGGCGGGAGATGGCGGATTGGCCAGGCATTATGACTCCGGCTGGAATTCCGGGACCGGAGATTAACCGGCGTTTTTCATGATATCTTGTTCCGAACCCACCCTAATCCAACCCATTGATAGTGTCAATCCGCCCGGTACGGGCTGGCGTCGGCGCCGCTGTTGGGGTAATGTCTTGCGCGTCATGAACATCCACTCTGCGCAAACGCTTCTGGCGCTCGACATGGACGGAACCGCGGCCCCGGTCGGCCACGATCCCGCATTTCCCCTGTTGCTGGCCGATTTCAAGTCCCTGCTGGCCGCGAACCAGGGGCTGGCTCTGGTCTACGCGACCGGCCGCAGCCTGGAGTCGGCGGCGGAGTTGCTGGCCGAAACCGCTTTGCCCAGGCCCCGCTTCCTGATCTGCGACGTGGGCAGCACCGTGCATGTGCCGTCCGGTTCGCGGGACTGGAGCGAGGACGCTGCCTACGCCCGGATGATGAGCGACGCCATGTCCGGCCGGGAAGCGGCCGACGTTCTGGCGTTGCTGAAGAATGTGCAGGGTCTCGTTCCGCAGCCGCCGGCCAACCAGGGGAGATGGAAGGCCAGCTTCGAGCTCGAGAGGGGCGAAGCCGGCGATCCGAGCCTGGCCGAGGTGAAATCCCTTCTGGATGATATAGGGCTGGAGCTGAGTCTGGTGCGCAGCAGTTGTGTCTTTCGCAACGTCGATATGCTCGATATCCTGCCCCATAGAGTGACCAAGGCCACGGGGCTGGAGTTCGTGGCGGACAAGATGGGGATCGGGATCGCGGGCTCGATCTACGCCGGCGATTCCCACAACGATTTGGCGGCGTTGCTGGCCGCCGGCAGGGCGATAGTGGTGGGCAACGCCCCGGCCGCCCTGCGCGTTACCGTGATGTCGCAGCGGGATGCGGCCACGGTAATCCTCGCCGAGGGCGAACATCTGGCCGGCGTGCTGGAAGGATGCCGCCGCTTCGGCCTCGGTTGATCCGCCGTCCCGGCGCCTGCCGCCTCGGCGCCTGCTGTCCCGCCTGACCCGCCGTCCTATCTCAACCAATGTCCCAGACCGACTCCGATGAAAGTGGCGACGGCGTAGCCCAGGGTTCCGCAGAGCACCGCCGGCAGCACCAGATGCCGCCATCTCCTGGCGGCGGCCATGGCCGCCGCGGTTGTCGGGCCGCCCATATTCGCGTTCGAGGCGATGACCAGCTCGGCCAGATCCAGGCGCAGCAACCGGCCGACTCCCAACAGGATCACCAGGTGGATCGACAGGATCACCGCGGCGAAGACGAAGAGCACCGGACCCACCCGCATCACGATCATCACATTGGCGCTGGCGCCGATCACCGCGAAAAAGATCTGCATCAGGAAGGCGCCGATCACCTCGGCTCCGGCCAGCTTGCGCAGCGGGCCGGGGAAGGCGGTGGCCAGGGTCACCGTCAGGGCCGTGACGATCAGGATGCCGCCGCCGCCGAGTCCGGCCGCGCCCGCTATCCCGTAACCCACGGCGCAGAGTCCGGCGCCAATCGCCAGGGCCGCGGCGGTGCGGCCGATATCGGGAAAGCGCGTCGGGTCGTCGTCCGGGGGAGGGATCTGAGTTTCGGCGACGGCTGTCCCGTCCTCCGTATTCTCGGTCGAGCGGTCGCGATAATGACGGCGCAGCCAGTCGAGGGACGGCAGCGTGAACAGCACCAGGAAATAGACGGCCATGACCAGGTTGTCGGCGGCCACGCCGGCGGTCAGCAGATCCCCCGAATGCAGTTGGACCGCTTCCGCGGCCGCGGCGAAGTTCATCGAGCCGCCGATGTAGGTCGAAGAGAATACCGCCGCCAGCTTCCAGCCCTCTTCGCCGAGCGGAACCGTGTTGTAGGCCACCACGGTGCCGATGACGGTGCCGGCCGCGCCGATCGCGTAGGCGATCAGCGTCGGCCCCGCCTCGCGCAGGATGCGTTTCAGATCCGCCCGCAGCAATAACAGGGGGATGGCCAGAGGCACCAGATAAGTCCACACCACATCGTAGGCCGGCACGTCCGCGGCGGGAATCAGGCTGAGATTCGAGAGCACGAAGGTGAAGGCCATGGTCATCACGGCGCCCGAGAGCTTGCGTCCGACCCGGGTCTTCTCGGCCCACATTCCGAAGGCGGCCGCGCTCAGCAGGACTGCCCAGACCGCCCAGGTCATATCCGGCGAGATCAATGATTTCAAGGTGTTTCCCATCTGCTTGCATTGCTGCGGGGAGGTCGTCGATCCCGCCCATGACAACCCAAAAACGGCTGCGAATCAAGAGTTTGATCGCCGGCGGCGCAGAGGCATGGAGATCGATTATGTATCTAAGCTTAAGAATGATTCTATTCATCAACTAGATGTATTCGAGATCGACTTAACTATTGACGCCTTTTCAATTTGCTCATAGTATGACGATAGGGGTTGTTAAGTATTTGACATCTATTTGAGAACTATCGATCGGGACCTCTGCCGGAGGCGAATTCTGGAGCAGAAGATTCTGGGTATCGGAATCGATTTATGCGAAATCGCCCGCATGCGTCAGCAGATGGACGCGTCGAGCGGCGATTTTCTGGATGCCGTTTTCACACCCGCCGAGATCGCCCGGGGCATCGACCGCAGACATCCAGCCAGACATTTCGCGGCAAGTTTCGCAGCCAAGGAAGCTGTCATCAAGGCCATGTCCGGGGCCGGGGCGAGCGGATCCTACTGGCTGGATATCGAGGTCGATGACCGGGCCGGGGACCGGCCGGACGTCAGGCTGAGGGGCCGGGCGCTCGAGTTGGCCGACGGCATGGGGGTGCGGCGGGTGCATCTGACGCTCGCGCATACGCAGGAGCTGGCCACCGCCGGCGTTGTACTGGAGGGCTGAATTGGAGGAATCGATGAGCAACACGCCGACCTACGCAGAACTCAAACAGGGTTTCGACTGGTCGCGGGCGGAGCGGGAGCTGGGCTACCGCGACGGCGACGTGATCAACATCGGCCGGCATTGCACCGACCGTATCTGCGAGATGGGACGCGCCAGTCATCCGGCGCTGATCTGGGAGAACTTCCGCTCCGAGCAGAGGACCTACACCTTCGACGACCTGCGAGTTCTTTCCAACACCTTCGCCGCTTATCTGCAGGGCCTGGGCATGAAGCCCGGCGACCGGATCTGCCTGTTCATGGACCGGCTGCCCGAGCTGTACATCGGTTTCCTGGGCGTGTTGAAGATGGGGGGCATCGTGCAGCCCCTGTTCTCGGCCTTCGGCGCCGACTCGTTGCGGACGCGTCTGGAGGACGCGGGCACGGCGATGGTCGTCACCCAGCGCAAGCACGTGGCCAAGGTGCGCAAGATCCGGCCCGAACTGCCCGAACTGAAGCAGGTGGTGGTCGTCGATGTCGAGCAGCAGCAGCTGCGCGAAGGCGAGTCGGCGCTGGCGCTTGACGATCTGGAGCGGGTCGAGAATTTCGAGGTCTTCCCCTCCACCGCCGAGACGCCGTCGGTGCTGCATTACACGTCCGGCACCACCGGCCAGCCCAAGGGCGCCCAGCACGTCCACTATTCGCTGATCTCGCAGTACATCACCGCGAAATGGGTGCTCGATCTGCGGCCGGAAGACGTCTACTGGTGCAACGCCGACCCCGGCTGGGTGACCGGCACCTCGTACGGGATCATCGGGCCCTGGGCCAACGGCGTGACCCAGGTCGTTCTCGACGCCGGCTTCAACGCCGACTCCTGGTACGACTTCATCGCCCGCAACAAGGTGACGGTCTGGTACTCGGCTCCGACCGCGATCCGGCTGCTGCTGCGCGAGGGCACCGAATTGGTCCGCAAGCACGACATGTCGTCGCTGCGCCACTTGTGCAGCGTGGGCGAACCGCTCAACGCCGAAGCGGTCATCTGGTCGCGGGAGGCATTCGGCAAGCCCTTCCACGACACCTTCTGGCAGACCGAGACCGGCTGCATCGTCATCACCAACTTCCCGGGCATGAAGGTGAAGCCGGGATCGATGGGCAAGCCGTTCCCGGGCATCGAGGCGGTGGTGCTGGATCCGGCCACCTTCGAACCTTTGACCAAGCCCGGCAGCGTGGGAGTGATCGGGCTGCGGCCGGGCTGGCCCTCGCAGATCCGCGGCTACTGGAACAACCCCGCCGGCTACAAGAGCAAATTCGAGAACGGATGGTACCTGTGCGGCGACCGGGCCAGCATCGATGACCAGGGATATTTCTGGTTCGTCGGCCGCGACGACGACGTGATCAACACCGGCGGCCATCTGGTGGGGCCTTTCGAGATCGAGTCGGCGCTGCTCG
>CAZYDJ010000052.1:0-15454 GCA_964646035.1 uncultured Fibrobacteraceae bacterium | reverse complement strand
AGCGGAACATGGATTTGATCCGGCCCCAGGGGCTGGGCCGGACGTCAATCGCCGGGCCGTTGATCTGGATGTAATTCCAGTACTCTCCCTGCTGCGACATGGCGGCCAGATTGCTGGCCGGCTGGGGGCATCCCGCCGGTGTCGGGGGGGCGACCCAGGCATTGAATTCCGCCAGTACGACGGGTTGCTCCAACTCGATCGTTCCCGCAAGCGGTTCGAACCAGAGAACCAGGTGGTATCCGGGATCTCCCGGGCAACCCAGACTGGTTGCGTAATCCCACCCACTGGCGATTCCCGAGGCCTGGGCCCAAAGCGGGACATCGAAGTCGATGAGGTCGTGAGAGGTTCCGTAATAGTGGACCAGATCGCATTCCTGGCATGATCCGCCGAGTCCGAAATCCACGCGTCCGATTTCTTCGCCCGGGAAGTCCGGGGCCAGGATCAGCTTGACCACCGCGCTCGTGTCGAATGTGATCTCGTTGATGGTCGTCGGATCGTTGTCGGTGTCGATGTCGAGCAGGATGTCGAAGGCGTAGACTGGGGCGGCGGCGACCGCCAGCAGAGCGACGGCCAGGAATGTGAGTAGCGATTTCATGATCTCCCTCCTTTACGGGCATGAATGATCTTAACGCAAATCCGACCCTGTGATCAAATCGGCTCATCCGAGGCGGCGGCAGGCAATGAAATTCCGCCAGTTTCCGAACAGCACCTGTCGTGTCGACCTTTCAAACCGGATCTACAATTTCGTCCGTCTGGTCAGAGGAGAATAGTGTTCCGTTTTCGCATGATCCTGCCCGCCCCGCGGTATCGCCGGGTGGGCGGGATCATCGATTCGAAGGGGACTCTTCGAGCAACGGGAGGACTTCACCCGGAGGATCAAGACTCAGGTCTGCGGCAAAGTCCAGACCATGCTGATCTACCCTCCAATAGGGTTGCCGATTTCGACACGCGCAGGAAATCCCTGGGTTATTGCTGTTTTAGAATACTGTAAAATAATCAGATACGACATTTTCGGTTGTCGCTGATCAACTTTGATATTTTGTGGTTGACGGTCAAAAATAAATACAGTTAACGTTTCTTTTGTACCTGCGGCATTCCCGCAGCGTATTCCTGCCGTCCCCAAGCCCTGAACCCCCCGGTACAGAAGCGTAAGGCGGCCATACAACGTTTCATTTCTAATCTGGGGGGCTTATGCGTTGCACAAGGGACAACACCTTTTAGTTGACTGCAGTGGGGTATCCCGTGATCTGTGCGTCAACGACAAACTTCTGTTGGAGTCCATGGCCCAGGCAGCCACGACTGCCGGGTCGACTGTAATTTCACAGATCCGATACCAGTTCGGCAACGATTCACCGGCGGGGTGCACTGCTATCGTCATGTTGGACGAAAGCCATTGCTCGGTGCATACCTACGCCGATCTCGGACTCATGGCCATCGACATCTTCACCTGCGGTTGCACCGACCCCATGGAGGTCTGGCAAATTCTGAGCAATACGCTCGGAATCGAGCAGGCGAATTTGCGCATGGTTTCTCGATTCAATTCGGTTCCGGTCCCGCTGCGATGAAGGATATTGTCCCGGTGGCGCATCCGGACTGGTTTCCCGAGAGGGATTTCCATTGGGGGAGGCTCCGATGAAATACACGAACTCAGGGCTTCCCGGCGACAATGCCGAGGAATCGAAGCCCAGGTCCCGTAGACGGGCCGGAGGCAAGATCAAGCGAGTCCGGACGGAACGGACGAAATTCGACAAGCAACGCATGCTTTCAGGCAAAACGGCTTTCGACAAGGAATTAGTGGACATGGGCGACGACGATTTCGAAGGCATCGACGATTTCGACGATGAAGAACTAGCAGTTCTCGATGACCTTGACGAAGACTTCGGGGAAGATGAATACGGCGAACAGGACTACGGGGACCAGGATTTCGCGGAAAGCGATGAATGAGTTGGCCCCTGCACGGGACTCCGGGCGCTTTCGGGGGCCTGGAGACTTCCTGTGACTACGCCGGGGCGCGGTTCGCCGTGCTGCCGATACCGTATGACGGGACTTCCACATGGTTGAAGGGTGCCGACCGGGGGCCGGCGGCAATGCTTGCCGCATCGGCCAACATGGAGCTCTTCGACATCGAGACACGCAGCGAACCATGGCGGCAGGGAATCGTCACGATGTCCGCCGTGGAGGAATGCGCTTCTCCGGAGGCGATGGTCGCCGCGGTTCGCCGGGCGGCGAGCGGCCTGATCTCCGACGGTAAAGTCGTTGTCGGGATCGGTGGCGAGCACTCGGTCAGCATCGGCTTGATCCGGGCCCAGGCGGAGGCGCATCCCGGATTGACGGTGTTGCAGCTCGACGCCCACGCCGACTCGCGGGACAGCTACGAGGGATCGGCCTGCAACCATGCCTGTGTCATGGCTCGTGCGGCGGAGGTCTGCGACATCGTCCAGGTGGGCATCCGCAGCATGGACGCGGCCGAAATGCAATGCCACCGCCCGGACCGCATGTTCTTCGCCCATGATCTGGACGATTCCGGAAATTGGATTTCCGCCGTCGTGGACAAGCTCGGCGACCCGGTTTACGTAACCATCGATCTGGATGTGATCGACCCTTCGGAGATGCCCTCTACAGGCACGCCCGAGCCCGGCGGGCTGCGCTACCGCCAGATCACGCGACTGTTGGACTTCGTCTGTCGCGCCCGCAACGTTGTCGGGTTCGACGTCGTGGAACTGCTGCCCAACGAGTACAACAAGGCCCCTGATTTCTTGGCGTCCCGCCTCGTCTACCAGTTCATGGCCTATCTCGGCCGTCCCGCATAAGGAGCTTTACGGTGAAGAAGAGTGACTTCCTGAAGGATGTCGTGCGGCATGTCGATGTGACCGTTTTCGACGCCCGCCCCTTGATCGGTTCCTATGCCGAGATGGCGTTCCAGGCCCGCAACATCGCTTCGGCCGCGGACATCTTGAACCGCATGCTGGCCGACACCGGTTGCGGGGTGATTCTGACCCTGGCCGGTTCTCTATGCTCGGCCGGGCTCAAGGACGCGATCGCGCTGATGATCGACAACGACATGGTCGATGCGATCGTTTCCACCGGCGCCAATATCGTCGACCAGGATTTTTTCGAAGCCCTGGGCTTCCGCCACTACAAGGGCTCACCCCGGGTGGACGACAATCTGCTCCGCGAATTGGGCATCGATCGGATCTACGACACGTTCATCGACGAGGACGAGCTGCGTGTCTGCGACATGACGATAGCTGAAATCGCGGGTTCCCTGCCGCCGCGCGCCTACTCGTCGCGCGAGTTCATCCGGGCGATGGGCGCCTGGCTGGACAAGAACGGCGTCAAGGCGGACCACTCGATCGTCCACTCGGCCTATCGCAAGGATGTTCCCATCTTCTGCCCGGCGTTCAGCGACTGCTCGGCCGGCTTCGGACTGGTCCACCACCAGTGGAACCGGCAAGACCACCTGACCATCGATTCGGTGGCCGACTTCAGCGAACTGACGCGCATCAAGATCGAAGTGGGCGAAACCGGGATTTTCATGCTCGGCGGCGGAGTCCCCAAGAACTTCACCCAGGACGTGGTCGTGGCCACGGAGATCCTGGGTGATGAACAGCCGATGCACAAATACGCGGTGCAGGTCACCGTCGCCGACGAACGGGACGGCGCCCTGTCGGGGTCGACGCTGCTCGAAGCCTGTTCCTGGGGCAAGGTGGATATGGTCTACGAGCAGATGGTCTACAGCGAGGCCACCGTGGCTGTGCCGTTGCTGGTCAGCGACGCCTGGCATCGCGGCCAATGGCGCAGTCGCAGAGGGATGCGCCTGAACCGCTTATTCGAGAAGAAAACCGTTTCCTGATCCGCTTCCGGGAGGATCATGATGGGCGAATACCTGAGAGTCGATAACTGCAGCATCGGCAGGGGATTGTTCGCCGGGCGGATCTTCATGCCCGGCGAACTGATCCTGAACCTGAGAGGGCGTCGATATGGCCGGGAAGATCCCATTCATCTGACCGCATCCGGAGCGAATCTGCTGCAGACCGGATGGCGGACCTACATCCTGCTCGAGGCTCCCGGCGTGTTCGCCAACCACTCCTGCTGTCCCAACGCCGGTATCCGCGGCAACCGGAAACTGGTGGCCATCCGTCTGATCATGCCGGGCGACGAAATCTGCTTCGACTATTCGACGACCATGGCCGAGAACTTCTGGACGATGCCCTGTCTCTGCGGAGCCCCGGGCTGCCGCAAAGTGGTCGAGGATTTCAGCAAGCTGCCGACCGGAGTCCAGGACTATTACCTGGATCTGGGGGTGGTCCAGGGATTTATCGCGCACAAGTATCGGTGCGCGGCGAATTCGGAGCAGTTGCCCGTCCCTCCTGATTATTCCGTCCACCATGTTCCTGCCTTTTAATCCGTACCGGTCACGGCCGGCGCTGCGAAGAAATAAAACCGTTGTATATTCTCACCTTGATCCCGGTCGCCGCTGCGAAGGCGGCCGCACCGTATTTATACGCCGATCCCGGGGAGGGAACCGATGCCCGCGGAACTGAATGCCGTAGTAGTGGATCGCACCGAAGTCGCTTCCGGACTGATCATCCTGCGCGTAGCTCCCGACGGCTGGCAGCTTCCCGAATGGCGGTCGGGCCAGTTCGCCGTGCTGGGATTGCCCGGGTCGGCGCCGCGGTCACAACTTTCCGATCCGGAAACCGCAGGGCAGGATTCGGATAAGATGATCCGGCGGGCCTACAGCATCGCCTCTTCTCCGGACGAGACCGACCATCTCGAGTTCTACATCACCCTGGTGCAGTCGGGAGCTCTGACTCCGCGGTTGTTCGCCCTGAAACCGGGCGACCGGCTTTTCCTGGGCAAGAAGATCAGCGGCATGTTCACGCTGTCGCAGGTTCCCGAGGACAGCCATCTGGTCCTGGTGGGCACCGGCACCGGCCTGGCTCCCTACATGAGCATGCTGCGCGGAGAAATCGACGTGCGTCCGGATGCGCATACGGTGGTTCTGCTGGGCGCTCGTCACAGCTGGGATCTGGGCTACCGCGGCGAGCTGATCGCCATGCAGCGGTTCAATCCCAACTTCCATTACATCCCGATCATCAGCCGCCCCGCGGACGAGATCATCGAATGGAAGGGCCAGACCGGATACGTGCAGGATCTGTGGGATCGGGGACTGGTCGAGCAGGCCCTGGGAACGAAGTCCACTGCGGAAAACACCCACGTCCTGCTTTGCGGCAATCCCGGCATGATCGAGGGGATGATCGACCGCCTGGGCCGGGACGGGTTCATCGAGCATACCGCCAAGGTTCCGGGCCAGATCCACGCGGAGAAATACTGGTAGAGGATGTCCGCAGCTTGTTCGTCCTCCAGCCATGGATCCACCAGGCTATCAGGAAATAGACTCCGGCCAACCCCCACAGGATGCGCCACTCATAAGCGACCTGGTCCAGGGTCGCGCCCATCTGGTTGATATGCAGAAAACCGTCGGTGCCCGCCGTGCTCGGAAGCAGCAGGGCCAGAGTTGCCAGCCATCGCGGCACCATCTCGATCGGCCATGCGAACCCCGAGAGGAAGACAGCCGGCAACGAGGTGAAAAGCAGCACCTGCAGGGCGGTCTCCCGGTGTCGGAACAGGTTGGAGATGATGAACGCGAGGCAGATCGCGGACAGCAGGAACGGGATCGTGAAGGCGAAGGTGGTGCCCAGTTCACCGCGGTAGGGCAGGTTGAAGAGGCGGAACACCACGATGAAGTAGAAGACTGCGTGTATGAAGTAGATCATGAAATAGGCCAGGACGCGGCCAATCATGGTTGTGAAGGACCCTTCGGTCGCCGGCCCCTCGCCATCCTCGCGGGCCGTCCCGGCCAACAGGCCGATGCCGATCAACAAGGTCTGTTGGAGGATCAGCACGAGCACGCCAGGAACGATATAACTGGCGTAGCCTTCGGCGGGATTGTAAAGGGGGCGATCCGCCGCCAACACCGGGGCGCGGGAGTCGCGAGCCTGATCCGGCGTCATCCCGGCGGCTTCCAGCCTCTGGATCTCGATGCCGGCGGACATGGTTCCCACGGCGGCCAGGATACCGGACGCAGCCTGCCGGTAGATCAGGAAATACGCTGCGTCGGTGAAGCAGGAGACGGTGACCGACTCGCCGCGCAGCACGTCACGCTCGAAATCCTTTGGAATCTCGAACACGGCCCCCGCTTCTCCCCGCCGCACCATTTCTTCGGCCTCGATGCGATTCGTCGTGCGGGCCGTCACATCCACCAACTGGCTGGCGTCAGCCATGCGGGCCAGCCGTCGCGACAATGGCGTGCCGTCATGGTCCACCACGACGGTCGGGACCTCCACGAGCACTTCCGGAAGGTATGGTTGAGGATAGAACAGGCCATACAGCCCGGCCGCCACGATCAGCAGCACCAGGGCGCCGGAGTCGGCGAGGATGCGCCGCCATTCACGAACGCAGACCGTGAGTACGGATCTCATGGTTTCCCCCAGTAGCGTTCGTCGTTCAACACGCGCGCCAGTCGCGGTTGGGCCAGAAGGGGCAACATGACGGCGAATCCGGCCAGCAGGAACAACTCGGGCAACGAGGCGGACACCGGAGCGCCGTGCATCATCTGCTCGACGAGCAGGCGCAGGTAGTGGGTAAGGGGCAGCAACATCGACCACGCGGTGGCGAAAGGCGGCATGGCCGAAGTCGGGAACGTGAGGCCGGCGAAAGCGAACGCGGGCGAGGCCATGAACGCGGCCGAACTGGTGGCGAGACGCAGGTTGGCGAAACAGGCCGTCAACACCACGCCGAGTCCCTGGCAGGCGAAGACGAACAGCAGCGTACCGACGATCAGGGTGGGCAGGTCGCCATGGAGGGGCACCCCCATGAACTCCAGGATCAGGGCGAGCATGAATATCGAAAGCACGGAGTAGGAGACGGCGTACGGCAACATCTTGCCGGCGACCGCCCGTATCACGCTACCGCCCGCGGAGTCGAGCCACTGACCGCTGGTGCCGTCCTTGAGCTCGACGCCGACGGCGTGCACGGAGGTCACGATGATGAAGATCTGCAGCATCGTGGGCAGCAGCGAGCTGACCAGGAAATAGATGTAGTTCAGCCACGGATTGAACAGGGGATGGCTGTCGGTATGGATGGGTTCGTACCGCTCCCCGGCCAGGCTGGATGGTTCGCCGCGGGCTTCCCGCTGGCTGATCTCGATGCCGGCCGAGAGCGTGCCGACCGCTGCCAGGGCGTCGCGGCGGATGATGCCGGACGGCAACATGAACTGCGAGTTGCGATAGATGGTCACGACGGCCGGAGTTCCGCGGTACACGTCGCGCTCCAGGTCCTTCGGGATGAGCACGGCTCCGTAGATGTCTCCGGAGAGCATCAATTGCTCGGCGGCATGCCCGCTGCCGACTTGCCGGGAGACGGCGATCGAGGGGGCCGCGTCGAGCATTCGCACCAAACGGCGTGATAGCGGTGTTCCGTCCTGGTCGATCACGGCGATCGGCAGGTCGTGCGCTGTCCCGGCCGAAAAGATGGTCCAGAGCAGGGCGAAAGAGATGAGCGGCAGCACGAACAGCAGCATCGGATAGAGCGGGCGGCTCCTGATCCGCTGCAGTTCCCTGCTGGCCGCGCACATCAATCCCGGGCGCCCGGTCATGAAGGACTCCGTCTGTTCAGTCATGGGACAGCATGCCCCAGTCCACGATTGCGCTCATTCCCGGCCGCAGACCTTCAACCGGAGCTATCGGGCGCGCCCGGACCTCGAAGGTCTTCAGGTCGAATCCACCGGCGGCGCTGGTTGCCCGCCAGGTCGCGAAGTCGCCCTGGGCGGCGATGAAGCTCACTTCGAGTTCCACGCTCTGGTCGCCGAGCGCCGGCACGCGGGCATGGAAGCGGCGGCCCATGCGGATGGCTCCCAACCTGTCCTCGCGCAGATTGAAGCTGACCCAGGTGTCCTGGAGGTCGAGGATCGTCAGGATCGGGAATCCGGCCGCCGCGAGTTCTCCGTTTTCGGCGACGACCACGCTCACCTCGCCGTCGATCGGGGCGATCAGGCGGGTTTCGTCGAGATAGGCCTGGACCTCGGAAACGGCTCCGGCCGCCTGGCTCTCGATGGCCGCGGCCGAGCGGCGATCCTCGCTGCGGGCGCCGCTGAGCGCGAGGTCGTAGGACGCTCGGGCTGCGTTGGCGGCTTCCATTGCCGCCAGGCGATTGGTCTCTGCTTCGTCCCGACGCTGCTCGGGGACGACTCCGTCCCGATACAGCCGCTGAACCCTGCCGGCTGTGGTATCGGCGAGATCGGCAGCGTGCTTGGCCCGCAGCCACAGGTTCCGGGCCCCTCGAATCTCTTCCTCCCTGGCTCCGCTGTCCGCCTTTTCGCGCTGAGCCGTAGCTGCAGCGTGTGCGGCTTCGGCCTGATCGAGTTTGGCTTCGATCTCCGGGCTGGACAGGCTCACCAGCAGATCACCGCGGCGGACCGTGTCGCCTTCGCGAACATGTATCTTCTCGATCCGGGCCGGGATCTTTCCCGCCACGCGGATCTCCGTCGACTCGAATTCGCCCTGGACGAGATCCGGGGTCGGCTTCACTGCGATCCAGCCAAAGACAATGACAACGATGATGATCGCCAAGATCGCGGCGGTGCGAATCAGGCGTTTATGTCGGAAGTTCACGAAGCCACCTCCACATCGGCTTTTTGCAGATAGTCTGAGAAACTATGGGCGTTGCCCGTGGCCGCCAGCAGTTCGGCGAGCGAGGTCACGAAGTCGTGGGCCGCGGCCAGCCGGGCCAACTCGACGCCGGAAAGCATGTTGACGGCGTCGACGACGTCGAGAGAGGTTGCGATGCCTTCCGCGAAGGCCCGCGTCCGCACCCGCAGGTTCTCCTGGGCGAGTTCGAGGGTCGAGTCGAGGGTGTCGAACTGCTCCCGCGCCTTGACGACCCGTCGGTAGTAGTGCTCGACCAGCAGGGTGATATCGTTCCGTGCGCTTTGGCTGATGTGGTCGACCATGCTCACCGTGGCGCGCGCCGCCTTCACGCGATGCGTGCGGGCGAATCCGTCGAAGACGTTGAACTCGAGGCCGACTCCAGCGGCCCACCGGGGATCGAGAACGGTCAAATCGTCGGGATACAATTCGTATCTGGCGAAGATGGCCACATCCGGCAGATAGTCCGCACGCTCGAACGACAGGGCTGACCGGGCGAGCTTCTGCTGGGCTTCGAGCCGCAGCAGATCGGGGTTGGCTGCGATCGCATCCCGCTGCAGAACCTCGAGCGCCGGCAGGTCGTGGGAGACGAAGAGCATGGAACTCGGTCGCTGGTCTATATCCTGATGCAGCAAAGTGCGCAGGGCGGCCTGGGCCAAGAGGACATCCTGTTCGGCGGCTTGAAGTTCGCGGGAGGCCTCGGCCCGGGAAACCGCGGCGTGCAGTCGCTCGGCCCGGGAGATCATCCCTTCCGCCTCGAGCCGGATCGCCTGATCGAGGTGCTGATCCATCCCGGCCAGAACCTGTTGACGAATTTTTCGGGCCTGCTCCGCTAGGCAGAGGCCGAAATAACGATCGACCAGAACGGCTTGCAGCGACTGCTCGACGGAACGCGTTTGCTCTCGAGCATCGCTGAGGCGGGCGTCGGCCGCGCTGTTCGCCGCCGAGATCGCTCCGCCGGTGAACAGGGGCCAGGTCATATCGAGACCGGCGTTGAAGAACTGATCGTCCTGGACCTGGGAAAAGAACGGAGGAACCGCTGCCGAAGGTACGGTCGGATGCAGCGCCAACATGGCCGACCGGATGGGGTCGAGATCGATGACGATCGGTTCGTCCAGCCGGGTGGCGCGGGCATTCAATTGGATCGCCGGCAGACGCAGCCCTCTGGCCGCGGCACGCTCATGGCTGCGTGAATTCTCGTGATCTTCGGCCGCCATCAGTTGACGGTTGCTGGTCTTGAGGAGATGCACGGCTTTGGCGAAGCTCAGGTCGTTGACCGGTGCCGGTGATTCCGCGGCGTCCGGTTCGACGATCCCCGCAGGCGCATCGGATTCGCCGGCCGGCGCCGGTGCGGCCATCGCGGATCGGCCGGTCCCCGGGAGGAGCCAGATCAGCGCCGATGTGATCAAGAGTAATCCCGCGGATCGGGATCGCAGATTCATGACAATTCCTTCCGCGTTGGCCGGTGTCGACCAAGCTGTTGACGAATCAATCCAGAAAAGCCGTCGAACCGGGCCGTCGGAGGCTCCGTTGCCTCCCGCATTCCATGTTCCAGCCGGTCGACCTGGCCGGTCATCATGTCGCAAAGCTCAGGATCATCAGTGCTCGATGCGGGGTCAAGTTATCATCGGCTCCATTTCCACCGTAGTTGTCGATGGCGTTGATGTAATAATATACTTCCCCGCCAAGGCCGTTGCAGGCTGCGCCGGCATTTCTCCTGAATAGGCGAATTGAATTAATGGTACATTTTTTGAAGATTCGATTTTCAACTTGATTCGGTAACCGAACTTAGTGTATCTTATAAGGAGTTGCATACTTCATGGAATTGGAGTCTGCGACGCGACTTGGCCGGCATGGCCGCAGCAGGAACTTTTCGCAAATGATCTGTGGGGAGAGGGCGGAAAAGGGGATCTTCGCGATTCGTCTTGTTGTCCGCCGTAGTATTCGTCTGCATTCGAGGCACATCCAGGAGGACTGTCGGGTGGCGAAGAAACCAATGGGCACATCGATCAGGAATATCGCCTTTGTGGTCCTCTTGACCACCCTCTGCATCAGTCCCGCCTTCGCAACCTATTCGTTGGTTTGGTCGGACGAGTTCAGCGGCACCAGCCTGGACTCGGATAACTGGACGCCGGACATCGGCAACGGATGCCCTTATCTCTGCGGCTGGGGCAATAACGAACTCGAATATTACAGGGCGGAGAATATCAGTGTTTCCGGCGGGAACCTGGTCCTTACCGCCCTCGAGGAATCATACGGCGGCTCCAGCTATACGTCCGGCAAGGTCACCACCCGGGGCAAGCAGACCTTCCTCTACGGCAGGATCGAGATGAGGGCCAAGATACCCACCGGCGGCGGGATGTGGCCCGCTTTCTGGATGATGCCGCAGGACGATGTCTACGGCGGCTGGGCGGCGAGCGGCGAGCTGGATATCATGGAGTCGGCTAACAGCACGACTTCGGTCGGCGGAGCCATCCACTTCGGAGGCAGCTGGCCGAACAATACTTATTCCAGCGCCTCGTATTCGCTGGGTGGAACGAGCTTCGCCGACGATTTCCACGTCTACGCAGTCGAATGGGAGCCCGACGTCATCCGCTGGTATGTGGACGACGTGCTCTTTTCGACCAAAGTCAGCTCGCAGTGGTATAGCGACTCCGCACCCGACAACCCGCGCGCACCCTTCGACCAGGACTTCTACATCATCCTGAACGCCGCGGTCGGCGGCGAATACACCGGCTGCACGAGCTCCAGCTGCATCACGGCTGATTTTCCCCAGCAGTACATCATCGACTACGTCAGGGTCTACCAGGACATCGTGAACATCGCCCCGACGGTCGAGCTGGTCGAGCCCGCCGCCGGCGGCAATCCTCCCGCCGGCGACATCTTCATCGTCGCGACCGCCGCCGATGCCGACGGATCCGTGGTGAGGGTCGAGTTCTATAACGGCGCGACATATCTCGGCGAGGACACGACATCACCCTATTCCTACATCTGGGGATCGGTCGCCGACGGCTGTTATGAAATAACGGCAAGGGCGATCGACGATCTCGGCGGCGTGGGCACGGATGTCGTCGACATTACCGTGGGCGCCGGCTGCGGTCAGACCGCCTATCTCGGCAGCACGTATGTCCTGCCGGCGAAGATCGAAGCTGAGGATTTCGACATCGGCGGCGAAGGCGTCGCTTACTACGATTCGGACTCCGGCAACAACGGTTCGCAATATCGCACCGAGGAAAACGTCGACATCGAGGCCTGTTCCGATGCCGGCGGCGGATACGGTGTCGGTTGGATCGAACCGGGCGAGTGGCTGGAATACACGGTGGCTGTTCCCGCGGCCGGTCAATACACGATCGATATCCGGGTGTCGTCGCTCAGCGAAGGCGGCACGTTCCGTATCGAATTCGCCGGCGAAGACAAGACCGGCGATGTCGACGTACCGGTCACGACCGGCTGGCAGACCTGGACGACCGTCAGCGCGCCGGCGACGCTCGAATCGGGGATCCAGGTAATGAGGTTCGTGTCGGAAACGGCCGGCTTCAACGTCAATTTCTTCGAGATCCAGGCGCCGACCACAGCGGTCCTGCCTGATCTGCCGCTTGCAGGCTACGCATTGTATCCCTGTTATCCGAACCCGTTCAATCCGGCGACTACGATCAGCTACGATCTGCCGGATCAGGTGAACGTCGATTTGAATGTCTATGACGTGGCCGGCAAGCTGGTCAGGAAGCTGATTTCCGCGCAATCCACAGGCGCCGGGCGCCACGAAGTCGTCTGGAACGGCCGCGATGAAACGGGACGAGTTGTTCCGGCCGGCGTCTACTTCTATCGGCTGGATGCGGGTCGTTACTCGGAGACGAGAAGGATGGCCCTGGTGAAGTAGCATTCGCCGGGTTGCCCGCATGCGGGATCTTGCGGCTCGTGTCGGTGGCCATGGCCGAATGAATCCGCCGGCATTGCAGGACATAAAAAACAGCCCTGGTTCTCCGAGGAGAACCAGGGCTGCTGATTATAGGAAATCACCAGATCAAAAAGACCCAGCTGAAGATCCTACCATCTCGAGCCGCCACGCGGCTCGCGCGGGCGTGCTTCATTCACGTTCAGCGACCGACCATCGACGTCGCGACCATTGATCGCTCCGATGGCCTTGGCGGCTGCACTATCGTCTTCCATCTCGACGAAGCCGAAGCCACGGGAGCGGCCGGTCTCGCGATCGGTGACGATGTTGGCCGATGTGACCGCGCCGTGCTCGGCGAACAAGGCGTTCAGGTCCTGGTCGGACATGTTGAAGCTGAGGTTGCCCACATAGATCTTCTTCAAGTGCACACTTCCTTAAAAAGCTGGGACTCGTCGTCATTTCCGAAAACTGGCACTAATCGACGGCTCCCCAATTAAAAAGCTGGAATGGTTTCCAGCCAGGAACAAGATAAAGGTTTGTGGAGGAAATACAACCTGATTATGGATAAAAAAACCAAGCGATAATGCGCCAAGGGCCTGAAATCTCCATTTGATGTTGTATAATATACACTTAGCGGCTGGGGTGTAGGCGAAGGAATATTATCGGAAACACGCGGACAGCCCCGTCCGGGGCGACGGATTTCGTTTTTCAAACCAGGCTCTGCAATAGCTCCGCGTTGGTGGGCCTTTCCTCCAGCAGCTTGAGCAGGCCTTCTATGGCCTGGCGCGGTGTCATTTCCTGGCCGCGGCGGCGCAGCTTGTTGATGGCGTCGAGTTCTTCCGGGGCGTAAAGCAGATCGTCGCGACGGGTGCCGGAAGCCAGCAGGTCGATGGCCGGGAAGACCCTGGCTTCGGCCAGCGACCGATCCAGGATTATCTCGCAGTTTCCGGTGCCCTTGAACTCCTCGAAGATCAAGCCGTCCATGCGTGAGCCGGTATCGATCAGGGCCGTGGCGAGCACCGTCGCCGACCCTCCGTTCTCGACGTTGCGGGCCATGCCGAAGAAGCGGCGCGGGATCTCCAGCGCCCGGGAATCCAGTCCGCCGGTCATGGTGCGGCCCGAGCCGGCTCCATGGGCGTTGAAGGCCCGGCCCATGCGCGTGATGCTGTCGACCAGCACCACCACGTCGTGGCCGCATTCCAGTTCGCAGCGGACCAGAGCCAGACAGAGGTTGGCCAGTCTGACGTGGTCCTCCAGGGATTGGTCGCTGCTGCTGGCCAGTACTTCGGCCGGCACGCGGCGACGGAAATACGTCACTTCCTCGGGGCGCTCGTCGATCAGCAGCACCACGACGCGGGTCTCGGGCGAGTCGGCGTGGATTCCGCGGGCGATCTCCTCGAGCAATTGGGTTTTGCCGGCTTTCGGCGGTGAAACGATGAGCCCGCGGGTGCCGCGGCCGATGGGCGCGAAGAGTTCGACCAGGCGCATCGACGGATCGCCGCCGTCGCCGAGCCGGAAGCGACGGTCCGGGTTGATCGCAGGCAGGTCCTTGAACGGGGTCCGTCCCCGGAAAGCCGCGGGCTCCAGACCGCAGATGGTCTCGACGTTCAGCAGCTTGGATCCCTGTTTGCCGGGAGCGGCCGGTCCGGTCACCAGGGCGCCGGCCACCAGGCCGAAGCGGTCGATCAACTGGCGGGAGACGAAAACGTCTCCGGGATCGGGGCGGAATGATCGGGCCGGCGAACGGAGATATCCGTTGCCGTTCTTGAGGGTCTCCAGGACGCCGGAAGATGTTTCGGGCATGCTATTCTTTTTTCATGGGTGGGAAGGGGCGGTCGTAAACTTCAGGTTCCGCTTCCAGTCTACACCAGGAAGCGGTTGGAGACCAGACCCGCCTCGCCAAGAAAGAGGGTTCAGTCCGGCTGGTTGCCGCGGGGGCAGGGACGCTGCCGGCGGCGAAGATCATGAGCATGAATGACATCCCGGCAGCCGGACGGCTTCCGGGACGATTGGGCTTCCCCTCGCGAAATCAGTAGGACATCGAGTCCAGCTTCACCCGGCCGCGGAAGATGCGGTAGATGTGGAAGGTGTAGCTCAACACCATCGGCATCCCGATTACGGCCATGATCAGCATCACCTTCAGGGTCTTGAACGAACTGGACGCGTTGAATGCGGTCATGCCGTTGGCCGCGTCGGGCCGCGAATGGATCAGCTCCGGGAACATCCCGATGGCGAAGAGGGCCAACAGCGAGACGATGGCCGCGCTCGACGACAGGAAGGCGAAGAACGGCCTGCCGCGATAGATCTCGCGCGGGATGTTGGCGATCGCGAGCACGCTGGCGACCGGCACCAGGAAGAGCGCGGGGTTGAGCCGGAACGGTTCGGCCATCTGCGGCAGGTAGAGCAGGGTGGCGAAGGTGGTCAGGACATAGGTGACGATGAAGAAGATGATCGCCGGCCGGACCCAGCCGCGCACCCGTTCGTTCAGCGGGCCTTCGGTCTTCATCACCAGATAGATCGCGCCGTGCATCATGAACAGGGCGACGACGGTCACGCCGACCAGCAGGGCGTAGGGGTGGATCTGCTGCAGCAGATTGCCCTGGTAGCGGAAGTTGGCCTCCAGGGGGACGCCCCAGGCGATGTTGCCCAGAGCCACGCCGATCAGCAGCGACGCCGTGACGCTGGATATCGAGAAGGCCCAGTCCCAGAAGCCGCGCCAGGCCGGACCGGGGCGCAGGCTCCGGACGTGGATGGAAACGCCGCGGAAGATCAGCATGAAGAGCAGCAGGATGAAGGCCAGGTAGAAACCGGAAAAGGCGGTGGCGTAGACGTGCGGGAAGGCGGCGAAGAG
>CAZYDJ010000051.1:0-15508 GCA_964646035.1 uncultured Fibrobacteraceae bacterium | reverse complement strand
CCCGCTCTCAGCGATATCTCCCCTTTGTCCCCGGCCGTCGCTATGCCGTTGTCGTCCACGGGCGCCGCGCGGGCGGCCGGCGAACTCGATTACGGCCTCGATGAGCATCGTCTGCAGAAGATCGAGCTGTCCGGGAACCTCACCTATTCCGACGGCGATCTCAAATCCATCCTCCAGATCCGCGAGCCGCGCCGTTTCCATCCCTTGATGCTCTTCGGCCTCGGCGACCGCACCGCCCGCTACCGGCCCGATCTGATCGACACCCAGCTGCGTCTGCTCGAACGCTTCTACCGGCAGCGCGGCTTCCACCAGGTCGCGGTCCAGCTCGATTCGATCGCGACCGACCCGCAGGGATTCGGCGACCGGCTGCACATCACGATAGCCGAAGGTCCGCGCACTTTCCTGGAGCAGGTGTCTTTCCCCGGCGCTGAATCCATCCTGCCCGACGCGAAGCTGCGCGAGGGGCTGACCCATCTCGAAACGGACGCGGCGCCGGCGGACAAGAACGACCTGGGGCCGGACATCTTTCGCCTGCGCACCCGGTTCTGGGACGAGGGCTACCTGCGGGTGGAGATCGTGCCCGAGCTGATAACCTCGCCTTCGGCCGAGCCGGGCCGGGTGGACGCGGCGTTGGCCTATCACATCAGGCCGGGGCTGCGCTACGAGGTCGATCGCATCCAGATCGAGGGACTGCGCCGGACTCGGGCCTATCTGGTGCAGCGCGAGCTCACCGTGGCCGAGGGCGACATCTTCAGTTGGAGCGCCATCGAACAGACGCGGCGGAATCTGCTGGAGACGGCATTGTTCCGGGATGTCGGCATGATTCCCGCCAACATCGACACCGTCGGCGGGCGGACCGACCTGATGCTGCAGCTGGTCGAGCGCCAGCCGGCTTATTTCGAACTCGGTTTCGGCACCGGCACCCGCGAGCGGATCCGGCTGCTCGGCGCCTGGGGACACAATAATCTCGGCGGCCGCGGCCACCGTCTGCGTCTGTCCTCGAAGATGGCGTTGAACTACGAGGACGTGCAGCGCCTGAGCGACGGCGACGTGGATCCCGAACTCAACTACCTCTACGAAGTTCTCTACACCCGGCCGCGGATGCTGGGCCGTTTCAAGGTCGACACCGGGCTCTTCGCCGAGAAGGAGACCCGCGGCGAGTCGGGCCTGAACCTCAAGACATTCGGTTTTTCGGTCGGGACGGTCTTTCCCGGCGGAGAGAACGTGGCCAACAGGGTGGCGTTCATCTTCGAGCGCACCGATCCGTCGCTGCATCCGGACGCCAAGCAGACGTTGCGCGAATCCTTCGAAGCGGTGGATCTGGGTATCTCATCCACGCATTCGCTGTTGTGGGAGATGACCCGCGACCGGCGTGACGATATCCTGCGCCCCGACGGGGGCTCGGTCCTCAACACCCAGCTCGAAGCCGCCGGCGGAGTCCTGGGCGGCGACAACAGCTTCGTCAAGGGGCAGGCGTCGTGGCATATGTACCGGCAGACCTTCCTCGGCGGAGTGCTGGCGGCGCGGTTCAGCGTCGGCGTGGTCAGGGCCTACGGAGAATCGAGCGACCGCGGCGCCGAGGCCGTGCCTTACCAGGAGCGTTTTTTCGCCGGCGGCGTTTCGACGGTGCGCGGTTACGAGGAGCGCAGCCTCGGCCCCCAGTACACCGATCCCGCCCTGCTCGACTCGCTGCAGTTGGCCAGCGACGTGCCCTTGCCCGACCGTCCGGCCCACGGCGGCAACTACCTGATGCTGTCGAACGTCGAGTGGCGGTTTCCGCTGCCCCTGCTGAGCAAATGGCGTCTCGGCGGCGTATTCTTCATGGACGGCGGCAACGTCTGGGAGCGGGCCGACGACATCCGCCTGCGGGGGTTCCGCCTGCGTTCACATCCCCGCGAACCGGATGATCCCGAGGCCACCAAGATCTGGGATTACCGTTATAGCCTGGGCACCGGCCTGCGGCTCGACACGCCGATCGGACCGGTGCGCCTGGATGTCGGGTTCCCGCTGAAACGGGCCCGGTTGTCGGAGACCGAAACCGAGGACAGCGTCCTCTATCACTTTTCCCTGGGTTATCCCTTCTAGGGGGAGAGATCGTGCTGGATCGTCTGCAACGTTGGGCTGTTCCTCTGACCTGGCTGATCCTGCTGGGTGGAGCGGCCTGGCTTGTGACCCATCCCAGCCTGCTGGCGCCCGAACTGTCGAAGCTGGTCACCCGGCATTTCCTGCGTGACGGCGCCGGCGACCTGCGCGTGCGCGATTTCCGCGGCAACATCCTGGGGCGGATGGAATTGATGGATGTCGCCTTGACCCTGCGCGGCGAGCGGGGCGCGGTGGCCCTGGTCGCGGTGGACACCCTGGTGCTCGAGTACCGGCCCCGCGAATTGCTCGCCAGCCCGCTGCGGTTCCGTGCGGTCGAACTGCGCGGCGCCGAGATCCACGCCCGCCGGGGCAAGGCGCCGCGGGACACTGCAGCCGGCGACGTCGGCGGTCCTTTCGAACTGCCGCAACTGCGGGTCGACGATCTCTCCGTTTTCCGCTCGTCATGCGAAGTGTCCGGCCCGCGCGGCCGTCTCGAACAACGCCTGCCGGAAGTCAACTGGCGCGGTTCGGTGGTGGCCGATTCGACCCTCACGGTCGTCAGCGAGAGCTCGGATATATTCTGGGAGACCCGCGACTGCCGGATCCGCGACCTGAGCGGCAGATTCTTTCTCGACGACGACCGGATCGGGATCAGCCACGCCGACCTGCAGCTGAACGAAGCGATGATCCAATGCGACGGCGATCGTTATCATGACGGCCGTCTCGATCTCAGCTTCCGCGGCCGCAACATCCGGGTCAGCGACATCGAGGATTCGATCGATCTGAACCTGGGATTCAGCGCCCAGGGCGACGTGGAGCTCGATCTGATCAGCCGGGGCGATTCGCTGACCATGGACATCCTCTTCGACGGGGAGCTGGAAGGCTATAGCCTGGTCGGGTTCAGCGGTCTGGCCGATCTCCGGCCCGGAATTCTCGACTGGCGCCGGATGCGGGGCCGGATCGACGGCGCCCTCTTCGACGGCACCGGCTATTTCGATCTCGACGATCCCCATGACGTGGTGTTCGAGCTGGCCGGCAACGTTTCCGACGTGGATATCTCTTCGGGCCTGGTTCCGTCCGAAGGCCTGCCGGCGACCGACGGTTACGGCTGGATGGAGCTCTGGCGACGCGATCGGACCAACGACACCATGGTCAGCGGCTGGCTCGCGGACGGCTATATCGCCGAGGTTCCGTTCGACACCTGTTTCGTGGACATCACCAGCGACGACGACGGCGTGCTCTTCCGGCGGCTGGGGCTGCGGCTGCCGGCCGGCGAGGCCCTGCTGACCGGTTTCCAGGACATGGGCGGCGGTTTCAACGGCGATCTCACCATCGCGGCCGACGATCTCTCGCAATTGCCGCAACAGTGGAACCTGCCCGCACTGGATGGCCGGCTGGCCGCCGGCGGGGAACTGATCGGCTCCGGCGAGGACTTCGCCTTCACCGGCGACGCCTATCTGCTGGACGCCGGCCTGGAAACGATCCGCGCCGACACCTGCCGGATAGACCTGATGATCGAGGACATCCTGGGCGAGGCCAAGCTGTCGCTGGATCTCGAAGGCGCGGGCCTGATGGTGGCGGGGGTTCCCTTGGGCGATTTCACCGCCGCCGGGGTCGTGACGTCCGAGGTGGCGCGGCTGCATTCGTTCCGCTCCGCCCGCGGCGACACCCAGGTCTCGCTGCGGGGCCAGGCCACTTTCGCCGATTCCCTGACCACCTGCTACGTGCCGGAACTGGACCTGCAGTTGGAGGGCAACTCCTGGTCGTTGGACGATGCGCTGCGCATCTCCATCGCTCCCGGAGTCCTGACTCTCGACGATGTGACGATGCGCTCGGAGCTGGGGGAGCTCTCCTGCGGACTGCTCGCCGACCGCCCGGCCGCGTTGCTCGAAGGCGGCGTCAGTTGCCGTGATTTCGACCTCGCGATGATCAATCCGTTCCTGAGCGGGGAGACCGGCCTCAACGGCAGGGTGACAGCCGACCTGGTCTTCGCCGGATCCCCCGACGATCCCGAGATCGACGCGCAGATCGTCCTGCTCGACAGCGATTTCCCCCTGGCCCGGGTCGATTCCCTGAGCATGGCGGCCGTCTATCGCGGCGGCGCCTTCACCGTCCGGAACCTGGACCTTGCGAGCAATCACGGCCATGTCTCGGCCAAGGGGACCATCGGCCATCCCGATGTTCCGGTCACGGAATTCTGGCGGGGGGCGGACCTCGATCTGGCTCTCGTGCTCGACGGCTGCGACTGGGCGTTCGTGGATCAGTTCGACATCCCCGCCCTGGACCGGATAGCCGGCGGATTCGACGGCAGCCTGCGGGTGACCGGAACCACGGAATCCCCCGAGATCTACGGCGACGTCGACAGCGCTCCGTTCAATATCCACTGGGCGCATCTGGACCGTCTGGCCGGCCGGGTGGCCTATGGCGACGGCCTGTTGATGCTGTCGGCTCTGACGGGGAACAAGGGAGCCACCCCGCTCACCGGCCGTCTCGAAGTGCCCCTCGATCTGGATTTCCTGACCGAGCCGGTGTCGCCGCCGGACGGCCCCCTGTATATGCGGTTCACCATCCCCGACGAATCCGACATCACCGACCTGTCGCGGATGACCAACGCCTTCATCGAGACCGGCGGGACCGGCGGGCTGGATCTGGTCATCTCGGGTCCCGCGTCCCATCCTCTCTATTCGGGGCGGGTGTCGGTGCGCGACGGCTCCTGCGTGCTGCGGGGGTTGGGCGAGATCTATCACGACGTGGACATCGACGGCGAATTCGCGGGAGACGTCCTGAACGTCAGCCGCATCGATGGTCGCGAGGGCCAGCGAGGCATGTTCAGGGGCGACGGGACCGTGACCTTCAACGGACTGGTCCTTTCCGGATTCGCCATCGATCTGGCGGCGGACCGGTTCCTGGTCGCGTCGATTCCGGATCTGCGGGTCCTGGTGCGCTCGCCCAACCTGCGCCTGGAGGGCGTGAAGGTGGGCCCCGAAAGCCTGATCGTGCCCCGGTTCACCGGCAACCTCGATGTCATCGAAGCCCGTTATACCGGGGATTTCTCCGAGAAGCAGGGCGTCAGCGACCCCCGCCTCGGGACGGTGGCTCCGGACTGGCTGGCCGACCTGGACCTGCACGCTCCGCCCCGCTCCGTCCGCATCGTCAACCGCGCCATGGAACTGTATCTCGGTGGCGACGTGCGCCTGGTGCGCGATCTCGAGGGTCTGTATCTGAGGGGATCGATGCAGGTCGACGCCGGCCGGATGCCGGTCTTCAACAACGATTTCAAGGTGACCCAGGGCCGGCTCGATTTCAGCAGCGAGGTCGGCGTGATCCCCCGTATCGAGATGACCGCCGAGACCCAGGTGCGGCTGCCTTCCTACGACGGCGGCATCCGGCGTCTCGAACGCATCTACGTGGACGTCACCGGCACCGCCGACCGGCCGCTGGTCGATTTCCGTTCCGAGAGCGGCTACGCCCGCTCCAACATCGAGCGGATGCTGCTCGGGCTGTCTCCCTACGCCACCGACACGCAGACCACGACCGGCCTGCAGACCGCTTCGGTTGCGGCGGGCTTCAATCTTCTCGAACGTGAGATAGCCCAGGAACTCGACATGGTCGACACCTTCGACATCGAGAGCGGGCGGGAGAAGGTCGACGGCACGACCCAGACGCTGATCGGAGTGGGCAAGTACATCGGGCGCGACCTGTACATCAAATACGCCCAGGCCATCTCCGATCCCGATCGCGACTTCCTGATCGAGTACCAGATATCCGACCACTTGCTGCTGCAGTCCGAGATCACCCAGCGGCAGGAGGAATACCTGGGCAACACGAACTACAGCGTCGATATGAAGTATCGCTTCGAGTACTAGGAGGTTCGAGGTGCGCACCGACAGCCGGGAACGTCCGCGACGCCGCCTCCGGCTCCGGGCCGGAGTGATGCTCGCGTTCGCGGTCGTGATCCTGGCCGCGGGGGCGGTGGCGCACGCCCAGTCGTTCGGACGCAACAAGGTGCAGACGCGGGACCTGCAGTGGAAGGTCCTGACGACCCCCCATTTCCGGATCCACCACTACCAGGGCGCCGAGGAACTCGCGGTCCGGGCCAGCATCATCGCCGAGCGCGCCTACCGCGAATACGCCGACCGCCTCGACCACGAGCTGCAGACCCGGGTGCCGTTCATCCTCTACGCCTCCCACGCCGACTTCGCCCAGACCAACATCTCGGACTACCTGATCGGGGAGGGCACCGGCGGCTTCAGCGAGCCGCTGCGCAACCGCATGGTCCTGCCCTACAACGGCTCCCACTCCGAGTTCGTCCATGTCATCCGGCATGAACTGGTGCACATGTTCATGTTCGACGCGGCCTTCGGCAGTCTCAAGAAATCGCCGGCCCATCTGCCGTTGTTCAGCATCCCGCTCTGGTTCGCCGAGGGGATCGCGGAGTGGTACTCGGCCGGCTGGGATCCCGACGCCGACATGTACGTCCGCGACGCGACCCTGCACGGCTACATGTGGCCCCTGGAGCAGTCGGGCGGCTTCATGGTCTACAAGCAGGGCCAGGCCGTCATGCGGATGATCTCCGAGGTCTACGGCGAGGAGAAGGTCGTCGAACTGTGGCGCCTGCTCGGCCGCACCCGGAACATGCGCCGCGCCCTGGACGTCGCGCTGGGCCTCGAGATGGCTGATTTCGACCGCCAGTTCTCGCGTTGGCTGCGGCAGAACTACTGGACGGCCTACGGCAGCCTGGAGGAACCGGAGACCATCGCCCGCCGGCTGACCGATCACTACGAGCAGCAGATCGGCTTCAACCAGCGGGGCGCGATATCCCCCGACGGCGAATTGATCGCCTTCTTCTCCGACCGCGACGGGCTGCCCAGCGTCTATCTGATGTCGGCGCTGGACGGGAAGGTCCTGCGCAAGCTGGCCCAGGGCAACCGCTCCACCCGCTTCGAATCGCTGCACGGTTTCAACAGCAGCATCAGCTTTTCCCCCGACGGCGCCGAAGTGGCCCTGATCGCCCGCAGCGGCGGGAACGAAACGCTGCATACCTTCGCCGTGGCCGACGGCGAGTTGACCCGCTCGATCCGCCTGGGGCTGGATGTGGCCCGCTCGCCGGCCTGGTCCCCGGACGGTGATCATATCGCCCTGGTCGGCACCGATCGGGGCCGGACCGACCTCTACCTGGCCGACCTGACCGGCGGCGACGGTTCCGGTCTGGCCGCCGCCGCGCCCGCCCGGCGGCTGGAGGGCGGAGTCACCCTGATCCGCATGACCGACGACATCGGTGACGAAGGCGATCCGGCCTGGTCGCCGGACGGGCGCCGGCTGGCCTTCACCTTCGACTCCCGCGCCGAATTGGATTTCGAGTTCGAGATCGGTCCCGACCGGGAGCGCCGGCTGCTCTGGGCCCGCTTCCGCGAGGCTGTAGATGCCGACGGCGGCGGTTCACCGACCCTGCTGAGCCTGCTCGACCCGTTCTCCGGCGACCGCGTCGACATCCCGCCCCGCCCGGGGCAGTGGCGGCAGCCGGTCTGGACCGGCCCGCGCGAGCTCTGCGTGGTGGACGACCGCAACGGGATCGCCAATCTCGCCCGCGTGGAATTGGATTCGACCGGCTCGTCCGTAGCCGATTCCCGGTTGTTGACCAATGTCGTCGGCGGCCTGAGCCGGCCAGCCTATGCGGCCGGAGCCGACCGCCTGGTCTTCACTTCATTCCAGGTCGGCGGCTGGGATCTCTATGCGGTCGACGGCTATCGCGGCGGCTGGTCGTCGCGGATTCCGGCCGGCGAACTGCCCGCGGCGGTCGAGTTCCCCTCGCCGACGCTGGTCACCCGCCGCACGCCTCCCGATCCGGTCGACGAGCCGGAAAAAGTGGGATTGGTCGAACCTTATCGGACCCGGTTGTCGGTGGACGTCAGCCAGGCTCTCGGCGGCGGCGCGGTCTATTTCAACTCGGCAGTGGGCCTGGGCATGGCCAACGTCATCACGTTGAGCGATCTGCTCGCCGACCGCCGGCTGTCCTTCCTGCTCAATTTCTACGGGTCGCTGGACAACAGCGATCTGGCCGCTTCCTATTATCATCTCAAGCACCGGATCGACTACGGGGTAGGCGTCTTCCACTACAAGAACTACTACAACTCGGCGTTCACCAGCGTGGGCGAACTGCTGGCCGAGGACACCTATTTCAGCGAGCGCAACTACGGAGTCTTCGGCATCGCCAGCTATCCGCTCAGCACTTTCCGCCGGATCGATTTCGAACTGCAGGCCCTGACATCCGAGCGCACCATCTTCAAGCCGGACGCCGACAACTTCTTCCTGGTCGAAGAGGACAAGAGCACCAACCGGTTGTTGCGGCCGAGCTTGTCCTATGTCCATGACAGCGCATTCTACGGATCCTACGGTCCGATCACCGGCAGCCGGCTCTCGCTCAGCTTCGCACCGGCGATTCCGGTCGGCGGCAGCGCCCTGGATCGCCGCACCGTGGCGGTGGACTGGCGGCGCTACTGGCTGCCCTGGCGGCGCAATACCTTCGCCATGCGCTTTCTCGGAGCGGACAGCGAGGGAGATGATCCGCGTTATTTCGTGCTCGGGGGACCGTCCACACTGCGCGGCTTCGACTACTACGACTACGAGACGCAGACGGGCCTGGCCGGACCGCGGCTGGCGATGCTGAACCTGGAATACCGCCTGCCGCTGCTCGATGCGCTGATCTTCGGCTGGCCGGGCAGATGGGGACTGGGACCGTTCGGGGCAACACTCTTCTTCGATCTCGGAGCCGCCTGGTCCGGGGATCTGCAGCCGTTCGGTCACGACGATTCCGGCGATTGGGGATTACGCGACTTGCGCGGAGACTACGGATTTGGTATTAGGACCCGCATCGGTTTCCTGCCGCTGAAATTCGATTGGGCTCGCCGGACCGACCTGCGCAGGGTAGGAGATACGGTCTTTCATTTCAGCATCGGCCCCGAATTCTAGACACCCACGGAGATTGCATTGACGGATCTGTTGGCGACTCTCAACGAGGCGCAGCGAACGGCGGTAACGGCCCCGGAAGGTCCCGTGCTCGTCGTCGCCGGCGCCGGCAGCGGCAAGACCCGCGTTTTGACCACCCGCATCGCGCATCTGCTGCGCAACGAGAACGTGCGGCCCGCCGAGGTGCTGGCCTTCACCTTCACCAACCGCGCCGCCGGCCAGATGAAGGAGCGGGTCAACCGGTACGTCGGCGCCGCTTCGGCGCCCCATTGGATCGGCACCTTCCACGCGACGGGAGTGAAGATCCTGCGCCGGGACGGCGAGGCGATCGGCATCCAGCCCAATTTCTCGATCTATGATTCGGACGACAGCCTGCGTTTGATCAAGCGGGTGATGGGGAACCTGGACATCGACGTGAAGACCTTCGCGCCCAACCAGGTGCGATCGAAGATCAGCACCTTCAAATCGGAGGACAAGTCCCCGCAGGATGTGATCGCCGAGGCCGGCGATTTCCGCGAGGAGAAGATCGCGGCCGTCTACGCGGCCTACGTCGAGGGACTGCAGACCGGCAACTCCCTGGATTTCGACGATCTGATCCTGCGCACCGTCCACCTGCTGGAAGAGGCTCCGGCAGTGCTGGAGAAGTACGCCGAGCGGTTCCGCCACGTGCTGGTCGACGAGTTCCAGGACACGAACCCGCTGCAGCTGGTGCTGGTCAAGGCCCTGTCCTCGCATCACCGGAACATCTTCGCCGTCGGCGACGACGACCAGTCGATCTATTCCTGGCGGGGCGCGTGCATCGAGAACATGCTGCGCTTCGAGGAATACTTCCCGGGCACGACCCTGGTCCGGCTGGAGCAGAACTACCGCAGCACGGGCAACATCCTCGAGGCGGCCAACGCCGTCATCGCCCACAACAAGATGCGCAAGGGCAAGAACCTCTGGACCAGCGGCGAGGCCGGCGAAGAGCTGCGCAGCGAACAGGTCGGCGACGAGGAGGACGAGGGCGCGCGGGTGGTGGAGATAGTCCGCGCCGAGGTCGCGGCCGGCCTTACCCGCGGCGACGTGACTGTACTGTACCGGACCAACGCCCAGTCCCGCGTGCTCGAGGATACCCTGCGCCGGGCGTCGATGCCCTACCAGATCGTCGGGGCGACGGCCTTCTACGAGCGGCGCGAGGTGCGTGATCTGTTGGCCTATCTGAAGCTGGTCAACAACGCCCGCGACGCCGTCTCCGCCCTGCGCGTGCTGAACGTGCCCCGGCGCCGGATCGGCAACGCGACCATCGGCCACCTCTCCGAGTTGGCGGCCCGCGAAGGGCTGTCGCTGGGCGAGGCCGCCGTCAGGTCCGGCCTGATGGAGGAGCGGCTGGCTCCGTCGGCCTGCAAGCGGGTGCGGGAATTCTTCGGGATGGTCGCCGGCTGGCGCGCCGCCGAGCCGGAATCACGCGTGCCCAAGCTGATCGAACGCATGGTGGACGAGATCGGCTACGCCAATTTCCTCGAACAGGACGATCCGGAAACCGCCGACGCCCGCAACGAGAACGTGGCCGAGCTGATCACCGCCGCCTACGCCTTCGACGAGCAGTCCGACGGCGGCAACCTGGCCCAGTATCTCGAGCAGGTGGCGCTGGTGGCCGACGCCGACACCATCAGCGACGACGAGGGTGTCGTCCGCCTGATGACCATCCACGCGGCCAAGGGTCTGGAGTTCCCGGTCGTGGTGGTGGTGGGCTGCGAGGAGGAATTGCTGCCCCACGTCTCGAATCTGGACGATCCGACGGCCCTGGAGGAGGAGCGCCGGCTCTTCTACGTGGCCCTGACCCGGGCCGAGAAGCGGGTCTACCTGCTGCATACCCGTTCGCGGCGGCGCTACGGCGAGAAGATGCTCTGCCTGTCCTCGAGATTCCTGGGCGAGATTCCCGAAAAGGTGGTCAAGCGGACCGGCGAATTGGATACCGCCGGCGCGGGCGTGAACGAGATCCTGGGCAACGTCTCGGGGCGGCCCAGCCTGTTCTCCGGCGATGTCCCGCGCCATAGGTTCCGCGGCTCCGGCCGCGGCTCCGCGTCGGCCAACCACCGGCCGCCGCTGCCGACCGGCGCCTCGATCTTCGCCGATGACATCTCCCAGGAGGAAGTGGCTTTCCGCGCGGGGCAGGGCGTGCTGCATCCGAAGTTCGGCCGCGGCGTGGTGGCGAGGGTCGAGGGAACGGGAGAGGATCTGCGGATCACGGTCGATTTTCCCGGCGGCGAGCACAAGCATTTCCTGGCAAAGTTCGCCAAATTGCGGCCCCTGGACTGAAACGGCAACGGCGCCGGCAACGGCGCCCGCAACGGCGCCCGCCTGCCGGGCCGTCGAACCGGCAACGGCGCCCGCCGCGGGTTCAGCGGATCAGGGTGACCTGCCGTACGTCCCGGCCTCCGCCTCCGTCGAGCACCAGCCAGTATGTCCCCGAGGGCGCGGCGCGTCCCTGGTCGTCGTTCCCCTGCCAGATCCAGCGATGAACTGTTTCGGATGCCTCGTGTTCGCCGAGCGGCCACGAGCCGAGCCGGCGGCCGCGGACGTCGTAGGCCGCCGCCGTGATCCTGCCCCCGGCCCGGACCAGATACCGGATCGTGACGCCGGAATTACCGGCGGGATTGGGACTCGGGGGCAGCAGGTCCAGCGGCGCCGGATCGCGGCGGGACTGGTGCAGCAGCAGCCATCCGTCCGGATCGACGGCAACCGAGTCCGCCGACGCCGGAAGATCCCACTCGAAGCTGCCGGTACGGGCGCCCAGGTCGGCGCGCAGATCGAAGTCCCCCGCCGTCGACATCACTCTCACCATCAGCGGCAGCTCGAACAGCACATCCTGCGTCTGGCGGATATCCAGGGTCAGGCGCGATCCGCCGCGCGACAGCGGCGTGTTCCGGTAGGACCATTCGACTTCCGGCACGGCGTCGGTTTCCAGCCAGGGACCGAGCAGATCAGCCGCGTCGATCCCGGCGGCGGCCGTGGCGGCGGCCAGCATTTCGGCGGTGGTCACGTTGCCGCCTTCGGTTTCCGGATCCGCGGCGTAATCGTGCAGGAAACCGAAGAAGGCCCGGTCGCCGATCGCGCCGCGCAGAATATGCAGCACCCAGGCTCCCTTGTCGTAGATCAGCTGGTTGGGCAGGATGGGGTCGGGATCGATCAGCGTACCTTCGCCGGCGAAGAGATCGGGATGCCGCAGCGGTCCCATCTCGCGCATGGCGGCCAGATAAGCCGCACTCCCTTGCTGTTCCTCGATCCACAGGGCCTCGCAGTAGCGGGCGAAACCCTCGTTGAGCCAGATATCCGACCATCCCGCGGGGGTCATGCGGTCGCCGAACCACTGATGGGCCAGCTCATGCAGGAAGATCGTCTCCCACCGTCCGTCGCCGGTGAGCAGGAACTGGGCGAGGCTGGTGGCGGTCTGATGCTCCATCGCGCCGGCCCAGACGATCTCGACCTGGCCGTAGCGTTCGGCGGGGAAGGGGTAGGGGCCGCAGATCCGCTCGAGGAAAAGCATCATGTCGCAGGTCGCGGCCAGCTCGGCGCGCGCCTTCTGCTCGTCCTGGGGAAAGAAGTGGAAGGTCAGCGGCAGGTCTCCCGCGGCCGCGGCGCAGGTTTCCTCCCATTCGACGTAGTCGCTGATCGAGACGCCGATCAGATAGGTCGCGATGGGATAGCCCTCGCGCCAGCGGTAGGTGCGCAGCCCCGGTCCCGGCGAATCGACTCCCAGCAGACGGCCGTTGCTCACCGCGACCAGCGGTTCGGGCGCCGTCACCGTCACGTCGGCGGTGGCCTTGTCCGAGGGATGATCCTTGCACGGCCACCACGAATGGCTCGACCAGGGCTCGCCGACCGAGAAGATCACCGGCACGTCGTCAGCGGGAGAGTCGGTGGGGCCGCCGTGCGATCGGAAGAGCAAGCCGACGTTCATGTTTCCATGCGGCTGCGGAGCGCCGTGGTAGACGACCAGCACCGATGCCTCTTCGCCGGCGGACATCGGCGCCGGAGGCGCGATGCCCAGGCTGTCTCCGGCGTGGACGAACGTCGCCGCGGTTCCCGACCAGAGCAGGCTGTCCACGATCATGCCGTCGACCAGGTCCAGCGCCACTTCGGTCAGGCCGTCGCGCCGGGCGGACAGGTCGATGCGGACCCGGCCCGCGATGGTTTCGGCCTGAGGATCGACGGCGATGTCGAGACCGTAGTGCAGCACGTCGTAGCCGCGATCTCCGGCGGGGGGGATGCGCACGTCGGCCGCAGCGGTCTTGGCCGCGAATGATTGCTGCTGGACCGGGAAGGACGGGGGAGCGAAGCAGGGGTCGAACCGGCGCTCGTGATCATAACCGTGGATCGGCGCCGGAGCGGCGGCCGCGACAGGCGGGCAGCAGAGAGTGATCAAGACGGCTGCGGCGAGGAAGATGTGCTTGCGCATCGGGCCCCCTGGTGACGCCGGTGTGGATTCGCTGATATCATACCGCGAATGGGCCCGTCGCCCAAGCGTCGGAAACGGAATTGCGGCCGTCGCAACTCTTGCTGGCCAACCCGGGGTTCGGCGGGCAGACTGCTTCCATCAGGGAGATGACGTCGTGAATGATGTGGATCCGGCCAAATTGGAGCACTTGGCGATTCTGGCCGGCCTCGACCCCGAAGTCGCCGAGCGGGAAGGTCTGACCGGACGCCTGGCCGCGGTCGGCGAGTGGTTGGCCGTGCTGGACGGGCAGTCTCATCCGTCGGTCGCGGCGGATTCCGCTTTCGGCCTCGCTCCGCCGCGAAACGACGCGCCCGAGCCGGGACTGCAGCGGGAAACCGCCTATTGCGCCGCGCCCGAAGTCGAAGATGGTTTTTTCAGCGTCCCGCCGTTGCGCGGAGTGGATGACCGCCGGCGATCGCCGGATCCGATCCCGGCTCCGCGCGTGGCCGACGACCTCAACTGCTGGCGGGCCCTGGCCGATCCCGGCGCCGCTTCACCGGCCCCGGACGCCGCAACCGACGCTGGGCCTTTGGCCGGGCTCGGCGCCGCGATCAAGGCGAACATCTGTTGCCCCGGGCTGCCTGCCGACTGCTGTTCGCGCATTCTCGGCGGCTGGTTGCCGCCGTATGCCGCGACCGTGGTGGAGAGGCTGCGCGCGGCCGGAGTCCGGATCCTGGGCACCACGAACATGGACGAGTTCGCCATGGGCTCGTCGACCGAAAACTCGGCTTTCGGTCCGACAATCAACCCGCGCGCGCCAGGCAGGGTGCCGGGAGGATCGAGCGGCGGCGCGGCGGCCGCGGTCGCCGCCGGCCTGGCCGATTTCGCCTTGGGCAGCGACACCGGCGGATCGGTGCGCCAGCCCGCCCACTGCTGCGGGGTGGTCGGGCTCAAACCCACCTACGGCCGGGTGTCGCGCTTCGGATTGGTGGCCTTCGCATCCTCCTTCGATCAGATCGGACCCCTGGCGCCGACGGTGACCCGCTGCGCCGAGGTCTACGCGGCGATCGCCGGCCATGATCCCCGTGACGCCACATCCCTGGTCGAAAAGGTCGGCGATCCGGTCGCCGCCTGTTCCGGCTCGGCTCGCGCAATGCGGGTCGGAGCGCCGCGCGGGTTGCTCGAAAGCGGAGTCGAACCCGGAGTCGCCGCGGCTTTCGCCCGTTCGCTCGACGCCTTGCGCGCGGCCGGAGCCCGGATCGTGGACATCGAACAGCCCGCCGTCGATTCCGCCCTGGCCGCCTATTACGTGCTGGCGTCGGCTGAGGCGTCGGCCAATCTGGCCCGCTACGACGGATCGCTCTACGGGGCGCGCCGGACGGTTCCCGGCGGGGGATGGGACGACTCGGTGCGGGCCACCCGCTCGGCCGGGTTCGGGACCGAAGTGCAGCTGCGCATCCTGCTCGGGACATATGTGCTGTCGGCCGGCTACGGGAAGAACCGCTACCGGCAGGCCCAGCAGGCTCGCGCCGCGGTGGCCGCCGGCCTGGGCGATGTCCTGGCCGGCTGCGACGCCATCGCCACGCCGACGTCCCCCCATGTCGCGTTCCCGTTCGGCGACAGGATCGACGACCCCGTCCGGATGTATCTCGCCGACTCCTTCACCGTCCCGGCCAATCTCGCCGGACTGCCTGCGATATCGGTGCCCGCCGGCGATGATCCCGCCGGACTGCCGGTCGGCTGCCAGCTGACCGGCCGCGCCCTCGGCGAGGAAGCGATCCTGACCCTGGCCGCCGCGTTGGAGCGGGAACTGGCCGGCAGGGAGGGCGCATGACCTGGGAAACCGTGATCGGCCTGGAGATACACGCGCGCCTGCTGACCCGGACCAAGATGTTCTGCGGTTGCGCCAATCTCGGCGGCGGCGAGCCGAATACGCGGGTCTGCCCGGTCTGCCTGGGGCTGCCGGGATCGCTGCCGACGGTCAATTCGAGCGCGGTCGAACTCGGTTCGCGGATCGCCCTGGCCCTGGGCGCGGAGATC
>CAZYDJ010000050.1:5225-15608 GCA_964646035.1 uncultured Fibrobacteraceae bacterium | reverse complement strand
GATAGCGGCCAGGATCGGGCCGATGCACGGCGTCCAGCCGAACGCGAAGGCGAGTCCCATCAGAAAGGCGCTGGCCAGTCAGCGACCACCGCCGCCGGCATGGAAGCGCTTCTCATAGGACAGGAACGGGATGCGGAACAGGCCGGTCATGTGGATTCCGAAAATGATGATCAGCACGCCGGCGATGCGGGCCAGCATCGGCAGGACCTGGAGCAGTTTCTGACCCAGAACCGTGGCCGAAGCCCCGAGCGCGATGAAGACCAGGCTGAAACCGCAGACGAAGGCGAGAGAAGTAAAGAAGACGTCGCGCATCTGGCGCGATCCCCCGCTCTTGATCTCGTTCAGGGAGACACCGGACATGAAGCTCAGATAAGCCGGAACCAGCGGCAGCACGCATGGAGAAATGAAGGAAGCGAAACCGGCGCCGAACGCCACAAGGATTCCGATCTCGTTCTGAGGCATGGCCACTCCTCCCGGGAGTACGCTGAGGTTTTGACTTTTACATGGATGCGCCCCGGTCGCTTCCGGCGGCCGGGGCACGGCATCGGATCAGGAAAATATAAGCCCGAATTATTGGAATGCCACCCGTTGAAAGCAAAAGATCACGGCGCCGGCCGCTGCGGGGATTGCCTGCCCGGCTCTCCTATTGCAGATGCTTCTCCTTGCGGTGGTCGACATCGAAAATCTTCATGACGCTGCCGTCGCTTTCGCTCATGACCTCGGGGATGCCGTCACCGTCGATGTCCATCAGGATGATGCGGTTTCCGAAAACCTCGTCCTCCCATTCGACGTCCCCGGTCCGGGAATCCACCACCTGGCCGGTGTTCAGTACGATCTCGACGGTATGGTCGCCGTCGACATCGCCGCAGACCATCCGAGTGGCCTCGTACTCGCTCAGGCTGGTCCACTCGCGGTTGAAGGTCAGGCCGTCGAGATAGTAGATCTTCTGGTCGGCGTTGACGATGATCTCCTGAGCGGGATCCTCGTCGGTATTCCCGGTTGTGAGACAGTGTATCATCTCGAAATCATTGCCCAGCGTTTCGTAGACCAGTTTCTGGGTGGCCGCGTTCCAGGCGTAGATCATCCCGGATGTGGTCCAGGCGACAATCTCGTCGTCGCCGTCCTGATTCAGATCGGAGACGATCACTTCCATGACCGACCCCTGCAACTGCTTGCTGGACCAGATCTCCTCGCTGGACTGATCGGTCAGATAGTAGATGCGGATCAGACCGAAACGATCGCCGATCACGGCGTAGAGGCCGAAATCATCCTCCATGGAGCCGACCAGCGCCATCTTGTCCAGGCGCTCGGCGGCGCTGACGGCCGCATGGTAATCCCAGTACCCGAGTTCTTCGACGGCCGGGACGGAACCGGCGCCGAGCAGAACCGCCAGCAATGCCGGCAGGATGAAAACGACGGGCTGGAACGCTCTCGAACGAGCGCCGGCAGAGGTTCTGAATGGGAACATGATATCTGGATCCTCGGGGTTGGGACCTGGCTCGGGCCCGTTCCTGTTTCGACTTCCCGGAAAGTTTAGCACGCCGGCCCGGGGAGGCCAGCGCAAATTCAACAGTCGGGTATGCGGGGGGTTCCGGAATCGGTCACCAGGGAACCGGAACGCCGGCGCCGACCAGCAGGGCGCCGTTGGAATATTCCATGTCATTGCCCTCGAAATAACGCCACTGGGCCTTGGCCAACATGATGACGCCGGGAGTCGGGCTCCACTCCCAGCCCGCCTCGACCAGATATGTCAAATCACGCCTGGCTATCGACTCAACAGTGGTCTCCCCCGCGACCTCCTCGCCCGGTTCGCCGGAACTCTCGGCCATGACGGTGACCGGCAACTTGCCCCTGCCGACCCCGATGCCGGCTCCGAAGAACGGCGACGAAGCAGTATCGGAACGACGCATATCGCGGGTGTAGCGCCGCAGGATCAGGTCGATCGTACCCAGCGAGCGCATATGCGCCACCGAGCGGACCTCCCCCTGCAGAACGAAAGCCGTATTCCAATCGAAAAGCGGACGATAGATATCGGCCGCGGCGTTGGGGCGGAAGATGAGCTCCCCGCCGCCGCCGGCCCGCACGCCGTCGCCGCCGGGAGCCGAGCCGAGCCCGCCGAAGCCAAGCAGGTATACCGTGGCCTCGCCGTCAGGACGGTTCAGGCTGCTGCGCGGCAAACCGTCGCCGGCGCCGGCCGCATCAACAGAGGACAGCAACAACACCGAGGCGAAAGCCACGGTCCAGAACGACGGGGCACACCCCCGGCGCCAGGCGGTCGCGTTGGACAGGCAACTCGAAAGCATCCGAACTCCTCGGATAGGGTTCTCCTTGGACCCGAAACCAGCCGCAAGAGACGTGCCATTGCACCGGTCGATCCAACCCGTTGCCCTGTAGCGTTATGCGGGTTATGGTTGATTCAGCGCCTGGACCCGCAAGTCGGATTCCCGACCGCGGCCGGCGGATCCGCGGCCACTGCACGAAACCGGAGGCAGGATGAATTCCGCAACGCCGCCAGCAGAACCCGAGAGCTATCTGACCCTGGCCGGTCGGGCAGAGGCCGAGTTGAAGGTCCAGCGTTCGCGTTTCCTGGCGCTGGTCTGCCCGGTCGCCGACGAGAAGTCGGCGCGGGATGTGATCGCGCAGATGGAACGGCAGCATCATGATTCCCGCCACGTCTGCTATGCGTGGCGCCTCGGCCACGGCGACGACCTCTGCGAGATCCGCAGCGACTGCGGCGAGCCCTCGGGATCGGCCGGAGAGCCGATCCTCAACGCCCTGCGCCACGCCGGAGTCACCAACGTGGTGGCGGTGGTCGCCAGGTGGTTCGGCGGCGTGAAACTGGGGACCGGAGGCCTGGGCCGGGCCTATCGGGATACGGCGGCTTTGGCCCTGGAGCAGGCCCCGACCCGGATCGTCCGGCTCGGCAAGGAAGGGGACATCACATTCCCCTATTCCCTGCAGAAAACAATCAGCCGCCTGATCGATAAATACGCCGGGAAGACCCTGGCCGAGAAATACGCCGAGGAAGTAGCGTGGCGGGTGTGGCTGCCGACGTCGGCGTGGCCGGCTTTTGCGGATGAGGTCGCTGAAATCACAGCGGGCAAGATAAGGCCGCGGGCCGAAGAATGATCTCCGGCCCGCGGCCTGCTCTGTAGACAACCGAACTATATTAGGCGCTCAGATCGCGCATATCCTGATAGTCATGCATGTACCGGAAGGTCTTCGAGTTGCGGATCTTCTCGAAGGCTTCCTCCTTGATCTGACGAATCCGCTCGCGGGTCAGGCCCATGTCCTGTCCGATCTCCTCGAGCGTCATTTCCTTGTCCGAGCCCAGCCCGTAGTACATGCGCAGGACCTTGGCCTCACGGGGCTTCAGGTCGCCGAGCATGCGGTCGATGCTGTCTCCGAGATCGTCGGCGAGAACCTCGGCGTCCGGGGCCTTGCTATGAGTGTCCTCGAGGAAATCGAGATAGGTGGAATCCTCGTCGTTGCCCACGAAATCATCGAGGAAGAAGTTGTCCTGCATCAGGGGCAGGGTGTCCTTGACTTCATCGACGGAAAGGCCGAGACGCTCGGCGATCTCCTCGGGAGTGGGCTTGCGCCGCAGCTTCTGCTGCATCTCGCTGGTGACCCGCTTGATCTGGTTCAGGACGCGGGCGCGGTTCAGCGGCATGCGCACGATCTTGGAATGGTTGGCCAGGGCGGCGAGGATCGACTGGCGGATCCACCATACGGCGTAGCTGATGAACTTGTAGCCGCGGGTCTCGTCGAAGCGCTGGGCGGCCTTGAGCAGTCCCAGGTTGCCCTCGTTGATCAGGTCTTCCAGGGGCACGCCGTAATGGGCGTATTCCTTGGCGATCGAGACCACGAAACGAAGGTTGGAATTGACGAGGCGATGCAGAGCCTTGCCGTCGTTCTGACGAATGCCCCGGGCCAGTTCGCATTCCTGTTCACGAGTCAGCAGAGGGAACGCCTTGACCTCCTGGAAATAGAGGTCGAGGTTCGACATCATGCGAAACGATTCGCGCTTCCGACTGGTCGTATTATGTTTGCGAACGGCCATCTCTAAATCCTCGCTTGCCGAAATTTTTATTTCCCCCACCGACGTTTTTCTCTCTTAATTACCTGTCCCATCTACAAGACTCGTACCAATCGCAGATACCATCTGCGCAAATTGCGACCTTGCCGCCATGGCTTACAAATAAACAACTTACAATCGAGCCAATTTAAGACCTGTTTTCATGCCAGATGCGGAAAGGCCGAGTTTTGACAATTTGTCGAAACTCGGCCCAATCGCCGGTCTATTTTGTCAGGCGGATCAGTAGCTGACCAGCACCCGATATTCGAGCACGGTCTCCCCGTCGGCCGGCACCGGCAGATCAAAGCGCAGGCTGCCCGCATCGACCTTGATATGCGGATGGGTGGACGACAGCACTCGCCAATCTCCGCCGACCGATTCGAGCACCTCCACCACCACATCCTCGTCCTTGTGGTTGCGCAGAGTGATCCGATAGGCGTTCTCGTGCGCCCGGTCTCCGCGACGGCTGTAATCGGTCCGCGTCCGCTCGGCCTTGATGTCGAAAGCCTTGCCGACCTCGAGTTCGACCCGCTCGTCGCGCGGGGTATGGGAGATGCGATCCTCTCCCAGCAATTGCCGCTCGCCGGCCGCGGATTCGCCGTAGACGCGCACCACTCCGGCGGGCAGCGGGATACCGAGCCGGTTTTCCTTCTCGTTCTCGAAGGCGTAGAAGATCCCGACCGAAGGTTCGGAGATCCTGCCGCCGCCGCCGTTGAAGAATGAGGGCGAGGACTGCAGGCGATAATGCTTCTCCACTTCCAGGCCGCCGGCGTTGAACAGCGAAACCTGCTTGGTGCTGTTGTCCCTGAGGGTCGTCCGGCCGGGCAACGTGTAGAGATGGTAGTCGAAAAGAGACTCTTCGCTGATGCCGGAGCCCATTTCGGAATCCATGGCGTATTTGGCCATGGTGCGGACGGCCAGGGCCGGAGGCGGCGCCTGGTGGATGTCGCCGGCGACCAGCAGCAGCCGCGCGGCGTCGAAAGTGGCGCCGCAACGGTTGTCCAGCGAGACCCAGGCCTGCAGGTCGGCCTCGCGTCCGGACGGAGCGATCTCCAGCACGTAGTCGGCCGACCAGGACATGCCCCGGGTCAGGTAGTTGACTTCGATATCCCCGGTTCCCGCGCTGCGGGAATCCGCCAGCCAGACCAGGGTCGGGCGGGCGCGGAGATTGCCGGGCAGCGAAGGCAGCGCAATCCGGCCGGGAACTTCGAAGACGACCTCGCCGTCGACCTCGAAGATCGGACCGTGGGACATGCCCAGCAGGCGCCCCTGGACGCGGGTGAGATCCTCCTGGATCCAGGAGATCTCCTTGCCGACGTATTTCTCGAGGATCTTGTCCCGGGACATCAGATCGTACTCGTAATTCTGTTCCAGGATGTTCAGGGACAGGCCCCGGCCGGTCTCGACCAGCAGCGAACGCGGCTCGATGCGTTCGGGGACATCCCGGAATTCGAGGGTGAAGCGGCCCTTGGGAACCTCCAGGCCGCGCACTTCGCGGACCAGGGCCAGATCGCGGTTGTAGACGGTCACCGCCAGATCCGAGCGCGACCCGGCGTCCAACATCAGATCCGGTTCGGGTGCGTCCGCGGCGAAGGCCGCGACGGCGGCGAACGTCATCAGCGCCATCACCGTTAGTGCGACAACTCGATTCATTCCCTTCCCCTCTCGATCCGACCGCAGGACCGGCCCACACTAGCGTTAAAGCGAAGGCTGGTACGGCCGATGTAATTGCGGAACCAGGAAAACTTCCGGAAGACCCCGGTCGCCCGGATCAGACGGCATAAACTCCCGGCGCGGTCCGCGGTTCCTGCCGCGGGAATCGGCGCCCCCCAGACAGGAAGGCAAGTCCATTGCATCCTTCCGTACTCATAGTCGACGACACCGAATTCATGCGGTTCGTGCTGAAGGAAATCATGGCCGACATGGGAATTTCGCTGGTCGCCGAGGCCGGCAACCTGTGCGAAGCCATGCAGCTATTCAACGCCCTGGACCCGGATATCGTAGCGATCGACCTGGCCACTCCGGGCATCGACGGAACGGAACTGGTGATCCGGATGAAGTCGGCGCGGCCGGAAGTCAGGATAGTCGTCATCACGACCCTCGACCGCCGCGTCGAAGCCAGGACCGCCCTTGCGGCCGGTGCGCAGGACGTCATCATTACTCCCTACGACCCCTTCGAGGTGCATCAGACGCTGCAGGCGATGCTGGCCGCGCCCGCCGCAGTCTAGCCTCGGCTCAGCAGCAGCAGCACCAGCACGCCCAGCGGCAGGCAATAGAAGCCGAACTTCCAGAAATGCTTCTGGATGACGGCCATCGCGGTCAGCCGGATGGCCACCAGACCCACCGCGAAAGCGATCACGGCTCCCACGGCCGCACCGAGCCAATTCCCTCCCGCGGGCGCCGCTCCGTCGAGCAGATGCAGAACCAACGCCCCGGCGATCGCCGGCACCGACAGCAGGAAGCAGAACCGGGCGGCCTCGGCGCGCGGCAGTTTGAGCCAGAGCGACGCGGTGATCGTGGTTCCGGAACGGCTGATACCGGGCAGAATGGCCAGGGCCTGGGCGCAGCCGATCAGCAGGGCCCGTCCCAACGCCGGCGGCACCGGATACCACTCCCCCCTATGGCTGCGGACGCTGGAACTGACACTCCGGGTCGAGAACAAGACCAGTCCGGTGAAGATCAGGGCCGCCCCGGCGGCCGCCGGGCTGGCGAAGAGACGCTCAATGGGATCCTTGAACAACAAGCCGATTATCACCGCGGGGAAGGTGCCGACCACTATCGCCGCGATGTACTGGATCGCGGGCGGATCGAAGCGGAGCAGGCGGCGGATCTCGGCCCGATAGACGCAGAGGACCGATCCCAGGGTGCCGACGTGGAGCAGGACATCGAGAAAGACGTCCCCTGAATAGGCGCCGAGCCAATGCTGCAGCAGAACGAGATGGCCGGAACTGCTGACCGGCAGGAACTCGGTCAATCCCTGAACGATCGCGAGGGCGACAAGAGGGGCAAGGTTCAACATCATATCTTTCCAGGTTCCAGGTTAGCGGCTCCGCGCCATTCCATAATGATCCCGGGCCTCCTGCGGCATGTGCAATGCGTCACAGGTCAAAGCCGTCTGATAGTGGATCTTGACATCGTTGGGAAAAACTTCCAGGGCGCGGCGCAAGGAGCCGAGGGCTTCCTCGTGGCGCCCGAGCTTATGCAGACAGACTCCGGCGAAGTAGTCGGTCCGGACCAGCCGTTCATCCAGTTCGCGCGCCTTGCTGAAATGCTCGACAGCCTCGGCGTAGACACCCTTCTTCATCAAGGCCATGCCGACGAAGAAATGACCCGGAGCATAGTCCGACTGCAGGGCGAGGCTCTCCTCGAAACAGGAAAGGGCCATATCGTAATCGGCGCGGTCGAAGTGGACCAGGCCCAGGTTATGCCAGCCCTCGGAATCGGGTGACGCCTGGATGGCGGCCTCGAAGCAGCGCACGGCCTCGCTGGAGCGGCCGTCCTCGGCGTAGATCGCGCCCAGGTTGTGATGAGCCTCCGCATTGGCGGGATCGGCCAGGATAGCCCGGTGGAAGGTCTGGACCGCCTCACCGCGGCGGCCGAGGCTGTCCAGGACCGCGCCGAGGTTGGTCAGGTAGCGGCTGCCTCCGCCGGCGATTTCCACGGCCCGGGCGAAAGCGACCGCGGCGGCGGCCGGGTCACCGGACTTGCGCAGCACGCACCCCTGGCGATAAAGCCATTCGGCGCGATCGGGTTCGCGGGACACAGCTTGGCGATAGGCTTCGAGTCCAGCCTCGAAATCCCCTTCGCGTTCGCGGGCGAGCCCCTCGTCGAACCACTCTTCAGCGGTTCGGCGGCCCTGTCCCCCGGTCCCTTGATCTGTGCCCTGATCATGCATTGCGGCAGAATAACCAACGCCGGCAGGCCGGTCAACGACTCGATATCCCGGAAGCGCCGATCCGTCCTCAAGGACCGCCTGTCGCAAGCGATATAACATGAAGCGACGGCTTGCGCTGCGCCGTGCCCGGTCGAGCGCGTCATCGCCCGACGAGTTTCGCCCCGACCGCCGGGATCAGGAATCAAACCATCGGAGTACGCCCATGGCCGCCACCAACACCGATCGCATCCTCAAGGAGATGTTCTCCCGTCTGCTCAACATCGGCATCGAACCGGAAACAGGATCGAAGCTGGTGCCGGTCATCGACGGCGTATTGGAAAAGATGCAGAGCAACGTCGATCTGGACACCGTCCAGGGCCAGAACATGCTGCGGGCGCTGCTGTGCTCGATGGTCGTCCACGGTTGGGGTATGGGCATGCACCCCCACAACACGCCCGGACGCAATCTGGACGGGAATCCGGTCGAAGTGAAGGTGAGCAAGGATATCCTGCTGCCGCTGGACGATCTGCGGTCGCTGCGTTACATCAAGAAGGATGACAAGGGACGGGTCAAGAAGGCCCTCTTCGATCTGGATCAGAACGAGCGGATCCGCCAGAACATCGACAACATCCTGGACGAAGTGAGCCGGCGCTGGGACAAATGAGCCCGCTGCCGATTCGGTGACCAGGATCCGAGAAGGCCCCGGCCGGAGACGCCCGGGGTCTTTTCCATTGCGGGGCGGCGCCGGTCAGTTGAAGAGGGGATTGCCGTCGGCCAGGATCTCCTCGATCGCATTGCGGAAATAGGCGGTTGAGAGATCGCGGGACCCGCAGACGCGGCTCTTGTAGAGAGACCAAGCGGCGCGGATTTCGGGAGCGAGTTCGACGAGCAGTTCGCCGCGGGCCAGGGCGTCGTCGCGCCGGCGGCGATGGTAGAGCAGGATATCCGAGGCCAGGGCGCGGGCCAACAGGCGCGCGCGGGCGCCCGACCCGGGATCGTCGTCTGGCGGAGATTCGACCGCGGGAGCTGCGCGGTCCGGAATCGGATCGGGTGTCGCGCCGGAGCCGGCGGCGGCATAGGCGGCGGTATCGGCGGCGGCATCCGCGGCGAACTCGGGACCGAACTCGGCGGCGGCATCCGCGGCGAATTCGGGACCGAACTCGGCGGCGGCATCCGCGGCGAACTCGGCGGCGGCATCCGCGGCGAACTCGTCAACCTCAGTTGACTCTGCGGCGGCGACGGCATCCAGCCGGAAGACGGCCGAGCAACCCGGACAACGCACACGCATCACCCGAGCCGGCAGTTTTTCCCGGTCCATTTCGTATTTTGCTCCACATGAGCGGCATTCAACGATCATTGCTCGCCTCCGTCCCGATTCCGGTCCATCTCATGCATTCGGCAGGCGCAGACAGGTCTTGAGGCGCTTCGATCAACCGCCGTCCAGCCATGGCAGCAAACGGCCGAAGCTGCCTTCGAGAGCCGTTCGGAGCGGCGCGTTCGCCGACGATTCCAACCGCGGATCGGCGGCCAGCAGGGCACGGGCGTCTTCATCGCACTGGCGCACCAGCTCGGCGTCACGCAGCGGGTTGGCCAGGCGGAACATCGGAGTTCCGTGCTGACGGACACCGAGTATATCACCCGGCCCGCGCCGGCGCATATCCTCCTCGGCCAACTCGAAACCGTCGTTGGTGGCGGCGAAAAAGCGGATGCGCTCGAAGGTTTCCGGGGGCAGCCAACGATCCGCCACGAGATGGCAATAGGATTGCTCCTCGCCGCGCCCCACCCTGCCGCGCAGCTGATGGAGCTGCGCCAGCCCGAACCGCTCGGGATGGTGGATCACCATGGTCGTCGAGTTGGGCACGTCGACGCCGACCTCGACCACCGTCGTGGCGATCAGGAGGTCGATGTTCCCGTCCGAGAAGGCCTTCATGATCCGCTGCTTTTCCGCGGGCCGCAGTTTGCCGTGGAGCAGGGCCGTGCGGAAATCCTTGAACTCCCCCGCGCCGAGCTTCTCGGACTCGGCGGCGGCGGCCTTGAGATCCTGACCCTCGGTCTCCTCGATGACCGGGTAGACGATATACGCCTGGCGCCCGCTGCGCAGCCGTTCCCGGATCTTTGCGTGCAGCGTGTCGATCTTCTCGTCGGGCACGATGTCGGTGGCGATCGGACGGCGGCCGGCAGGCAATTCGTCCAGCAGCGAAAGATCCAGATCCCCGTAGAGGGTCAAAGCCAGACTGCGCGGGATGGGAGTGGCGCTCATCACCAGGACGTGGGGCGGCGTCCCCTTTTCGCCGGTGACCGCCGCTTTGCCCCGCTGACGGACACCGAAACGATGCTGCTCGGCGTCCGCGGTCAGTCCGAGCCGGGGCATCTCGACGTCATCCTGGATCAGGGCGTGGGTGCGGTTGAGCAGGTCGATGCCGCCGGAGGC
>CAZYDJ010000050.1:0-5215 GCA_964646035.1 uncultured Fibrobacteraceae bacterium | reverse complement strand
GCCGCGGTGGAGCCGGTGAGGGTGGCGGTCTGCAGGCCCAGGCCCGCAACCAGATTCGCGACAACGTCGCCGTGCTGCCGGGCCAGGACTTCGGTCGGGGCCATGAACATCGCCCGCCATCCCTGCTCGATCGCGAACAGGCAGGCGATCAGGGCCACTATCGTCTTGCCCGATCCGACATCCCCCTGCATCAGGCGATGCATCACCCGGCCGGAGCGCATATCACGCAGGATATCCGCCAGCACCCGGCGCTGGGCTCCGGTCAGTTCGTAGGGCAGCCCGCTGACCAGACGCGTAGTCAGATCACCCGGCTTGGCCAGAGTGATCCCCGGCTGCGCTCCCTGATCGCCCCGCCGCAAGGCCATGGTCATCTGGATCAGCAGGATCTCCTCGTAGACCAGACGGCGCAGCGAATCGTCCCGTTCGGCCGTGTCAGCCGGAAAATGCAAACCCCGCAAGGCGTCGGCGCGACCGCGCAGTCCTCGGCTTCGGATGAGATCGCGCGGCAGGTTCTCCGGCAGGAATCCCAGCATTTCTTCGAGAGTGGAATGGATCAGACGGCGCAGCCAATGCTGTCCGACGCCGCGGGTCAGGGGATAGACCGGCACCAAGCGGCCGGTGTGGAGCATGTCCTTCTCGGGCTCCACCATCTCGAAATCGGGATGAATCATCTGCAGCCGGCCGGCGTGCATCTGGGGCGTGCCGCTGAGCATCACCTTGACCCCGGTGCGGAATTTCTGCAGCAGGTAGGACTGGTTGAACCACTGGCAGAAGATGATACCGCCCTGATCGCCGACCGCTACGGTCTGCAGGGTGCGTCCGCGGCGGGTGCGCCGCTCGCCGGCCGTCATGATCTCGCCGAGGACTGTCGCCGCCCGGCCGCTCTTCAACTCGCGGATCGGGGTGGTGCTGGTGCGGTCGAACCAGGCGCGGGGAAGATGAGTCAAAAGATCGCCGACGGTCGAGATGCCCAGGCGTTCCAGCGCCCGCGAGCGGGTGGGACCGACCGTTTTCAGGAATTGTACGTCGCTGTCCCAGCCCAAATTCGGCTTCAAGACCGCCTCCGGATGGAATTTGCCTTGCTGATACCAAATCAGAATGCTAAATTAAACGGTCGATGAAATCAATTCCGGGAGGACCTCAGTCATGAGCAGAAAATGCACGGTGTGCGGCAAGGGACCCCAGTACGGGAACCGCGTCAGCCACGCCCACAACCTGACCCGGCACCGCTGGTTACCGAACTTGCAGAAGATCAAGTTCGAGAGTGACGGCAAAGTGCAACGCGGTTACGTATGCACTCGCTGCATCCGTTCCAACGCGGTGCAGAAGGTCAGCTGATCCAGATCAACCGGATCAGCGGATCCTTTTGAAAAGATGTGTCAGCCCTCCCGATTCAACGGGGGGGCTGATTTCATTGACTCCCAGAACTTCGATGGCCTCGCGCAGGGCGCCGGCCATGTCCTGGGGCGCCACCCAACCGATGTCGCCACCCCGGGCGGCGGTCGGACCGACACTGAAACGGACGGCCAGGTTGCCGAAGTCCTCTCCCGCCTCGATTTCCGCCAACAACCGCGAAACGGCCTCGGGATCCACCAGGACGATGTGCAGCAGGTGATATTTGCCCTCCTCGGCGCCCCGGTTGACCTCGGCGTCGAGACGGACCAGGATCCCCCGCCAGCGGGTGAGATCCTCGGCGCCGGAAACGCCGGATTCCAGCAGGGAATCGACCAGAGCCACCGCGCCCGCGTAATCCCCGGTCTTCTCCCGCAGACGGGCGTTGAGCATGGCTGTCTCGACGCTGCCGGGTTCCAGTTCGCGAGCGTGTTCGATCTGGATCAAGGCTTCGTCGAACCGTCCCATCTTGTCGAGATGGACGGCGTAATTGTAGAAGCCCATCGGATCATCCGGAGTGATCTCGGTATAGCGCAGGAAATGGGGCTCGGCCTCGACGGGGCGATCCAGGATCTCCAGGATATTGGCCAGATTGAACTGGATCCGGGCGGAATTAGGGTTGAGTTCGGCGCCGCGGGACAGGGCCCGTTCGGCTTCCTGGTGGCGCGCAGCGACGAAGAGAGCCTCGCCCAGGGTGCCGTATGACGCAGCCACCGGATCGAGCGCTACCGCATCGCGGGCCGAAGAAAGCGCATAGGCCGTATCACCGGCGACAACCGCCAGTTCACTGGCGGTGCGCAGATCGGCACCGGTAGGCTTGTCCCGTTCCATCGCGTCGCGCCAATGGACCAGGGCCTGCGCCCACATCCCGCGCCGGCGCGAGATATCGGACATGGCCCGATGCGCCCATCCCAGATCGCCCCCCACGCGCACCAAATGGTTGAGCAACCCGTAGGCCTTGCCGTCCTGGCCCATGTCCAGATACAGCCTCGCCAGGCCCTCCAGGATGCCGAGGTGCTCGGAATCCAGGGTCAGCCCTTTCTCCCATTGGGTCAAGGCCCCCGAGGCGTCGTCGTTGGCCAGCAGGGCCCGCCCGTACCAGTAGATCACATCGATGTTCTCGGGTTCGAGATCCAGCGCCCGGCGGCCCCACTTCACGGCGTCGTAGGACTGCCCCTGCTGGATGCTGATCACCGTCAACGCGAGCAACGACTCGAGACGTTCGCCCGAGATCTCGAGGCACTCGGCCAGCAAGGGCGCCGCTGCGGCGTACTGGCGTTCGCGGAACAAGCGCAGGCCTTCGGAGCACGGCGCTGAGATCTCTGGAGTCTGGGGATTGAGATCGGCCTGGGCGGAAACGCGGGGAGCCGCGGCCATAAGCAGCAGCAAAATAAAGATCAATCGCCTCATTGATTCCGTCCTCTGGTCAGATTCCCGGGCGGCAGGCAGCGGCGGGTCAACCGATCCAGCGCCTTACCGGCCGCAGCCAGGTGGCGGGGTCGAGCCACGTCCAACGCGGATCTTCGGGATGCAGTTCCCGATAGCGCTGGAGCAACAACTGGGCCGCACCGGAATCCTCGCCGCCGTAGAGCCGGCGCAGCCGGTCGGCAACGGTGCTGTCGGACACGACATCGGGCTTCCGATCGTCGGCGGCCTCGCCTGTTGCAAGATAGGCCCTGAGAATAAGCGAAGCCAGACGTTCGGACTCGTATCCCTCGTCGGCCAATTCGCGCACCAGACGCAGGCAGGTGGCCCAGTCCTCGCGCAAGGCGGCCGAGCGGGCGGTCGCGAAACGGACGGCGGGCGGGTAGGGCCCGTCCGCGTCAGGCAAAGGCGGTAAGGGATCTTCCCTGGCGAGGCGCAGGCAATCCGCAAGCATCTCGCGCCGCTTCACGTCGGAATCGCCGCCGGGACGCCAGCGGGAGATGGTCTGGCTCATGTCTTCGAGCTTGAGCTGACGCAGTTGGATACAGGCGAGCACGAAGGTGTAGTCGCCGTCGCCGGGCCAATGCTTGGCCAACGCCGCCAGACGCTCCTCGGCCGCGACGGAGCGCCCGCTGAGATCGTCGACCGCGGCCCGCAGCATTTCCGCCATCGGGAACGAGACCAGCAGGTCCCCCCAAGACGCCAGCGAACGTTCGGCCTCTTCGGTATGCCCGGTAATCAGGGCCAGCGCGCCACGTAGATAGGAACAGAACAATTCCTCGCTGGGATGGCCGCCGGTCGGCTCGGAGAGAGCCGGATGGGACAGTATGACCTCGCGCGCATCGGCGTAACGACGCTGATCGGCCAGGATCAGTGCCTTGAGATGGGCGGCGGTGCGATAGCGGGGATTCAGATCGAGAGCCGAATCGACCGCGGCCAGGGCCTGCGTGGTCCGCCCGGTCTGGAACAGGGCCGCAGCCAGCTTGACCCGATAGTCGGGATAAGTCGGGAATTCATCACAGAGGGCGCGCAGCTTCTCGATACCTTCTTCCCAGCGTCCCATCTGGCAGAGCTCGACGATCGACGCCAGATCGCGCCGGTCCCGTCCCCCGCTCAGATCCACGCGCAATGCCTCCAGGACATCGCGCCAGACATCTGCCGAGCCTGCCTCGGTGTAGAACCGCCGATAGATGGGATTGGCGGCGCAGCGTTTTTCGGCCGCGATGCGGGCCAGTTCGGCGGCCGCGCCCGGGATGTCTTCGAGGCCGGAATAGACGCAAACCAGCAGCAGCCGCGCCTCGGCGTAGCACGGGTTCATGGCTATCGCCCGATCAGCTTCGGCCCGGGCATCCACCCAGCGCTCGCACAGGGCCAGCGAAAGAGCGTGCTGATAGGCCAGATCGGGAAAATGATCCCAGGTGGCAGAAGCCTCGGCCAACCATGGTTCGGCCCCGGCCGGATCCGACTCCCCTATCCGGCGCACTCCTTCGTTGACCAGGCATTGGCGCAGATAGAATGAAGCCAGGGAAGACGATCCGGAACCGCTTTTACGGCTGGCCAGGCGAAGCAATTCGGAGGCGTCGGCGAAGCGTCCCTGCTCGAACAGAGCGATCCCTTCGGAATAGGGATCGCCCTTGCGACGGCCGAGTAGTCGGGTCAGAAGCGACATTTCAATCCACATACTTCCGCGTGTACGCGGGTTCGCTGAGGTCCGGTGTCAATGAGTCGCTCAAGAAAGTGGGATTGTGGCGCGGAGCAGTGAAAGTCTCCGCCGTCCCCGGATTGCCGGAAGGGGCGGGCGTTACCGGCTCCAGGAATCTGGATGCGACATCGCTGATCGGCCCGGGCGCGGTCTCCGCCGCGACATGGGCCGTTGCGGGCTTCGTGTCGGCGAAGGTAAAGGGCTCGCGCAGCGGATCGGCTGCGGCTTCGGAAACGGGAATCCGCACCGCCGCAGCAGTCACTTCCATCACCGAATCGGCTCCGGCGGCAGCGGCGCGGGCCATCAACACGGGAGCGGGTTCGGCCAACTCTGCCGCTGCGGCAGCTTCCGCCGGCGCCTCCGCCACAGCCTCAGCCTCGGTGGAGATGGAATCAGCCGCGGGAATCGGGGCCGCCTCGGGCTCGGGTTCGGCCTGGATCGCCGGCCGTCGCACTATGGGGCGCACCGACATCCCGCTCTCGGGGAAACCGGTTGCGATGACGGTGACCTCGAGTTCGTCGCCGAGATCGGCGTCGAGTCCGTAACCGAAGATGATATGCGCGTCGTCGCCGGCAGCTTCCTGGATCAGGGACATGACCTCGCTGGTCTCCTGCAGCGAAACCTCGCCGCCGGTTATGTTGACCAGCACGCCGCGGGCGCCGCGGATGTCGATATCCTCGAGCAGCGGCGAATGGA
>CAZYDJ010000049.1:0-15875 GCA_964646035.1 uncultured Fibrobacteraceae bacterium | reverse complement strand
CGCCGCGGCGGGATACGCCGCCGCCGAATTCCGTCCCGTCTTCCTGCCCAGCATGGAGACCGGACCGGCGTCCGGCGCGATCGAGATCGACGGCGATGTCGATGATCCGGGCTGGCGAACGGCAGGACGCAGCGACAGGTTCGTCGAACGCTTCCCCGGCGAGAACATCGAGCCGCGGGTCCGCACCGAGGCCATGTTCACCTACGACCAGGACAACCTCTACGTGGCGTTCATCTGCGACGACGATCCCGCCGATGTTCGCGCGACGATGTGCCAGCGCGACCTCTACAACGGCGACGACGCGGTCGGACTGCTGCTCGACACCTTCGGCGAGGCCACCTGGGCCTACGAGTTCTTCGTCAACCCGTACGGCATCCAGAAAGACCTGATGTGGACCAACATCCAGGGCGAGGACCGGGGCTTCGACCTGGTCTGGAACTCCGCCGCCCGGATCACAGACACCGGCTACACGGTCGAGATGGCGATTCCCCTGGCCGGCATCCGCTTTCCCGAAAGCGAAATCCAGAACTGGCGGGTCGATTTCCAGCGGGTCCATCCCCGCGAGAGCTACCGGCAGTATTCCTGGTCGGCCTACGAAAGCGACGAACAATGCGTGCCCTGCCAGTGGGGAACCATCTCCGGCGTAGCAGGCATCCGGCCGGGCAAGGGCCTGGAGATCATGCCCTCGTACATCGGCTACCAGACCGGGCACATCAACGACTACGAGGATTCCGAATCGGGCTTCCACGACGGCGACTTCAAGGGCGAACCCTCGGTCGGCGCCAAGTTCTCGCCCACCTCCGACATCACGCTCGAGGCCACGGCCAATCCCGATTTCAGCCAGATCGAGGCCGACGCCGATCAGATCGACGTCAACACCACCATCGTGCAGCAATTTCCCGAGCGGCGTCCCTTCTTCCAGGAAGGCAACGACCTCTTCCGCACGATGTTCAACTCGTTCTACACCCGGATGGTCAGCGATCCCGAACTGGCGACCAAGGCCACCGCGCGCTGGGACCGCACCAGCCTCGCCTATATGCTGGCCCGCGACGAGCATTCGCCCTACATCATCCCCACCGAGGAGCGCAGCTACTCTCCCGACGAATCGATCGGGCGCTCGACCGTCAACGTGCTGCGCGGACTGCACAGCCTGGGCAACAATTCGCAGATCGGGTTCATGTTTACCGACCGCCGCTACGATCACAGCGGTTCGGGCACGATCCTCTCGGCCGACGGCAATATCCGGCTGGCCCCGAGCTACAGCTGGGTCGGGCAGTTCATCTACAGCTACACCGAGGAACCCGACGACATCGCCATCAACCCCGGCGAGACCTTCGGCGACAACGGGCATACCGTGGACCTCGACGGAGAATCCTTCTCGGGCACAGCGTTCATCACCGAATTCCGGCGCCGCTCGCGCACCTGGAACTTCACCTTCGACTACAACCAGCTGACGCCCGAATATCGCACCCAGACCGGCTACGATCCCTGGAACGACCAGAAGAACTCCTTCTTCTGGACCAACTACAACTTCTATACCGACAGCGGATTGATCGAGCGGATCACGCCCAACGCCTCCGCCAACGGCCGCTGGAACTACGACGGCCATCGCAAGTGGTATCACGTCAACAGTTCGGTCGATTTCCGCCTGCGCCGGGCCCAGACCTTCGCCAGGATCGGCTACGAATACGGATCCGAGACGTGGGGCGGCGTTGATTTCGACGACCTGTGGGGAGTGACGGCCTTCATCGACAGCCATCCATCGGCCATGTTCGGGTTCTCGCTGGAGGGATGGAAAGGGCGCAATCCGGCCCTGTTCACCCTGGACATGGGCGACGAGACCAGGTTCTCGGTGCAGGCCCAGTTCAAGCCCATCGACCGCCTGATCATCGAGCCGACTCTCGACTACGTCCGCAGCGAACACGCGGGCAGCGGCGAGCTGCTCTTCGAGCAGACGATCACCCGGGCCCGGGTCCGCTACCAGTTCAATCCGCGGCTGTCGCTGCGGCTGGTAGTCCAACACAACGGTTCGGACAGTCCGCCGTTCCAGGAGATGGCCGTCGCCGGCGACTTCGACCGCTATCATCTGTACTTTGGGGACAAGTGGGAGGTCGATCCGCTGGTGACCTATCGGATCAACTCGTTCTCGGTCTTCTATTTGGGTTCGACCCACGACTGGCGCGACTTCAACGCCGCTTATGATGATCGCTCGAGCCTGCAGACGATGACCGATCGGCAGTTCTTCACGAAGTTCCAGTACCTGTTCCAGATCTGATCCGATTGCGGATCCGATCCGGTTCCAGGTCCGATCAGGAAAACAGGGAGCCCCCGCGCAACCAAGCGCGGGGGCTCTTTTCCGATCTGCGGCGGCGGGCCGGTCTTAGCGACGCTTATCGATACATCGCCTTCACGCCACCCCAGGTATGCGGACTGTCGGCAACGGCGGTGCAGCCCACGGGGCTGATACGCCAGGAATCGACATCGAGCCGCCCCCCTTCCATGCCGAGATTCAACTCGCCGAAGACCTCGACCACGACTCGGGAAACGGCATCACGAACGGCCAAAATCACGATCATGACCACGAATACGGACGATACGGCATTATGACTTTTTATCATGAAGCTGAATCATCATCTGTTTCAAATTTCTCTTGACCTTCCCTCTGCTACGGTCGAAACTTATATTCATGAAGCAGATTGATGTCGATCGGAGGCGATTTGCGCGTTGAAGACGTAGATGAGATTCTCAGCTCCCAGGCCCGGCTGGCGGTGATGGCTTCCCTGATCACCGGCGAACCGCTGAGCTTTTCCGAACTGAAGGCCGCCACGGGCCTCGCGGACGGGAATCTGCACGTCCAGACCAAGAAGCTGGCTTCGGCAGGATATCTTACGATCCGGAAGCAGCCCAGCGGTCAGCGCACCCGCACATCCTTCGCGATCTCCGAGGAAGGGAGCATCCGGTTCCGGCTTCATGTCCAGCGTCTGCAAGAGGTGCTGGATTCGGGGCAAGGGGTAATTCGCCCCCTGGAGGCCCACGAGCGGAAGAAGGACGACTCCATGGTCTGGTGATCGGGAGCCGCTATCCTTTGAAAGCAGGTAAGTAATGCAGATAGCCATCGGCGCCGACCACGGCGGATTCGAGCTCAAGGAAACGCTTGCCGACCGCCTGCGCAAGCAGGGCCACGTGGTGATCGACTGCGGTACTTCATCAAATGAAGCTGTCGATTACCCTGTTTACGCCCGAAAAGTGGCCGAAACCATCGCCGGCGGCGGCGCCGAGCGAGGAATCATGATCGACGGGGCCGGCATCGGCTCCGCCATGGTGGCCAACAAGGTGCCCGGAGTGCGGGCGGCCATGGCCTACGACCTCTCCAGCGCCCGGAACGGCCGCGAGCACAACGACGCCAATCTGCTGACCCTCGGCGCCGGCCTGATCGGCGCCAACCTGGCGGCCCAGATCGTCGACGTGTTCCTGGAGACGGATTGTGAAGAACCCAGACATCAGCGGAGAGTAGCCATGATCGAGGAAGGATCGAAAGTTTCGTCCGCCGCGGTCGCGAACGCCGCCGGAGCCGTCGGCGCAACGTCCCTGACCGAGGCCGACATCGAGAGAATCGTCGAACGACTGGCCGGTCTGATGGGATCGCGCGGGATCGTCGCCGAGCAGGGGCCAACGGTTTCCGGCTGCCCCGACACCGCGCGGCACTTCATCGGCCTCGGGGCCGGGGGGCTCAGCTTGAGCACCAACCTGCGCGACAGCAGCCCCGGGCGCATCCCCGAAGACGTGGCCCGCTACATCGACCACACCATCCTCAAGCCCCAGACCACGCGCGAGCAGGTGCTGAAGGTCTGCGCCGAGGCGCGCGACAACACATTCCGCTCGGTCTGCGTGAACCCGTGCTGGGTCAAGACCGTTGCCGAGCAACTGCGCGGAACGCCGGTGCTGACCTGCTCGGTGATCGGCTTCCCCCTCGGCGCCAGCACCTCGTCGATCAAGGCCATGGAGGCCCGCCGCGCGATCCGCGACGGAGCCAAGGAAATCGACATGGTGATCAACGTGGGCGCGCTCAAGGGCGGCGAGGACGAGTTGGTGCTCGAGGATATCCGCGCCGTCACCGAGGCCTGCCGCGACGGCGGCGCCGTATGCAAGGTGATCATCGAGACGACGCTGCTGACCGACGACGAGAAGGTCCGGGCCTGCGAGATGGCGAAGAAGGCGCGGGCCCACTTCGTCAAGACCAGCACCGGCTTCGCCGGCGGCGGCGCGACCGCAGCCGACGTGGCCCTGATGGCTTCGGTGGTCAAGCAGGCCGGCATGGAAGTGAAGGCGTCCGGCGGGATCAGATCCTATTCCGACGCCAAGCAGATGATCGAGGCCGGCGCCACCCGTATCGGCGCCAGCGCCAGCATCGCCATAGTCCAGGAAGCGCACGGAGTGACAGTCAGTTCCTGACCGTGCGGCGGCGCAGAAACAAGGAGAGACCCAGATGGTCGACCTCAGAGCCTTTTGCGTGATCGACAGTCTCCAGCCCCAGTTCGCCTCTTTCCTGGCGACTGTGGCGCAGGGCTTTCTGCCCCGCGCCGGACAGGCGAGCCTGTTCGTGGAGATAGCGCCGGGCATCGAAATCAACCGCGTGACCGACATCGCCCTGAAATCCACCAACGTCACGCCGGGGATGCAGATCGTCGAGCGCCACTTCGGCATGCTCGAAATCCATTCCGACAGCCAGGCCGACGTGCGCCAGGCCGGAGCCTCTATCCTCAAGGCGTTGGAGCTGGAGGAAGGCGAAAGGCTGAAGCCGCGGATCGTCTCCGACCAGGTGGTGCGCCACCTCGACGATCACCAGTGCATGCTGATCAACCGGATGCGGCACGGCAACCTGATACTGGCGGGCCAGACCCTGTTCGTTCTCGAGACCGAACCCGCCGCCTACGCGGCGATCGCGGCCAACGAGGCGGAAAAGGCGGCGAATATCAACATCCTTGAAGTGCGCACCTTCGGCAGTTTCGGCCGGGTGTACATAGGCGGCGAGGAAAAGGACGTCGAAGCGGCCAGACCGGCGTCCCTGAATGCCCTGGCAGCGCTGGCCGGTCGCGTAATCGAAAAGAAGAAGTAGACCGCCCGCGGGCGGAAGCGATCCCGGCCGCCGGCCGGGGAACATCGAAAAGGAGCATGTCATGTCGGACGCTCTGGGAATGATCGAGTGCAGGAGTTTCGCAGCGGTGGTCGAAGCCGCCGACGCCATGGTCAAGGCTGCCCGCGTCGAGCTGGTGAACTACGAGAAGACAGGCGGCGGCTACACCACGGTCGTGATCCGCGGTGACGTCGCAGCCGTGAAGGCCGCCTGCGAGGCCGGCCAGACAGCGGCCGCGCGCGTCGGCGAGATCGTGGCAGTTCACATCATCGCCCGTCCGCACGCCAACGTGGACATGGTGATCCCGCTGGGACGCCAGGCCGACAAGGCGAAGAAGTAGCGGCTCCGGTTCGCAGACAGGAGACGATATGAATCTGGCGAAGGTGATCGGCACCGTGGTGTCGACGCGCAAGGAACCCAAGCTCGAGGGTCTGAAACTGCTCTTCCTGGGGCAGGCCGGGCCCGACGGCGAGATGACCGGCGGCACCGTCGTCGCGGCCGACGGAGTCGGCGCCGGCGAGGGGGAGTACGTGCTTTACGCGTCCGGCTCCTCCGCCCGGCAGACCCAGGCCACCGACGGCAAGCCGGTCGACGCGGTCGTGATGGCCATCGTCGACAGCTGGGAGATCGGTGGCGACGACAGGTACCGCAAGGGCCGGGACGATTGACATGAACAGACTCACCGACAGCCAAGTGGATGAAATCGCCCGCCGTCTGGCTTTGCGGCTCGGGGCTCCGGCCGGCACTTCGGGGACCGGGCCGATCCCGTCCGCGGCGCCGGCGACAGCCCGGATCGGCGAAGGCGTGTTCGCCACCATCGACGACTGCGTCGAGGCGGCTCGCATCGCATTCCGGTCGCTGGGCGATCTGCCGCTCGCGAAGCGATCCGAGATCATCGCCTCGATCCGCGCCGCCATGCGGCGCGAGGGCGACGACCTGGCCCGCCAGGCGGTCGAGGAGACCGGGCTCGGACGCCTCGACCACAAGATCATCAAGAACAGGCTGGTGACCGACAAGACGCCGGGGCCGGAATGCCTGACGCCGGTCACGACTACCGGCGACCACGGCCTGACCCTGATGGAGTGGGCGCCGTTCGGGGTGATCGGATCGATCACGCCGACGACCAACCCGACCAGCACCATCATCTGCAACACGATCGGCATGATCAGCGCCGGCAACAGCGTGGTCTTCAACGTCCATCCGGGAGCCGCGGAATGCTCGATGGCGGCCGTGCGGCTGATCAACCGGGCGGCGGCGGCCGCGGGCGGTCCGGCCAACCTGGTGACCGCGATCGGCAGGCCGACGATCGAGAGCGCCACCGAGCTGATGCATCACCCGGGAATCAATCTGCTGGTGGTGACCGGCGGGCCGGGAGTTGTGAAGGCGGCCATGCAGAGCGGCAAACGCTCCGTCTGCGCGGGGCCGGGCAATCCCCCGGTGGTCGTGGACGAGACGGCGGACATCGAGAAGGCGGCCCGCGACATCGTCTACGGCGCCGGATTCGACAACAACATCATCTGCGTGGACGAGAAGGAAGTCTTCGTGGTCGATTCAGTCGCCGACGCCCTGATCCGGTCGATGCGCGAGCACAAGGCCTTCCTGGTCGACCCGGCGCAACTGCGGCAACTGGAGAAGCTCATCTTCCAGGAGAACCTGGGCCCCCGCCGCCACGGCGTGATCAACAAGGAGTTCGTGGGCAAGAACGCCGGCGAGATCCTGGCCCGGATCGGCGTGAACGCTCCGGCCGACACCGCCCTGATCATCGCCGACGTGGGCGAGAACCATCCCCTGGTCTGGACCGAACAGCTGATGCCGGTGCTGCCGATAGTCCGGGTGAAGAACGTGGACCACGGCATCGAACTGGCCCGCGAAGCCGAGCACGGCTTCGGCCACTCGGCGTCGATGCACTCGCGGAACATCGACGCCCTGAGCCGGATGGCCCGGGTCATCAACACCAGCATCTTCGTCAAGAACGGACCTATCGTCAGCGGGCTCGGCGCCGACGGCGAAGGTCATACCAGCTTCACCATAGCCAGCCCGACCGGCGAAGGACTGACCTATCCGGTCAGCTTCAGCCGCCGCCGCCGCTGCGTGATGGTCGACCACTTCAGGATCGTGTAGATGGAAAAGCACCCGGCAGTATCACTCATGGAATTCAGCAGCATCGCCGGGGGGATCCTGGCCGTGGACCGCATGCTGAAGCGCGCGCCGATCGCCGTGCTGAAATGCGGCACCGTCCATCCCGGGCGCTACCTGGTGCTCGTGGGCGGAACCGTGGCCAGCGTCGAGGAGGCCTGGATCGAAGGCTGCCGCAGCGGCGGGATCCACGACGATGTCTTCCTGCCCGATCCGCATCCCGACCTGCTGCTGGCGCTGACCGAAACTCCCGTCGTGGAGGAATCGGGGGCGATGGCCGTTCTCGAGACATCCACTTCGCCGGCGTTGCTGCGGGCGGTCGATGCGATGCTCAAGGCCGTGCCGATCCATCTGGCGGCGCTGCGGCTGGCCGACGACCTGGGCGGCAACGGCCTGGCGATCGTGACCGGCGGGCTGACCGAACTGCAGACCGCCCTGGAAATCGCCCCGGCGCACGCCGGACCGCCGGAGCGGCTGCTGGCCGGAACCCTGATGCCGCGGGTAGAGGAGAAATTGCTCGAGGTGATCGCCGAAGGCACCCGTTTCGACAGCTGCCGGATCCACGAGCCCGCGGGCGCCGAGATCCTGCCGCAAGAGACAGGAGAGTGACCGGATGTTCCTGGGGAAAGTCATCGGCACACTTGTTCCGGCGATCGTGGCCGACGGACTGGCCGGCGTGCCCATGCTCTGGGTCCAGCCCCTGGACAAGCACGGAAAACCCGAAGGCGCGCCGATGGTCTGCGCGGACGGCACCCGCATGGCCGGTCCGGGCGAGACGATCTACTGGGAGGCCAGCCGCGAGGCCGCTTTGACCCTCGACCCCAGCTACGTGCCGGTCGACCACGCGATCGTCGGCATCGTGAACGATACCCACCTCGACGCCGAACCTCCGCGCGATGCAACCACCGCGGGAGGTTCGAGATGATTCTCGGCCGTGCCGCCGGACGCATCACATCCACCATCCATCACCCGTCGATGCAGGGCCGCACCCTGCTGATCATCGACAAATTGGATGTGCGCGGGGAACCCACCGGAAAGTACCTGATAGCCGTTGACACCATCGGAGCCGGAGCCGGCGAAACCGTGCTGGTGCTGGACGAGGGAAACGGCGCCCGCCAGATCCTGGGCGGACCGGACCTGCCGATCCGGTCGGTGGTCGTGGGCGTGGTCGACGCGCTGCCTCTCGGCGACAGATAATCCATCCCGGCTCAGCGATAGAGCGATTTGACCGCACCCCAGGTGGCGGCGTCGGTGTCCACGCCATTCAACTCGACGACTTTCAGCGTAATCAGGTAATCGCCGGGTTCGAGCGGCGGCAGGGCGATGCTGGGAAAAGGCGCCACATCGATCAGCGTCACCTCGCGGTCGCCGATGACGAAGGACTGATCCCACAGCCGGAAAGTGTGCAGGCTGAATTCGACCGGATCCTGTTGCGGGTACGCGGCCAGCAAATCGACGCTGGCGTCACCCTCCCAGCAGCACATGGCCCCGATGGGGCAGCGGCTGTCGACGACTGCGGCGACTCCGACCCGGAATCCGTCGCCGAAAAGCGCCTCTTCTGCGATCGTCAGATCGAAAGGTACGCCGTAGCAGGCATGGACGGCGAAAGCCGGCGCCGCCATGGTGAATACGACCAGAACACAGAGGGAAATACAGCACCGTCGCATGGATCGACATCCTTTCCAGGCTATCCAAATTATACGGCTTTTATGATTTCATCGGCAACTAAACTGCTTTAGCCCTGATTTGGTTATCCCTTTGCATTTGGATTCGTGTTAGCATCTCCGCAACAGGAAAGGAGGCTGAAATGCCCAAGAAACCAGATGGTTGCGCGTCTCCCGCCGGCGGTCCGATTGCTCGTCCCGCGGCCGATCAGCAGCCTGAAAAGGATACTCCGGAAAGGAGGGTGGAGATGACGGTACAGGTCGGAAAACCGGCGCCCGATTTCGAGGCCGCCGCCTATCATGAAGGTGGATTCAAGAACATAAAGCTCTCCGACTACAAGGGGCAGTGGGTGACCCTCTGCTTCTACCCGGGTGATTTCACCTTCGTCTGACCCACCGAACTGGCGGCGGTCGCCGCCAATCATGACGAACTGGTGAAGCTGGGAGTGCAGGTGCTCTCGATGAGCGTCGACAGCCGCTTCACCCACAAGATCTGGCAGGAAGAAGAGCTGTCGAAGATGGTCGAAGGCGGCGTGCCCTTCCCCATGCTGACCGACGCCGGCGGACGCATCGGCCAAGTCTACGGCGTTTACGACGAGGAAGCAGGCGTCGATATCCGCGGCCGCTTCCTGATCGATCCCGACGGAGTGATCCAGGCGATGGAGGTCATGACGCCTCCGGTGGGCCGCAACTTCGTCGAACTGACCCGGCAAGTGCAGGCTTTCCAGTTGGTTCGCGAGACCGGCGGCGCCGAGGCCACCCCGGCCGGCTGGAATCCCGGCGACCCGACTCTCAAGCCGAGCCCCGAACTCGTGGGCAAGGTTTGGAAGGTCTGGCAGCCGAAGTAGCGGATAGAGGGGAACTCCGGATTTGTCCCCGTGGTGGTATGTGCTTATTGTATACCGATCGACCCGGAGTTCCCCGACCCCAGCATCGAGCATGACGGCGATGAAGACCGTAACATCGATTCTCATCTGCGCTTTCTGCCTGCTGATCGGCATGCAGATCTGCTGTGACGCCGGTTGGACGACCCACGACAAATGCCACGACGGGAATCCGTCCCACGACGACTTCGAGACCTGCCGCCGCGATCCCTGCCGGATCAGCTACGACTCGCCACTGAAGCTGAAGACGTCCCTCGATGTCGCTCGACATTCGGCGGCGGCGAGCGACCGCGTCGAGATCCCGGCGCCGGTCAGCCTCGCGGCCGACACCACCCCCGAATCCATCTTCGCCGGTTCGCCGCCACGACCCGCGGGCGCCTTTCCCCTGCTCGTTTGATCAGATCTCCGCAATAGAACGAATTTCGTGATCGCCGCAGGCGTCCGCCCGGATCGGACCCGAACGCGGCGTCGGCGTGGTCCGCGCCGGAACCCGTCTACCATCGATCGGAATCTGAAAATGATCGGATCAAGAATATTCAACCGGATGACGGCGGCCCTGGTCCTGACCGCCCTGGTCCTGACCGCCCTGGTCCTGACCGCTGCGACGGCCTCGGCGCAATCGCTGACCATAGCCGAGGCCCGATCCAGAGCCGAGGCCGGCAACCCGTCGCTGATGGCGGCCGGCAGGACCGTTGCCGCCGCCGACGCCCGCATCGGCCAGGCGGCCCGCAGGCCGAACCCCGCGCTGGAATTGGAGTGGGAGGACTGGGCCGGCAGCGGTCCCTACGGCGGGACCGGCGCATCCGCGGCGACCTTCCTGATCTCGCAGTCCTTCGAACTCGGCGGCAAGCGGGGGCATCGCTCAGCCGCGGCGCGCGAGCAGCGAAACCTCGGTGAATGGGATCGCCGGGCCGCGTTGCTGGACCTGCGCCTGCGGGTCGAACAGGAATTCACGGCCGCCTGGGCCGCGCAGGAGCATTTGCGTTTGGCCGGTGAAATCCTCGAATTGGACCGGCAACTGGTGCAGGACATCGGTTCCCGGGTCGAGGCCGGCGCTTCCTCGCGGGTCGACCTGAGCCGGGCCCGGTCCCGATCGGCGATGGCGGAAGTCGATCATCGCCGCGCCGTCCAGGAGTTGGAATCGGCGAAGCGGCGGTTGTCGATCCTCTGGGGAGACCTCGAGCCGGACTTCGATTCCGTTGTCGGGGATCTGGAGGATTTCACCGTATCCGATCCGCCCGCCGACCTGCGCCGGCAGGCCTCCGGAAATCCGGACGTGGCCCGCTGGCGAACGGTCGAGGCGCTGCGGGGATCGGTCCGGGATCTGGCGCGCGCCGCGGGCAAACCCGACCTGGATCTGGGCCTGGGAATCCGGCGCTACAACGAGAGCGGCGACCATTCGCTCGTCCTCGGCGCCAGTCTGCCCCTGCCCCTGTTCGACAACAACAAGGATGAGATCCGGGCCGCCGACCACGAATTGCGCCGGGCCGGCCTGATGGCCGAGGCGACACTGAACGAAGTCTGCGCCAAGGCCGCCTCCGCCCTGCGGGACAGGCGATCGAGCCTCGACGAGATCCACGCCCTGGACGACCGGATCATCCCCCGGGCCGCCGAGGCGTTCACCGCCACCCGCGAAGGACACGGCCTGGGACTCTTCAGCTGCACCGACGTCATCGAGACCCGGCGCTTCCTCTGCGAACTGCGGAAAGACCGACTCGAAGCCGTCGTCCGTTTCCATCTCGCCGACGCCCGTCTCGAACGCCTCCTCGGCGGCGCAGACCAGGCCGCGGCCCCAGCGACTGGAGTGGATTCCAATGACTGACCGCATCAACAACAGAACCGCATCGATCTGCATGACCGCGTTGCTGGCGGCGCTCGTCGCGCTGTCCGCGCTGTCTCCGATCCCGGCCCGCGCCGAGGAAGAGGAACACGACGACCACGCCGAACACTCCGCCGCTGTCGAGATGTCGGCGGCCGAGCAGGCCGAGTTCGGCATCGCAGTGGCCGAGGCCGGGCCGGCCGAGATCGCAACTATGATCACGCTGTCCGGCGAAATCCGGCCCAACGACGACCGGCTGGCCCATCTGGTGCCGCGATACGAAGGCATCGTGACCGAGGTCTCGGCGAAGGTCGGCGACCAGGTCGTCAAGGGCCAGGTGCTGGCCGTGATCGAGAGCAACGAGACCCTGGCTCCATATCCTTTGCGGACGATGATCGACGGCACCGTCATCGCCAAGCACATCACCCTGGGCGAATCCGCCTCGCCCGACCGCTTCACTTTCGAGGTGGCCGACCTGAGCACGGTATGGGCCGATCTGGGCGTCTACCAGCGGGACCTGGACCGCATCCGCGTCGGACAGCCGGTGCGGGTGGAAACGGGCGTGGACGGACAAGTGGCCGAGGGCGTGATCACCTACGTGACCCCGGTCGTGGAGGAGAGCACGCGCACCGCCACCGCGCGGGTGGTCCTGGACAACGCCGACGGCGGTTGGCGGCCCGGAATATTCGTGGTGGCCCACGTCAAGGTATCGAGCCGGGATGTCGCGGTGGCCGTCCCCCGCACCGCCCTGCTCGAACTGCACGGCGAGCAGGTCGTCTTCGTCAGGGACGAACACGGCTTCGAGGCCCGCCACGTCGTGATCGGCAGCGGCAACGATTCGACGGTCGAGATCCTGTCCGGCCTGCTCCCCGGCGAGCAATACGCCGCCGCGGGATCCTTCACCCTCAAGGCCGAGCTGGAGAAATCCACCTTCGGCGACGGACACGCACACTAGGAGGCGTCGCGATGATATCCACGATTCTCGGCGTCGGCCTGCGCAATCGCCCAGTGATGCTGATCCTGGCCCTGGCCGTGGTCGGCCTGGGCCTGCTGGCCTACGACCGCCTGCCGGTCAACGCGTTCCCCGACGTCTCGCCGAATCTGGTCCAGATCTTCACGGTGACCGAGGGCCTGGCGCCCGAGGAGGTCGAGACCTTCGTCACCTTCCCGGTCGAGGCGGCGATGGCGGGACTGCCCGGAGTCACCGGCACCCGCTCGGTTTCCAATTTCGGTCTGTCGGTGGTCAGCATCTACTTCCGTGACGGGATGGACATCTACTTCGCGCGCCAGTTGGTGGGCGAACGCCTGCTCGAAGCCCGCGAGCGGATTCCCGAGGGATTCGGCGAGCCCGAGTTGGGCCCCATATCCACCGGCATGGGCCTGATCCTCTACTACTACCTCGACGACACGACCGGCCGCTACTCGCTGGAGGAACTCCGTTCGATCCAGGACTGGCTGGTGAAGTACCATCTGCAGACCGTGCCCGGCGTGACCGAGGTCCTGGGCATCGGCGGCTACGAGAAGCAGTACCAGGTGACCGTCCACCCGGAATCCATCCTGCGCTACGACGTGACCCTGGGTGAGATCATCGAACGTATCCGCGCCAACAACCTCAACGTCGGCGCCCAGTTCATCGAGAAGAACAGCGAGGAATTCGTGGTCCGTTCCCTGGGGTTGGCCTCGGGGCTGGAGGATCTGCGCCTGATCGTGCTGAAGACCGATGACTGGCGGCCGGTCTATCTCGGCGACGTCGCCGACATCGAGACCGGAGGCGCCATCCGCCGCGGAGTGCAGACCCGCAACGGCGTCGAGGAAGTCGTGGCCGGCATGGTGGTCAAGCTCTTCGGCTCGAACTCGTCCACCGTGATCGCCGAGGTCGAGAGCAAGCTCGACCGGATCAACGACATCCTGCCCGACGGCGTGGAGATCGTGCCCTACTACGAGCAGAAGAGTCTCGTGACCGCGGCCGTGCATACGGTCACATCGGCGCTGCTGCAGGGAGTGGTCCTGATCGTGATCGTGGTCCTGCTCTTCCTCGGCGGCCTGCGCCCGAGCCTGGTCGTGATGCTGTCGATACCCTTCTCGCTGCTCTTCGCCGTCTTCGCGATGTGGCGGATGGGACTGACCGCGAATCTGATGTCGATGGGCGGGCTGGCGGTCGCGATCGGCATGCTGGTCGACGGCGCCATCGTGATGGTGGAGAACGTGGATCGCCGCCTCCGCTCCGCGGTAGACGTTTCCCGCGACCAGGCAGTTCTCGCGGGCTGCCGCGAGGTGGCGCGGCCGATCCTGTTCTCGTCGATGATCGTGATCCTGGTGTTCATGCCCCTGCTGACCCTGCAGGGCGTCGAGGGCAAGACCTTCCGGCCCCTGGCCATCGCCGTGTCGCTCGCGATGGCCGGTTCGCTGCTCTTCGTGATGCTGTTGGCGCCGGCTTTGTCCCGCATCCTGCTGCGCAGGCCGGGCGGCAGCCAGGTCAACCGGGAGCCGTTGGCGGTCCGCCTGCTGACCCGCGGTTATCGACCGGCGGTCACCTTCTGCGTCAGGCACCGGCCGGTGATGCTGGCGGCGGCCTTGATCCTGATCGGCTTCGGCGCCTGGGTCTTCCCCCGGCTGGGATCCGAGTTCACGCCGCGTCTTCAGGAAGGGACGATACTGGTCGAGCTGACCCGCGCCCCCTCGATCTCGCTCGAGGAGAGCATCCGCACCAACATGGTCGTCGAGAAAAGACTGATGCGGATCCCCGAAGTGCGCGAGGTGGTCAGCCGCATCGGCCGCGGCGAGGTCGGAGCCCATGCCCATCCGGTCAACAGCGGTGAAATCACCGTGCTGCTGCAGCCGCGGGAAAAATGGACCACGGCCCGGTCGCAGGCGGATGTCGAGGATCTGATCCGCGAGGAGCTGGGCAACGTGCCCGGAGCCCGCTACCGGCTGAGCCAGCCGATCGAGATCACGGTCGATGAATTGCTCGAGGGAGTCCGCGCCCGACTGGCGGTGAAGCTCTACGGGGACGAGCTGGACGTACTGAGGGAACGCGCCGACGAGATCGCCGACATCCTGCTCGACGTTCCCGGCGCGGTGGACGTCCAGGTCGACCAGGTCGGCGGCGCCCCCCAGCTGCAGATCCGCATCGACCGCCAGGCCATCGCCCGCTACGGCATCAACGTGGCCGACGTGCAGGAAGTGGTGCACGCGGCGGTCGGCGGCGAGACGGCAGGCCAGATCCACGAGGGCATCCGCAGCTATGACATCGTGGTCCGTTACCGCAAGAACGCCCGCGACACCGCCGCGGCGATCGGCGACATCCTGATCACGGCTCCCGACGGCGCGCGCGTGCCCCTGGACCAGTTGGCCGGCATCGAGGAACTGGTCGGCCCGCGGCAGATCACCCGCGAGAACAACCAGCGGTTCATAGCCGTCAACTGCAACGTCGTCGGCCGCGACATCGGTTCTTTCGTGGCCGAGGCCGAGGACCGCTTCGCACAGGACCTGCAACTGCCGCCCGGCTATCTGACCGAGTGGGCCGGCCAGTTCAGGTTGCAGCAGAAGGCGAACCGCAGGTTGGCGTTGGTGGTGCCGATCACCCTGGTTCTGATCACGATGCTGCTGGTCACAGCCCTGCGGTCGGTGCGCAATTCGCTGCTGATCATGCTGAACATCCCGCTGGCGCTGGTCGGCGGCGTCGCCGCGTTGTGGATCAGCGGCCAGAACATGTCGGTGCCTGCTTCGGTGGGATTCATCGCCCTGTTCGGCATCGCGCTGGGCAACGGGATGGTGATGGTCACGAAGCTGAACCAGTTGCGCGAGAGCGGGATGGATGTCGACGAGGCGTCCGTCACCGGAGCCTGCCAACGGATCCGGCCGGTGCTGATCACCGCCGCGACCACCGCCCTGGGCCTGATCCCGTTGCTGCTTTCGCACGGCACCGGCAGCGAGGTGCAGCGGCCGCTGGCGACAGTAGTGATCGGCGGCCTGGTCACCTCTACCATGTTGACCCTGTTGCTGGTGCCGGCATGGTACCGCTGGTTCAGCGGGAAGCAGCAGCGATAAGCTGATGCGGCCGCGGGTGCGGCCGGGGCGGGATGCGGCGGGGCTCCGGGCGGTGGCGCCCCGCCGGCATATCGGCGCCGGTGATCAGTCGTAGGCCAGCCGGGTCTGTTCGTCGGCCAGCAACGGCTCAAGTTCGGCCTGCTTGGCCGGAGAATCCCAGGTGCCCAGTTCGCCGTGGGTCAGGAAGT
>CAZYDJ010000048.1:1698-15934 GCA_964646035.1 uncultured Fibrobacteraceae bacterium | reverse complement strand
GCAGCTCCACCTTTTCGCCGTCGCGGGCGATGCGTTCCAGCTTTTCGATTGTCAGGCCGGCGCCTTCCAGAACTACCGTCATCTTGAATCTCCCGTGTTGCTGATGGCGCAAGCAAGCCGGCAAAAACTTCGCCGGCCTCTCCCCGACAGCGAAGACTAGACCCCTTGTCGACTATGTTCAAGCAAGTGTAGGCCGAATATGCCGTGGCGGCCCGGGGCCCGGTCAAGTGACTGTTCCGCTAGACGCTCTCGCCGCGCACCTCGAAGCCGCCGCCGGCGACGTCGAGCACCGCCTTGCTGTCCGGCATCACGTCGCCGCCCAGGATGGCGTCGGCCAGCCGGTCCTGGACCTCGCGCTGGATCACCCGCTTGACCGGTCGCGCGCCGTAAACGGGATCGAACCCCAGTTCGGCCAGGCGCGCGACCGCGGCTTCGGTCCAGCGCAGACCGATATCCTGCTCGGACAGGGCGGCGGCCACCTTGGCCAGCTCCAATTCGACGATGCGGGAAATGTCATCGCGTTCCAGTGAATTGAACCTGATCACCGCGTCGAGCCGGTTCAGGAGCTCGGGACGGAAATGCGACGTCAGCTCATCGTTCAGGATACGCTCGGCGGCACGGGCCGCGACCGGGTCCGCATCGTCGGATCCGGTCGGCTCGAACCGCTGATCCTGGGCCAGGTTGCTGGTCATCACCACCAGCGTGTTGCGGAAATCGACCACGCGACCCTTGCCGTCGGTCAGCCGCCCGTCGTCGAGCAGCTGCAACAGCACGTTCATCACTTCCGGATGCGCCTTTTCGACCTCGTCCAACAACACCACGGAATAGGGACGGCTGCGCACCGCCTCGGTCAACTGCCCGCCGGCCTCGTAGCCCACGTATCCCGGCGGCGCGCCGATCATCCGGGCCACGGAGTGGCGTTCCATGTACTCGCTCATGTCCAGCCGCACCAGATGCGATTCGTCGCCGAATAATTGTTCCGCCATGGCCTTGACCAGCTCGGTCTTGCCGACGCCGGTCGGTCCCAGGAACAGGAATGATCCCAGTGGCCGTGATCGATCCGTCAACCCGGCCCGCGAACGCCTCACGGCGCGGGCGACCTTCTGCACGGCCTGGTCCTGGCCGACCACCCTGCCGCGGATCCTCTGCTCCAGATCCCTCAGTTTGGCCGCCTCGTCCTCCACTAGGCGCTGCGCCGGAATGCCGGTCCAGCGAGCCACCAGGTCGGCGATGTCGTCCTCGTCCACTTCCTCTTTCAGCAACGGGGCATCTCCCTGGATGCGCTTCAACTCGGTTCGCGCCTCCTCCAGATCCGCGACCAGTTCGGCGGCCCGGCCGTATTTCAGCTCCGACGCCCGAGCCAGGTCGCCGATGCGCTGGGCCTCCTCGGTCTCGATCCCGAGCTGCTCCTGTTTCCCCTGGATCTCGCGGATGCGGTCGATGGCTTCCTTCTCCTCGCGCCAACGGGCGTCCGCCTTCTCCAGATCTTCAGCCACGTCCGCCAGCCTGCGCTCGATCGTTTCGCGCCTGCCCACCGCCACCTTGTCGGTTTCGCGGGCCATGGCCAGTTTTTCCATCTCCAGCTGCTCCCGCGAACGGCGCAGGTCATCGACTTCCGCGGGAACCGAGTCGATCTCCATCCTCAACCTCGACGAAGCCTCGTCGATCAGGTCGATGGCCTTGTCCGGAAGCCGGCGATCGGTGATATAGCGCTGCGAAAGTTCTACTGCGGCGACCAGCGCCGAATCCGAAATCCTGATGCCGTGGTGGACCTCGTACTTCTCCTTCAGGGCGCGCAGGATGGCAACCGCCTGCTCTGATGTCGGCTCGTCGACGACAACCGGCTGGAAACGTCGCTCCAGGGCCGGATCCTTCTCGATGTGGCGGCGATATTCGTCCACGGTCGTGGCGCCGACACAATGCAGTTCGCCGCGGGCGAGCGCGGGCTTCAGGATATTCGATGCGTCCATGGCGCCTTCGGCCGCGCCGGCGCCGACCAGCGTGTGCATCTCGTCGATGAACAGCAGCACTTCGCCCTCGCGCTCGACCACTTCCCTGATCACGCTCTTGAGCCGGTCCTCGAAATCGCCGCGGTACTTGGCGCCCGCGAGCAGCGATCCCATATCGAGGGCATAGAGGATGCGCCCCTTCAGCCCCTCGGGAACGTCCCCCGCGACCAGGCGCCGCGCCAGCCCCTCGGCCACAGCGGTCTTGCCCACTCCCGGCGGCCCGATAAGCACCGGGTTGTTCTTCGTCCGCCGCGACAGGATCTGCATCACTCGGCGGATCTCCTCGTCACGTCCGATGACCGGATCGATCTTCCCGGCCCTGGCTTGCGCACAGAGGTCCAGCGCATATTTCCCCAGGGCCGAATCCCCCGCGTCGGCCATTCCGCTCTCATCCTGGCCGTCATAAGACCCGGCCGCTCCGATCTGCTCCAAGGACGCGGAGAGCTTGGCCTCCGTCGCGTCGAACGCCTGCAGGACAGCCTCTGCGCGGCCGCCGTCAGCCGCGACCGCCAGCAGCAGTTCGCGCGTACCGACCATGCCGCCTTCGGCCCGGCTCTGGGCCTCGAGCATCACTCGCTGCAGATCGCGACCGGGGGCGGGAACGTCCTTGCGGCCGATCTCGGGCATGCTCTCCAGTTCACTTTCCAGGGCCCGGAGCACCAGCCCGGGATCTATCTCCAGCGCCCGCAACGCGCGCACCGGGAGGCCGGGCTCGCTCAGCAGCGCCCAAAGCAGATGGACCGGCTCCAACTCGGAATGCCCCGACCCATATGCTTTCTCCTGTGCTTTTTGGAGCGTTTCGGCGGCGTTGACTGTCCAGTTCTTCATCTCTGTCTCCTTTCGGCCCTCAGGGCAAGCGATCATACTGCACATGGTATGCCCGAAACCGCAAAATTTCATCCGCTTAGTATCTTGCATAAAATGAGCGTGTTAGAGTTTATGCCAAAAACATCTACATATATATGTCAAAGACATGCACTACCCGACCCACAGAATCTGTCATGACAAAACGGCAAATAACGGCCGATGTCTGTCATTATGGTCGTGTTGGCTGGATTAATTCGATTAACGTTCTGGATATTGACATAAAGCCATAAACATGGGAAGATTGCTTGGCTTCGCGAAGACCGGCCATTCGGATTTTCCGGACTTCGTGATCGAAAAATATCGCCCTTACCCGCCCCGTTCCGCTCGCCCGGATTATTCAATCGCCCAGGCTCATGCAGCCTTTATTCGATCAATCGTCAAGGATGACGCAGTCGCCGCTTGCCGGTGTTCGCCGAATCAAATGACGCCGCTTCTTTGCGGCCCGGACTCATGTTTCCGCGAAAAGGATGGCCAAAGGTCATATTTACCAGCTACTACAACAACGGAAAGGATGATTGATCATTGACCGTCATGATGATTCGTGAAAGAATCACTGTTATTGCGAATCGTCATGAAGGAGGGAGGATTCTTCCTTCGGATTTCTTATCGATTCTCATCGCGGGTTCTAACGGATTCAACCCGTCGGTGAGTCAAACCAGCGCTTCATCGAAGCGCCGCTCATTTATCGTTCGCCCACCGGGACTCGCCCCGCCTGCTCAAGACGCCCCGCCAGTCCGAACTCCGGTTCCGCCGAACCGGACTCCGGACATCGACCTAGGCCGATCGAGACGTCAGGAGAAGGGTGGAATTCCTGTCATTTAGTCTTCGGAGGGTAAAATGCGTGCAAAGTTGATCCTGTCCTGTATGGCCGTCTTCACCCTGCTCGCCTTCGGCGCGGGCTGGGCCGCGGCCCCGATCGCGACTCCTGCTGAAGGTATCCCCGAAGCCGAATCGGGCGGTCCGTTTCTGATGGAAACCATGGTCGAACCCGGTTACGGCATCGAGTCGTTCCCCAACGGCGATCTGCTCGACTCCATCTTCGCCGGCGCGGAATATCTGCGGAAGATGCAGGCGGACGTCACCGAGGACAACGCCGGCAACGGCGAGATCGATGATCTCGATCCCGACGACGCCGGCTGGGACTGGCGTACCACCGAGTTTTCCCATACCGCAGCCGCCAGTTCGACCAATCTCTACGGAGTGACGGCGCGCGGGCTGTTCCGGGCGTATCAGATTGACCCGCGCGCTGAGTGGTTCATCACTCTCCAGGACGCGGCCAACAAGATCGTTGAGGCCGGTCCCGAAGTCATCCGCTCCGCTCCCGATGTCACTTTCCTGATCGACTTCGCCTCTCTCGTGGATCCTGTAGGTGCGACGATCTACCTCGACGGCGCCCAGGCCATCTGGGATCGCCAGCTCGTCAAATACGGAGCCATCGACAGTTTGGCGATGGCGATCCGCGATTTTCGCGCCAGTTACGCCAACGGGATCATCCCCTGGGACATCGGCGCCTGGGCCGAGGCGGCCATGAAGATGGATGAGGCTTTCCCCGGCTTCGGACACGACCTGGAAGCCGCCGCCGTTGCCGAAGTCCTTTGGGAGGACAGCTTCAACGGCAACCCCGGATACTTCGACGTCTACGGGCGCAACCAGGGCACCGACCCGACCTGGGAAAACGATGATTACAACTGGTACTCCATTGGAGTGGCCGGCCTGATCCAGGCCTTCTCGGCCGGCAATGTTCATACCGATCTGCTGCCGGGCCTGCAGGCCACCCTGCTGGAATGCCAGTACGAAGACGGCGCGATCAGCGACCAGTATGGCGCGCCCGCGGACTTCAACGCCCGCGATTGGCAGGACACGGGATACGCCATGATGTTCATGTGGGATTATCTGGAGCACACCCCCGAGATCCTTGAAGCGATGCGCATCGGCGGCGAGTGGCTGGCCGCGACCCAGGATGTCAGCGGCGGTTTCGTCTACGACAGCGGCAACCATTATCCCGAAGTCGGCGGCGAGTGCACCGCGGGCATGGTTTCGAGCTGGCTGGCCGCCGGTTCGCAGATCGCGGTCAACCTCTCGGAGGCCGGCCCGATCAACTGCGGCGAGTACATGACCGCCACCTTCGCGTTCGATCGCGAGGAAGGCACCGCCGGCCTGCGCGGCTACGAGGTCACCTTCACCACTAGCGCGGAAGTCAGCTTCGGCGCCGTCGACATCGAGAACGAATACGGACTCGGCGGCGGCTTCTACCAGGAAGTCGACAACCTGGACGGCAGCTTCACCGTCAGCGACGCCATCCTCGGCGAGACCGACGGCCTGCTGACCGACGCCGACCTGTTCTCGGTGAAGTTGCATCCGGCCGCCGACGGCGAAGCCACGGTGACCATCCTCAGCTACAAGCTGCGTGATAAGGACAACGCCGACATCACCGCCGAACTCGGCGGCGCCGCGTTCACGGTCGACTGCACCGCTCCCGACCCGGTCACCGACATCGTCGCCGATCCCGGTTACGACAAGGTGAAGGTCAGCTGGACCGATCCCGCCGCGGACGTGGCGACGGTCGAGGTCTGGCGCGGCATGTGGTACGGCGATCCCGGCGTCTCGGCCTATCCCCGTTACGACGATCTGCCCACCCACAACGTGCCCGTCCGGCCCCTGGTCCACGACGATCTGCTGCCTGTCGATTCGGGCGAGTGGATTCTGGCCGCCACGGTGGCCGCCGGAACCGAGGAGTACGTCGATACCGGTATGACCGAGCGCGGCGTCTATTACTATGAAGTGATCGCCATCGACGAGGCGTCCAACCACAGCGCACCGGCCGACGCCAACGACAAGGCCACCAGCTACTGGCTGGGCGATATCGCCGATCCCTACGACGGCGAAGTCGACACCGGCGACATGACCGATCTCGGCGTCACATTACAACTTCGAGGCCGACGTCGGTCCGACCGACGACTGGACCGGCTACGGCATCCCGACCACCGATTCCATCGTGGACTTCGAGGATCTGATGATCTTCGCCATGAACCACGGCGTGGTTTCGCCGCTGGCCAAAAGCCGCCCGGACGATTCGCCGCTGGTCCTGTCGTGGATCGCCGTCGACGATTTCACCTGGTCGCTGCAACTGGTCGAATCCTGCCCCGCCCTGAAGGGAGTGCGGCTGCGCGTCGTGCTGCCCGAGGGAATGAAGGCCGAAGTCGCTTCCGGCGCGTTGCTGGCCGAGCAGAAGACTCCGGCGTTCATGCGCGACATCGGCAGGGACGGACTGGACATCAACCTGGCCCTGTTCGGAACCTCCGTGGGATTCAGCGGAGCCGGCGAGCTGGTTCGCGTGAGTCTGCCCGCGACCGTCGACCTCGGCGCAGCCGAGATTACCGCCCGCGACGTGGATAACGGCAGGATGTCGTTCGCACTCGATTCCGAGGGCGGCAACATCCTGCCTCAGGCGTTCCGTCTCGACCAGAACGTTCCGAACCCCTTCAACCCGATGACGAAGATCTGCTTCAGCCTGCCCGAGGATCAGATGGTCAGGCTGTCGGTCATCGCCGTGGACGGCAAGAGGGTAGCCACCCTCGCCAACGCCGTGATGGGAATCGGATCGCACGAGGTCATCTGGGACGGCCGCGACGACAGCGGCAGATCCCTCGCCTCGGGCACCTATTTCTATCGGATCGACGCGGGGCCCTACAGCCAGACCCGCAAGATGACCCTGGTCCGCTAGAACAAACGGGGCTTCGGCCGCAGGGCCGGAGCCCCAGTCATCAACAGCCGGCGACCGGAAAGATGCAGCGATGAACTTCAACGGATTCAACAACCCGATGCTGTCGCTCTGCCTTCTGCTGCTGGCCTTCGCGGCTCCCGCCGCCGCACTGGTCATCGATGTCGATCCCGGAGACTCGATCCAGGCCGCCCTGGATACGACCGCTCCGGGCGACACGGTCTCGGTGGCCGCCGGCGTCTTCGTGGAACAGTTGCGCATCACGACCGAGGACATCACCCTGATCGGCGCCGGCATCGATTCGACCTTCATCCAGTCGCCGCCCGAACTCTCCGAATCGTTCTATACCGTGGCCGACAACTATCCGGTTGTCTTCATCGACAACGTCACCACCGCCGAGGTCGCCGAGTTGACGGTCGACGGCGACGAAAAGGGCGTGGACAACGTCCGTTTCCTCGGTGTCGCGTTCTGGAATTCGGGCGGAGTCCTGCACGACGTCAGGGTCACCAGAATCACGGAATACCCGCTCGGCACCCTCTTCCACGGCGTCGGCGTCTACGCCTATAACGATGACGGCATACCCCGGGACATCACGATCGAACGGGTGGCCGTCGACCGGTTCCAGAGGGCCGGATTATCCCTCGGCGGTCCCGGCCTGAGCGTGACCGCGACCGACGTCGAGATATCCGGATTCGGCCCGAACCAACTGATGGCCCAGAACGGCGTCCAGATCAGCCATGGGGCCAGTGCCGTGCTTTCGGGATTCACCATCAGCGACATCGTCTATACCGACGAGGTCGGCACCGCCTCCGGAGTGTTGATCTATCAGGCGAATTCGGCGTTGTTGAGCGACTTCCACATCATGAACTGTCAGAACAGCGTCTACTTCAACGACTCGAGCGGCAGCTTCAGCGGCGGACTGATCGAGAATCCGATCGACAACGGCATCAACCTCTTCCGGACTTCGACCCCCTCGCTCGCCGAGTCCGATTCACCGCCGCCGCCGCCGAACGCCCAGGACTTCCCGCTGCCGATTCCCAGCGTGGAGATGCCGTATTCCGCGATTCAATCCCCGTTGATGTCGGTGATAATCAGCGATTCCGAATTCAGCGGCGCCGGATCGGATTGGGGAGTGGCCTGCCTGCCCCAGGGCGACATGGATATCACGATGACCGGATGCGGGATCTCGGGGTGGGATACCGGCTTCGGGGTGCTGGATCGCGGCGGATCCCTGTCCGGAGTCGTCACCGGCAACAGCTTCACCTCCTGCGTCCGCAACGTCGGTTCCAATATGGATGCGATCGTCGACGCGTCCGGCAACTGGCACGGGGTTTCCGCTGCCGAGCTCGTGGCCGCGGCGGTCGATACCCTGGTCGACTACAGCCCCTGGCTCGCGATCGGCGCCGACACCTCGCCCGACATCGGTTTCCAGGGCGACTACACCCACCTGATAATCGACGACGACAGCCCGGTCGGTGAATCCGGCACGCCTCTGGCCGAAGCGATCGCCATGACCACCGGAGGCCTCATCGAAGTATTACCCGGAACATACTCCGAGACCGGCCAGCTGGTGATCGACCACGACGTCGAGATAGCCGGCGACCAGGCCGATAAACCGCTAATCGTCGCCGGTACCGACACGGGCCTCGCCGGCGACGACGCCGGCTGGTTGTTGATCCCCGCGGGATCCACCGTCGACCTGCACGACATGACTCTCGACGGAACCGGCCGGCTGATCGAGCAGGCCGTCCGCTTCAACGGCGGCGGCAACGTCACCCGCTGCGATTTCATCGACATCCAACGCTCATGCCTGGCCGTCGCCGGGGACGCCGCCGTCGTCGCCCGCGACAGCGATTTCGGCGAAAGCGGTGTCTACGGAGTTGAAAACACGGGCTCCGTGGTTGTCGACGCCCGGCAGAACTGGTGGGGCAGCTTCACCGGCCCCTACCATCCGACCCTCAATGCGACCGGCCTCGGAACCGACGTCACCGACGACGTCCTTTTCGATCCCTGGATCGGGATGAGCTCGGTCGTGGCCGAACCCGCGGCCACCGACACCGTGCTCTGCACCGGCTCGATCACCGTCGATTTCTCCTATGCCCCCTGGGACACGACACCCCCGGTCGGCGGATATGCCGTGACCGTGGCCGCTTCGCCCGAGCTCGACTTCGGGGCCGCGGACATCTTCGACAGCGGCGTTCTCGGCTCCTTCGGCGAACACGATTTCCAGGTTGTCGACAACGGCGACGGCACGTTCACCATCAGCGACAGTCTGATCGATCCCGAGATCGGATTGGACGCCGGCGCCCATCTGTTCAGCGTAACCTTCCACGGCTCCACCGAAGGCGTCGGGGCGGTGACCATGCCGTCGGTCCTGCTCTCCGGCCTTTCCGGCGGGTCGTTCGGCGCTTTCGGCTATGGCTGCGACATCTTCGTGGTCTGCGACTCGGATCCCTATCGCGCCGGGCTTTCCATCAGCCCGGTGCACGCCGGGCCCATCGATTGCGTGAGCACGGTGAACATCGGCCTGCATTACGCTCCGGGCGATTCGACACCCGCCCTGCGCGGATATGAAATGACGATTGCCGTATCTCCGGAACTGCGCTTCGCCGGGGAGGACATCGTCGACGCCGGTTCGCTGTCGGCCGTCGGCGGCAATTTCTTCCGGGTGCTGGACAACAACGACGGCACCTTCACCATCCTCGACGCCATCCTCGGCGACACTCCCGGCCTGGTCGATTCGGCGATCCTGGCCAACATCACGATCCACCCGGCGGCCAACGGCGTAGGCGACGTGTCGATCCTATCCTTCAAGTTGCGCGGCCTGGACAATGCGCCGATCGCAGCCCTGACCTCCGACGCCACCGTCCAGGTCGAATGCGTGACCGGTATCGCTCCGGCGCCGTTGGCGGTTCTCGATCAGAACCACCCGAACCCCTTCAACCCCCGCACCTCGATCGGATTCAGCCTGGAACGGCCGGGCCGGGTTCTGCTGACGGTGCATTCGGTCGACGGCAGACTGATCGACACCCTGGTCGACGAGCGTCTCGATGAAGGGCGTCACTCAGCGGTATGGAACGGTGTTTCCGCGAGCGGCGTTCGCGTCGGCGCCGGTGTCTATCTTTACCGGATGGTGACCGGAAACAAGGTCGAGACCCGCAAGATGGTGCTGCTGAAGTAGCGGACCGGGAGGGGTCGGATGGCGTCGCCGAGATCAACCAGCATGGTGCGTGCGGTAATACCGTTGCTGGCTTCAGCCATCACGGCATTGGGCGTCTTTATCTGTCTCGCCGCCCCTCCCGCTGCCCGCGCCGCGGTCTCCCTGCGCTTCACCCCCCCGGACACCACATTGCTGGCCGGAGAATCCTACACCGTGGCCGTGGTCATCGACGACCCGCTGGATCTGCGCACGGTCGATCTCACCGTGCATTACGATCCCGCGGTCCTGGGCAGCGTCGACGGCGGACCCGGCTCTCTCTTCGACGAAATCTTCGTCTGGCAGGAATTCATCGATGACGAGCCCGGGGTGTGGAGCGGCGTCGTGGTCGGGATGGGGCCCGCTGAATATATCGTCGGACCGGGCGAGATCTACGTCTGGAACTGCACGGCGGACGCCCTGGGCTGCTCGGGAATCGAGGCCGTCGAGGTTTCCCTCTACACCGGCGACGGCGAACTGATCGTCGAGGAGATCCTGCTGGACCGGGCCCGGGTCCAGGTCACCGATGAATTGATGACCCCGGTGACTCCGATCCTGATCGCCGGGCCCGCCCTGAAGCTATATCCCAACCCCTTCAATGCCGGCGTCAGGCTCGAGGCCGACGGCCTGGCGCCCGGATCCGCCCGCGTCGACGTCTATGATCTGAAGGGAAGGCTCGTTGAAACCGCGTGGAGCGGCATCCTGGCGGAGGGCGGGCTGGTAGCCGACTGGAAGCCGGGCCGTTCCGGAGCGGCGATGCCGCCGAGCGGAACGTATCTCTTCGTGCTGCGCACCGCGGACGGGACGGTCATCAGCAGCCGGGGAATCCTGTTGAAATGATTCCGGACTATTTATTCAGGTCGGTCAGAAAAGTGGACCATTGGTTCAGCGCGGCTTCCGTGACGACCCAGGGTCCGCTGGAACTGTCCAAAGCCCGCACGATGGCGGAGCGTTCGCCTTCACCGTCACGCTCCCGGCGGAATCGGGCAAGGCCCGGCATCAGCACGCCGGTAACGAAGAACAGCCGCAGCGACTCGGGCTCCCACGTCACGACATGGGAATCGCCCTCCATCTCCAGCTTCGCTCCGTAACGCGACAACTCGACAGCGATCCTCGTCGGCAGACGGTCCAGCCGCCAAGGCAATGAGCTGACCGCGTGCAGGCGCAAAAAACCTTGCCGGCGATAAGTCGCCAGCACGGGCATCCCGTCCGGGGTCCAGCGATCGCCGAGCAAGCTTACCGACCTCAAGCCGCCGGTGATCGACTCCGGCAGGACGGACAATACCCGCTGGATATCCCGTTTCGACAAGGGGTGGATCAAAGGTGCTGAAACGGGAGTGATAATGACGCGGGCGGGCCTGGAGGCAGAATAAAGGTCTAGACTGCCGGAAACGACACTTAAGGTGCCGGCACTTGCGGGCGAGCTCGAGGACTTAACGTTACTCATCATCCTCGTCTCCTTCGCCTGTATTCGAATATCATCTAATGCGCAGTATACAACAGCTCAACCGCTCGGGCAATAGCGGTTAAAATCGCCCCTAATTTCCGATGATTCAGTCGAGAATTTCCAGGGTGTCGAAGAAACGCTCGATTTCCGGATTCTTGAAGATGGATTCGTCGCTGTTCCAGGCCAGGGCAACCACGATCCGCCCTTTGGCCAGAAAGCCCTCAATCCACGTGGACCGGCTGCTGTCCTTCTCGCGGGCCAGAACCCGGACTCCGGTCAGACCGTTGCGCTCGATCGGGCCCTGGCGCAGGATCGACTGGCCGGTCCGCGACAGCTGCTCGCCGATGACCTCGGTGATATTGGCGGGAGTATGTTCTTCGCCGCCGGGTACGGGAAAGACGATCAGCACCATGGCGCCGTCCTCATCCCGATTGCGGCGATCGCACATCACTATGACCGAGCCGACGGTGTCGGCGGCGGCGGCGGAGTCGGCGGCGGCGATGTTGGAGCGGTTGTAGGTATGCGTCCTGAGGCGCGAACATCCCGCCGGCCAGACGATCCGAAACCGTCCCTCCGGCGATGCCGCTTCGCTCTCGGTGGGCGTCTCGGTCAGGCTGTTCTCCGGCTGGGCGAAAACCGGCGACGAGGCGCATAGCTGGATCAGCGCCAGGGCGACGCCGAAGAAGACCGCGAAACGGGAGTTCGGAACGGCGGCGGAACGCATCAGACATCCTTCCCGGAGATCAGGCTCTCCGTCTGGTCGAGCAACTCGGCGAATAATGAAAAAACATCCTGCACCGGACCCGCGGTCGTCATGTCCACGCCTGCTGATTCCAGGATCTCCACCGGGTATCGGCTGCTTCCGGAACGCATGAAGTCCAGATAGCGTTCCCGCTCCTTTTCCGCGCCGGCCAGAACCTGTCGCGAAAGCGCGGTCGACGCGGCGTAGGCGGTCGAGTACTGGTAGACGTAGAACTTATAATAGAAATGCGGGATGCGACACCAGGTGCGCGGGCTGCGCTCCGGGTCGAACTCCACTTCCGGTCCCCAATAACGCTTCAGGATATCCAGATACAGGGCGTCGAGCATCTCGGCGGTGAGGGTCTCGTCACGCTCGACGGCGCGATGGATCTCCAGCTCGAACTCGGCGAACATCGTCTGCCGGAATACGGTGCCGTTGATCTGGTCGAGATAGGTGTCGAGCAGGAAGAGAAGGCGATCGCGATCCTCGGTCGTGTCCAGCAGATGCTTCATCAACAGGGCCTCGTTGAAGGTCGAGGCCACCTCGGCGGTGAAGATGGGATAGTCGCCGTAAACGTAGGGCTGATTATGCGAAGCGAGCCAGGAATGGAGCGAATGTCCCATCTCATGGGCCAGGGTGAAGGTGTCGCGCAGCTGGTCGCTCCAGTTGAGCAGGACGTAGGGATCGGTGCCGTAGGCCCCGCTGGAATAGGCTCCGCTGCGCTTGCCCTTGTTCTCGTGGACGTCGATCCAGCGATCGTCGAGACCGCGTTCGACGATCGAGACGTACTCCTCGCCCAGGGGCTTCAGCGACTCGAGCAGGATCGCCTTGGCCTGGTCGTAATCGAAGCTGAAGCGGCCCTTGGTGAACAGCGGGGCGTAGAGATCGTACTCCCGCAACTGATCGACCCCCATGACCCGCTTCTTCAGGCCGGCGTACCGATGGATGACCGGCAGGTTGGCGTTGACGGTGTCGACCAGGTTATGGAAGACCGAAACCGGGATCGCGTTGGGATGCAGCGCCGACTCGAGCGTGTCCTCGTAGTTGCGGGCGCGGGCGAAGAAGACGTGGTTGCGCGCGTTGGCGTCCATGTTGGCGGCCAGGGTGTTGATGACCTTGCCGTATGAATCCATGAACGCCTCGAAGGCTCCGCGGCGAACTTCGCGATCAGCGCTGCGGACCAGGCTGGTGTACCGGGCCTTGGTCAGCTTGACGCGCTCGCCGTTCTCACCCGTCACCTCGGGGTACTCGAGGTCGGCGTTGTCCAGAGCGTTGAAGACCGAACCGGCGCCGCGGGCCAGGTTGCCGGCGGCGGCGAGCAGGGCCTCGCGATCGGGATCCAGGGTATGCTCGCGGTGACGGCGGATATCGTCGAAATAATGATCGTAGAGGGACAGATCCGGTTCCTGCGCGACCAGTTCGGCCAAGCGGTCGTCGTCCAGCTCCAGCATCAGTGGTTCCAGCCAGCTCGTGGCTTCGGAGTATTTCACGCTCAGGGAGCCGGCGCGTCCCCGCAGGGATGTGTTTTCGCCGATGCGGACATCCTGGTCGCTGGTCATCGAGGCGTAGACGTAGATGACCTCGAGACGGCGGCCGACATCCATGATCTTAGCCATCGCGGCCAGCAGCGCGGCCCCGGAGCCGGTCAGTCCGTCGCGCAGGGCGGGCAGGCTCTCGATCTCCTTCGCGACGGAGCCGAACTCGTCCTCCCATGCCTGCGTATCGGCGAAAATCCGCCCGATATCCCATTTCAGGTGTTCGGGGACCTCGGAACGCTCCACCGCCGCGCCGGCTGCCTTTGAATCGGACATCGCCATCAGAACCCTTCTCTGGTATTGCGGACCCTGGAGTATGATCGTACTCCTGCGAAAACATCACATCCCCGGGGAACGGCCCGGGAGCAGATACGTACAACGCGGGGCGGAACAGGTCAACCCGACCCGCCGCCGAGATCCCGTAAAAGATAGCACCGCTTTCGTCGACGGGCAGTCTTGGATTATCTTTGGTGTTCTCGGCAAAGACCGTGACCCGGTCAAACGATCAGTGAAAGGAATTGCGAGATGGGCTTGCTCGGCGCTCTGGTGGGAGGATCCCTGGGATTCATGATGGGGGGACCGCTCGGAGCCATGATCGGCGGCGCCGTCGGATCGCGACTCGGCGAGGGCGGCTCCGCGAGTTCCGGAGGGTTCCAGGGACGTTCCTACGCGGGAGGCTCCGCGCGAATACATTCCGATCCCCGCGCCGCCCAGACCGC
>CAZYDJ010000048.1:0-1598 GCA_964646035.1 uncultured Fibrobacteraceae bacterium | reverse complement strand
GCCATGGCCGACGGCGCGATGCATCCCGCCGAGGAATCGCTGATCCGCAGCATCGCCGGGGACCTCGGCCTTTCAGAGCGCGACTACGCCGAAGCCCGGGCCATGTTCACCTCCGGCGGAGCCGCGGCCGGCAACGAGTCATATGATATCCTGGGCGTTTCCCCCACGGCCACCGAAGCCGAGGTCAAGAAGGCCTACCGCCGTCTGGCCCGCGAATATCATCCCGACGTGATAACGTCAAAGGGGCTGCCCGAGGATTTCATGACCTTCGCCACGGAAAAACTGCAGAAGGTGAACGAGGCCTACGATCGGATCAAGAAGGAGCGCGGATTCTAGATGCCGGAACTGCCTGAAGTCGAGAGCGTGGCCCGGGGCCTGCGCAGCCTGCTGATCGGCAGGCGCCTGACCGGTTTGAAGGCCCACTGGGCGGGCTGCCTGGAGCCTTCGCCCCGGGCGGTGCGCGCCGCCATCGTCGGCAAGACCCTCGAGTCGGTGCATCGGCACGGGAAATATCTGCTGCTGAGTTTCGGCGGCGAAGGAGCGGCGCCGGCCCATCTGATGGTTCATCTGCGCATGACCGGACAGTTCCTCATCGATCCCCCGGAAAAGCCCGACCACATGGTGCGGGCGTCGCTGGATTTCGACGGCGTGCCGGCCCATTTCCGCGACCAGCGCAAGTTCGGCCGCCTGTCGCTGGTCGAGGACGGGATCGCCCCCGCCTGCATGGCGCATATCGGACCGGATATGCTGCTGGTCGGCCTGAGCGAATGGCGGGACCGCTTCGCCCATCGGAAATCGCCGTTGAAGGCGGCTCTGCTCGACCAGGGCATCGCCAGCGGCATCGGCAATATCTACGCCGACGAAGCCCTGTTCCGCGCCGGGCTGCATCCCTTGCGCCGGCCCTGCGATCTCGACGCAGAGGAAGTGCGCCGTCTGCACCGGGCGATCAAGGGCGTGCTGCGCCTGGCCATCAAACACGGCGGCACCACCTTCATGAGCTTCCGCGACTTCAACGGCCGGCCGGGCAATTTCCGCCGCAAGCTGCGCGTATTCCAACGCGGCGGCGAGCCCTGTCGCGACTGCGGAACGACCATCGAGAAGATCCGCGTCGCCGGGCGCTCGACCCACTTCTGCCCCGAATGCCAGCCCGCCTGAACCATGCACATCGGCAATAAGAAAACGGCGGCCCCCCTCGGGACCGCCGTCTTTATTCGATCCGCTCCCGACTGATCAGAGATCCATCAGCTTGCGCAGATGATGCGGGGCCGGAGATCCGTACGACAGCAATTCGTCATGGAACGCCTTCAATTCGAAGCCGTCCCCCCGCTTTGCCTCGCAGTCGGTGCGGATCCTGTTGATCTCGATGTTGCCCACGTAATAGGTCGAGAGCTGGGTCGAGCTCATGCAGGCCCGGCGCCACTTGCCGTGCGCCTCGCCTTCCTCCTGGAAGCCCTCGTTCATCATCAGGTCGATCGCCTCGTCGCGGGTCATGCCGGCGCAGTGGATCTTCTGGTCGATGATGGCGTTGATGATCAGCCGCAGCCGCATCTTCAGCATCTGCATCTTCACCTCGGGACCGCCGAACCCGAACTCGGCCA
>CAZYDJ010000047.1:0-16384 GCA_964646035.1 uncultured Fibrobacteraceae bacterium | reverse complement strand
ACCCTGGCGATCAACAAATCCGATCTCGACCAGGCCCTCGGACTGCTCCAGACCATCAAGGAGGAGATCCAGGCCGAGCGCATCGAATGCACCCGCAACTGCTGCGTGATCTCGCTCTACGGGCCGCATTTCAGCGAGCGCCCTTCTATCGCCGGGCTGATGTTCGACGCCCTGGCCGAAGGCAAGATCGACATCCACGCCATCAGCACCTCGGTCTCGACGGTCTCCTGCATCATCGACGAGGGCGACCTCGAGAAGGCCCGCGAGCAGTTGAGCGGCGCCTTCCTGATGCCCTGATCCCCCCGGATTAGCCGGCCCGGTGCGGCGAACCTCGCCCGGCTTCTAATAAGAGAATCCGCTTTCCCCGATGAACTCCCGCAACAAGGAAGTCGGCGGCACCAGCCGTGCGTCGATGGGCAGATGCATCGCGAGCAGTTCCAGCAGGCTGCTCGCGGGGCCGAAGTTGGGATCCTCCGGCGGCACGGCCGCCAGTCGCGGTTCCGCCCACAGCTTCAGCACGCCCAGCTCGTACGCGAGGCCGGAATTGAAGAACAGATCGGCGTTCTGCTGGAAGGGGAAGATGTTCCGTTCCTCGCCGGCCCTGACGCTCGGCCAGCGGGTCAGCGTCTCGCCGGCGGTGTAGCCGCGGAACTGGGCGTCGCGGACGATTCGCCGGTAGAGACGGCTCAGGGTGGTCGGGATGTAGGTGCCGTTGTCGATATTGGTGTGGCACAGGGCCGACACGTAGACGCGCACGGTGTTTGCGTGAGGGATGTTCTTGCCGATCTCCGGGTTGAGGGCGTGGATGCCCTCGACGATCAGCGGCGCTCCGCGCATGACCTCGGTCGGCGTCTCGTCCAGCGTTCCGCGTCCCGCGGCGAAATCGAATCTCGGCAACCGGACCGCCTCGCCGGCCAGCAGCCTGGTCAGGTGATCGTTGAAGAGGTCCAGCTTCAGGGCGGCGAGACTTTCGAAATCGAAGTCGCCGTTCTCGTCCAGGGGAGTGTCGTCGCGGTCGATGAAGTAGTTGTCCAGCGAAAGCGCGAACGGCTTCAGACCCTGCACCCGCAACTGCAGGGCCAGACGCTTGGCGAAGCTGGTCTTGCCGGAACTCGAAGGCCCCGCGACCAGCACCAGCCTGCCGTCGGACGGCAGTTCGGCAACCCTGTCGGCGCTCTTGACCACGATCTGATCGTGGCGGGCCTCGCAGACGCGGATCAGTTCCTTGACCCGGCCCTCCTCCACGAACCGGTTGATCGAGCCAAGGTTGGCCATGCCCTGCTCGCTGGTCCAGGCCGAGTAGGATCTCATCGCATCGAGCAATTTGGGTTGCTGGGTGTGGGGGAGTATCTCGGCGGGCTTGCCGGGACTGCTCAGGCGCAGGATCAGTCCCGGCGATTCCAACTCGATGCTGAATGCCCGCAGATACCCGGTCGACGGCAGGTGGAGGCCGTGGAAGATCTGGCTGCTGCCTTCGACCCGGTACAGGGGTGTGTGTTCGAGGCGGACGTGGCGGACGGCCAGCCGGGTGTGCCGGTGCGGCGAATCGCCCAGGATCCGGGCCAGGGCCTGCTGGCTGTAGAGCCGTGGAGTGAGAACGAGGTCGCGCTTGATGATCTCCTGCATCCGGTCGGCCAGAGTGCGCACTTCGGCCGCGATCAACGGCTCCTCCCGCTGCAGCGAGCAGTACATGCCGCCGCCGTAGCCGAAGTCGATGGTCAGGGGATGGCGGGGGAATATCTCTTCGCAGGCCACCGTCAACACGGTGCACAGGGTGCGGCTGGTCGTCGAATGGGCTTCGGGATCGTTCAACCGCAGCAGCTCGATGTGTTCCTCGCCCCAGAGAGGTTCGTTGAGACAGACGCGGCGGCCGTTCACCACGCCGAGCGCCACCGGATTTTCGCCGCCGGAATCGGTGGAGCCGGCGTTGGCCAGCAGTTCCTTCAGTTGCATCCCGCGCTGGACGTTGCGTCGCTGGCCTTCCAGCATGACCCAGGTCTTTTCCATCTCTATTCCTTCCTGGTCCCGGTTTCCCTCCGCCGACAGTCTAGCCCGCGGCCGCTCCGGGAGTCCAGCACGCCTATATCCGGATGTCGGGTTGGCGGTGCGGGGGATTCACCGGTAGCTTGCCGTAACGTATTCCTATCAATGCTCGAATTGCGGTTTCGCCAAGGGCCGGTACTTCATTGCGGTTGCGTTTTTTCCCTTGAAGAGGCATAAAAAGAATAGGAACAGGTAGCCGGCGGACATCGTCGTGAAATCGACTCCGCAAGGACCTCAAGCTCGAAAGGATGCCAAGATGTCGGTCAATCTGGGAATAATGGGCTTCGGTCGGCTGGGACGGAATATGTTCCGTATCGGCTACGATCAGCCCGATATCAATTTTGTCGCGGTCAGCGACATCGCCGACGGGGAATCCCTCGCCTATCTGCTGCGGCGCAGCACCGTGGAGGGTGATTTCCCGGAGGATGTCCATCTCGACGGCCGCTATCTCGTCGCCGGCAAGCAACGGACCCGCATCCTGCACGGATCCCGCCCCGGCGAAGTGCCCTGGGACGTTCTGGGAGTGGATGTCGTGATCGAGGCCACGGGCATGTTCCGCACCCGGCCCGAACTGCAGAAGCATATCGATTCCGGGGCCAAGGCGGTGCTGTTGTCGACTCCGCCCATCGGCGAGATCGATTGCATGGTCGTCAACGGAGTCAACGACCATGAGCTGCAGCCGAATCATCGCCTGGTATCCAACGCGAGCAGCAGTTGCCACGCCCTGGCGATCATCCTCAAGGCCCTTTCCGAAAAAGTGGGCATCAAGCGCTGCATGATGACCACCGTCCATGCCTATACCAGCGATCAGCAGCTCAGCGACAGCGCCAAGCCCGGTCTGCGCTGGAGCCGCTCGGCCGCGGAGAACATCATCCCCAACGAGAGCTGGGCCCCGCGGGCGGTCGAGGAGCTGCTGCCCGAGATGAAGGGCAAGCTCTACGGCATGGCCCTGAACGTGCCGGTGCATGCGGGATCGAATATCGACATGGTGATCGAAGTGGATCGGGAGATCTCGGCCGAGGAGCTGAACGCAATGGCCCGCGAGGCGGCCGAGGGCAGGTACAAGGGGCTGCTCGGCTATACCGACGAGCCGATCGTTTCGAGCGACGTCATCGGCAATTCCAACTCGGCCGTATTCGATTCCCAGGCGACCATCGCGCTGGACGGCGGCCTGGTCAAGTGTCTGGTCTGGTACGACAACGGTTGGGGTTACGCCTACCGCCTCCTGGAGACGGCGCGAAAGCTCGCTGAAATGGTCGGCCGAGGGGAGGTGGCGGTATGAGAGTCGCAATCAATGGATTCGGACGCATCGGCCGGGCGGTCTTTCGTCTGCTGAACAGCCGTGCGGGAGTCGAGGTAGTGGCGATCAATGATCTGGCCGACCCCGCGGTGCTGGCCTATCTGCTGCGTCACGATACGGTGATGGGGCCGTTCCAGGGCTACGCCGAAGTGGCCGACGGTCTGATGACCACCCGGTCCCAGAAGGTGAGGATGCTGCAGGTCGCGAAACCCGAGGAACTGCCTTGGGCCGATCTGGGTGTCGATTACGTCGTCGAGGCCACCGGCCGTTTCCGCAAGCGGGATGAGATCGCCCGGCACATCACCGCCGGGGCGAAGAAGGTGCTGCTGACGGTGCCGGCCAAGGACGAGATCGACGCCACGATAGTTGTCGGGGTGAACAACGAGGATCTAGAGCCCGGTCATCTGATCGTCTCCAACGCCTCCTGCACAACCAACTGCCTGGCTCCGCTGGCCTACGTGCTGGACAAGGAGTTCGGCATCGAGCGGGGGCTGATGACCACGGTCCACGCCTATACCAACGACCAGCGTCTGGCCGACGTGCCGCATACCGACTGGCGCCGTTCGCGGGCCGCGGCCGAGAACACCATCCCCACCACCACGGGCGCCGCTCGCGCGGTGGGACGGGTGCTGCCCAGCCTGGCCGGCAAGCTGGACGGCATGGCCATCCGCGTGCCGATTCCCGACGGGTCGGTCGTGGATCTGGTGACCATCATGAAGACCGATGTGACGCCGCAGATGGTCAAGGACGCCGTCCGTGAGGCCGCCGACAGCGATCGGCTGCGGAATATCCTGGAGTATGTCGATGGCCCGTTGGTGTCGAGCGATATCGTGGGCGATCCGCATTCGTCGATCTTCGACGCGGAATACACCCATGTCATCGGCGGCAACATGCTCAAGACCATCAGCTGGTACGACAACGAGTGGGGCTATTCCAACCGGGTTGTCGACCTGCTGGAATTGATGGATTCGCTGGGCTGATCCGGCGGACGCGACAAGACGAATGAGGGGCGGATCCGATCCGCCCCTTTTCGTTGTGGGCCGGAAATGCTATATATGAACCGTGCCGTCACGGAGTGAACTTCGGCTCAATATCCTGAAGGACTAGTCCGCATATGGCCGACAAGAAGGAAGCCCCCATTCTTTCCCGCCGCGAACGTGAACTGCTCCGCCATCGGGGGGAGATAATGGCCGCGGCCACTTCGCTTTTTTCGGAGAACGGCTTCCACCAGACCACCGTGCAGATGATCGCCGACCGGGCCGACTTCTCGGTCGGTTATCTCTACAAGCATTTCGAGAGCAAAGAGCAGATATATCAGGCCACCCTCGATTTCCATCACGGCAAACTGGACGAAGCCATCGCGGAAGTCCGGGCGCGGGGGTTGCCCCCTCTGGAGGAGTTGTACCGGACTTACGAGGCGGCGGCCGCTCACTTCAACCAGTACCGGGAATTCCTGCGGATCTATCACAATACGATCGAGGTCGGCAGCGAGGATAAGCCCCGCAAACAGGAAGAGCATCGCCGGGATGTGATCTCGTGCCTGGAGAAAGCCGTCGCCGCCGGCGAGATCAAGCCCGTCAATGTGGAGATTATGGCCAGCGCCATCTTCGGCGCCGCCCATGAGCTTTTCAAGACTCTCGCCAAACGGGACGGGCAGAACCCTCTGGCTCCGCTTCCTGATACTCTTTTCGAGTTGCTGATCGACCCGCTCAGGATACAGCCTCCCTCTGAATCCAGCTGACCGAATAACTCATCTTATTGTTTATCAATTAGTTACATGCATAGAAGCGGAGGTTCAGCCGTTTCTGTTATGCCGGTTCAGGAAATAAAACTTGCGTTCATAACTACGAATTGCTATTCATGACTCCGTATTCATGAACAGTGCTTCACGGACATGGCGATGATTCAGGCAGGGTGATCAAGCAGATGGAATCCCAGTCCGGAAATAAACCGAGTCGCAAGGAGCGGGAATGGCTCCAGCGCCGGAAACTGATCCTGGAAGCGGCTGCCGGTCTCTTCGCCGAATTCGGCTATTCCGGAACGACAATGCAGCACATCGCCGACCGCGCCGATTTCTCGGTCGGATATCTCTACCGTCATTTCGCAGCAAAGATCACCATCGTGGAGGCCTTGATCGACCGCGAACTGGATCATTATGATCGCATCGTGGCCGAAACCGCGGATTCGGGCTTATCCCCGCTGCAGACCTACCGGCGGATCCTGGAGAAGCTCTGCTCGCACCTGACAACGCGCCGCGATCTGGTGCGCGTCATGTCGCGGGACTCGCTCTTGCGGCGGCTGCCGGATCGCAACACCCGGCTCCAGAAATTCAGCGCCATCGACCAGGAATTGATGAGACAGGCCTGGGCCGCCGGAGAAATCCCGCTTGTCGATTTCGAACTCCTGTCAGCAGTGATCAGCGGCGTATTCGACAATTTGATGATGGAATTCGCCGAGGACGAGGATCCGGCGGCCTTCGAGCGCATTCCCGGAATCGTCTTCGAGTTCGTGCTCGACCCATTGATCCGCCGAATCGACGGCGAATCACCGAGGAAGGAAGATACCGATGCCCGGCATCACTCGACCGAGGCTTGACCGCATCATATTACGGTTGCTGACCTTGGCATTCATGTTGGCCTTCGCGGCCGCTGCAGTCGCCACCCCCGGGGGCGGGATGGCCCTGAGCCTGGACGACGCGATTTCGCTCGCCCTGCAGAACGACGAGAACCTGCAGCAGGCCGCCGCCGCGGTCGACGGAGCCGAGGCGGATGTGATGAACGCCGGTTCCGGCCGCCTGCCGCAGCTTTCGATATCGGGAGAGTACGCCACGACCCTGAAGAAGGGCGTGATGTTCCTGCCCTCGGATATGGCGGCCGGCTTCGGCGGCCAGACCAAGATCGAGATGGGGGGCGATTATACTTTCCAGGGCGCCGCCACATTGACGTTCAACCTCTGGACGGCCGGCCGGCTCAGCGCCGCCACCGGCGCCGCGCGTGAGATGCTGGCGTCTTCCCGATACCGGCAGGACCTGATCGCGGACGGCGTCCGCTACCAGGCGACCGCGGCCTATATGTCCGCTCTGCTGGCCGCGGACAACGTGCGCATCGCCGAGAAGGCGCTCGAGGAGACACGCGAGGCCATGCGCGTGGCGCGCGCGGCATACGAACAGGGATCCGCCAGCCGATTCGATCTGCTGCGATCCGAGGTCGAGGTGGCCAACCGGGAAGCGCCACTGATCCAGGCCCGCAACCAATTCGAACAGGGACTGCTCAGCCTCGGCCGTGTCTGCGGCGTCGCTCCCGACGCCGGGATCTCCCTCGCCGATACGCTCACGGCGGTTGCGGCGCCGGATGATCTGGAGAGCCTGCTCGAGCGGATGCGCGGGTCGAGCCCCGAGATCAAGGCGATGCAGCGGCAGGTGGGCGCGGCCCGCCAGGTGGTCGCTTTGGCCAAGGCGGGACGCGGCCCCAGCCTGCAGTTGATCGGCAACTACAACATCCAGGCCCAGTGGGACGACGATCTGGCGCCGGATTCCAACGAGCGGGCGCCCAGCGCCACCGCCGCTTTGGCCTTCCGGATGCCGATCTTCGACGGCCTGCAGGCCAAGTCGGAGATCAATTCCGCGGCGGCCGATCTGCGCATCGCCGAAATCGAACTCGACCGGGTGACCCGTGATCGCGATCTGGCGGTGCGGCGCTCCCGGCTGGACGTCGAGAACGCCCGGGCGATCCTGGAAGGTCGCCGCGAGAGCGTGAAATTGGCCGAAGAGGCCCACAGGCTGGCTCTGGTGCGGTTGCGCAACGGACTGGCCACGCCTCTGGAGAGGCTGGACGCCGAATTGGCCCTGACCGAGGCCCGAGTCCAATTGTCCCGGTCGCTATATGACTGCAACATCGCTCGGGCCGCCCTGGACCTGGCGGTTGGATCCGAGTTGAAAAACATCACCGCCGCCGGGGCGCGGGAGGAGTCGGAATGAACGCCGAGAAGAAGCGGGGACACGCCCTGCGCAACCTGATTGTCATAGTCGTGATCGTGGCCGCCGTCTTCGGCTGGAGATTCCACCAGCTGGGGCAGGGCGAGGCCGTGGCGGGCATCCGCGCGGTCCAGGAAGCCGAAGGCATACCGGTCGAAACGGTCGTCGCCGATCGCGGCGAGCTCTCGCAGTGGATCACCATGGCCGGCACCGTCGAGGGAGTGGTCCAGTATTCCGTGGTCTCGAACAACGCCCTGCGCGTGGTCGGCATCCCGGTCAAGGAGGGCGAGCGGGTCGAGGCGGGCGACATCCTGCTGCGGCTGGCTTCCGGGGCGCCTTCGCCCATGTACCACAGCGTCGACAAGTCGCGAGCCAATTACGAGAACGCCCTGGTCGACACCAAGCGCCTGCGCAACCTCTTCGCCGAGGGGGCCGTGTCCAGGTCCGATCTCGACGCGGCCGAAACCAGGTTGAAGGTGCTGGCCGCGGATCTGCAGGACGCCGAAGGCAGCACCGCCCTGATCGCCGGCGAGGCCGGCGTGGTGTCGAGCATCCTGGTGGTCGAGGGCGAGACGGTAGAAACCCACGAGCCGTTGATCTGGATCATCGACACCGACCGCGTGAAGCTCCGCTTCGAGGCGGGCAGCCGGCAGGCCATGGCCTTGGCCGTGGGACAGAAGGCCGACTGGTCGGTTGCCGGTGTCGGCGCGGGCGGCGAAGGCGAGATCAGCCAACTCGACCTGATGGCCGACCCCGCAACCCATCTGCTCGAGGGCGAAGCCCTCTTCGAGAACGCCGACGGCCGTCTGGTGCCGGGGCTGCTGGTCTCTTTCCGGGTGCGCACGGTCAACCGTGCGAACATCATCGTGCTGCCCGCCGAATGCGTCGTCGACGCCGGTGACGGTTCGAACGCCGTCTGGGTCGTCGACGGATCCGGCAACGCGTCCCTGCGCCCGATCGAAACCGGGATGGCGAACGCCGACAGCGTGGAAATCGTTACCGGGCTGGAATCGGGCGAGACGGTGGTCCTGCACGGCCAGACGCTGCTCAGCGACGGCGTCAAGGTGAAGCGCGTCGGAGCGGGAGAGGAGAGCTAGGATGAATATCCTGCGCACCATTATCGCCAGGCCGGTGATGACGACGATGATCGTCGTCGTGATGCTGGTGATGGGGCTCTACTCATACAGTCATTTGAATACCGAGCTGATTCCCGACGTCAACTTCCCGGTGATCGTCGTGACGACCGTCTATCCCGGCGCGGCGCCGGGCGAGGTCGAGACCCAGGTCACCAAGAAGATCGAGGACGAGATCGCGACCCTGGCCGACATCGACGAGCTGACTTCCGATTCCATGGAAAGCCTGTCGCAGATCGTGGTCCAATTCGAGATCGAGACCGACGAGGACCAGGATTCGATCGACGTCAAGGACAAGGTCGACGCGATCATCGGGGATCTGCCCGAGGACGCCGAAGACCCGATCATCACCAAGTATGACATCGCCGGCGAGGCCGTGGTCGAGCTGGCGGTCAGCGGTCCGCGCCCCCTGGCCGAGATCTACGATATCGTCGACAAGCATATCCAGGATCCGCTGAGCCGCATCACAGGTGTGGCCGCGGTCGAGATCATCGGTGAGCAGGACCGTGAGATCCACGTCTCGGTCCGGCCCGAGCGTCTGCGGGCCTATGGCCTGACCCTGAACAACGTCCTGGCGACGCTGGCGGCGAGCAACCTGAACGTGCCGGTGGGGCACATCACGCGCGACGCCGACGAAGTGAACGTACGGATGCTGGGCGAGATCCGCGATCCCGCCGAACTGGCCGACTTCCGGCTGAACCTGCCCGGCGGCGGCACGATTCCCCTGTCCGAAGTGGCGGAAATCGTGGATACGACCGAGGAGATCCGCGAGTCGTCGACCTGGAACGGCCGCCCGTCGATCACCGTGGCGGTCAAGAAGCGCTCCGACGGCAACACGGTGACGGTGGCCGACGGTGTCTTCGCCGTGCTGGAGGAGATCCGCGCCGACATCCCCGATGACATCAGCATCGACCTGGTCCGTGAAAGCGCCAGTTTCGTGCGTGAGTCGCGGGCCGACGTGCTGAGCAACATCGCCGTCGGCATCCTGCTGACCGGTTTCCTGCTGTTCATCTTCCTGCACGACTGGCGCCAGACCCTGATCGCGGCTTTGGCCATGCCGGTCTCGGTAATCGCCTCGTTCCTGCTGATGGAATCGAGCGGCTTCACCCTGAACGTGATGTCGCTGATGGCCCTGGGCATCTCGATCGGCACGCTGGTCACCAACTCGATCGTGGTGTTGGAGAATATCTCGCGCCTGGTGCAGGAAGGGGTCGAGCCCCGGGAGGCCGCGGCCAGAGGCACCGCCGAGGTGGGCGTGGCCGTGCTGGCCTCGACCCTGACCAACGTTGTGGTGTTTACGCCGATCGCCTTCATGAGCGGCATCATCGGCCAGTTCTTCCTGGAATTCGGGATGACGGTCGTGTTCGCGACGCTGTTCTCGCTGATCGTCAGCTTCACCATGGTGCCGATGCTGGCCGGCCGGCTGATCAAGCCGGGCAGCGGACTGGGTCACGGAGACAATCTGGTTTCGCGAGTGATTCGCGCCTGGGACCGTTTCTATGTGAATCTCGAATCGGGCTACCGCACGGCCTTGGCCTGGTGCCTCAACAGGCGTTGGGTGCCGATCGTCGCGACCATCTTCATTCTGATCGCAGCGATGGGGCTGCTGGGGAAGGTCGGCGGCGGTTTCTTTCCCACCGTCGATGCGGCGAAGGTGCAGGTCAGCATCGAGTTGCCGGCCGGCACCAGCCTCGAGCGGACCGAAAAGGTGGCCGAGAAGGTGGCTGTTTCCCTGCGCGGCGAGCCCGAAGTGGAGGGCGTGCTGGTCAAGGTCGGCGGCGAGCAGCGCGGCATCGAGGACGCGGACCTGTTCATCCGTCTCAGCGACAAGAGGGAGCGGGATGCCTCGGTCCTCGAATTCATGAACCGCATCCGGACGCAGCTGGCCGGGATCCCCGACGCCGAGGTGACGGTCTATTCCCTCGGCGGCGGCAGCTACGTCGAGGCCGATCTGGTGATCGAAGTGATCGGCGACGATGCCGCAGCGTTGACCGAGGCCGGGGAAATGGTCTACACGGTCGTGCGCGATGTTCCGGGATTGGTCGAGGTCCACAGCAGCAACGATCCCGGCAAACCCGAGATCAAGGTCGTGCCCAGACGCAACCAGCTGGCTCAACGCGGCCTGATGGCCGCCGAGGTGGGGTCGATACTGCGCACCGCCTACGAAGGCGAGGAGTCGGGGGTCTATCGCGAGGCGGGCGAGGAATACGACGTGGTCGTGAAGTTCGCCGACCAGGACCGGCACGACATCACCTACCTCGAAGACCTGCCGGTGGCGACGCCTTCGGGATCGACCGTGCCGCTGGCCGATGTGGCCGAGCTGGTCGAGGCCGTCGGCGATCCCACCATCAAGCATACCGAGAAGGTGCGCTTGGTCGAAATCACGGCCAACCTCGCCGAGGGTTCGCTCAGCGGCGCCCGCGGCCTGATCGACGCAGGCCTGGCCGAACTCGATCTGCCCGCGGGAATCGTGGTCAAGTACGGCGGTGACGCCGAGACGCAGGACGAGTCGTTCGCGGCCATCTTCGAGGCATTGCTCCTGGCTATCGTGCTGATCTACATCGTGATGGCCGCCATCCTCGAAAGCTTCATCCATCCGCTTACGGTGATGGTGACCCTGCCCCTGTCCTTGATCGGCATGGCCGTGGCCCTGTTCCTGTCGGGACAGGAGATAAACATCATGTCGTTGATGGCCCTGGTGATGATGGTCGGCATCGTGGTCAACAACGCCATCCTGATGCTGGACTACACCCAGCAGCTGCGCGCGAAGGGGATGGGCGTCCGCGAGGCGTTGATCGAGGCCTGCCCGGTCAAGTTGCGGGCGATCGTGATGTCGAACCTGGCCATCGCCCTGGGCATGCTGCCGCAGCTGATCAGCCAGGGCTCGGGCTCCGAGTTCCGCGCCCCGATGGCGGTCGTGCAGATCGGCGGCGTGTTGATCTCGGCGGTCTTCACCCTGTTCGTGGTGCCGGTCGTCTATACGATCTTCGACAATCTGTCCCTGGACCGGATTCGCAATCGCCGTTCCGGCGGCGTTGCCGAGGCTCCGGCAGCCGATAGCGTCTGAGTCGGGTCCGGTTCGGCCGGGCGCGCTCGCCCGGCGCCTGATCGGACCGGACATTACCAAGGATTAGGAGTGATCATGCTCGGCAAATTGCATGTCTACACGGGGGACGGCAAGGGCAAGACCACCGCTGCGATCGGATTGGCGGTCAGGGCAGCGTGTTCGGGACTGCGGGTATACATCGGTCAGTTCATGAAGGGCATGCCGTACGCTGAACAGGAATTACCCGGGCGTTTCCCCGGTCTTATCGAGATGGAACAATACGGCACGCCGCGTCTGATCTGCCAGGGCGAGCGGCCCACCCCCGAGGATCTGCGCCGCGCCCGCGAAGGGCTGGACCGTATCGGAAGAGTTCTGGCCGGCGGGGAGTTCGACCTCGTAGTCGCCGACGAGATCAACGTGGCGGTGCATCTGGGACTGTTGCCGCTGAGCGATGTGCTGGAGTTGCTCCGGGCGCGGCCCGATGGTGTCGAGATGATCCTGACCGGACGCGGAGCCCCCGCCTCGGTGTTGGAGATGGCCGATCTGATCACCGAGATGCGGGAGATCCGCCACTATTTCGCGACCGAAGGTCTCAAGGCCCGCAAGGGCATCGAATTCTGATCTTTGCGGCGGGATCATGGTCGGGGCGGCCTCCACCCCCAGCCCCCCCTGGTCGTCCCGGCCCCCGCCGCATTCACTTCGCAAACAACTGCAAATAAAAATTGCCGCCGCAGCGCCGGCCCCCGCAAAGGGGGCCGGTTGCCCATACGGGCCCTGGGGCGGCATACCGACTAGGAGCATCGAGGCATCGCCCCGGTTCCAGGCGCACTCCATGCGCCCGGCCCTATCCCGTATGTCCGCGCTCATTACGGCCGTGGCGCTGTTGTTTTCGCTCACGGCTTTCGCTTTTCCCGCCGCCGCAGCCGACCGGTCACCCGAGCTGCAGGCCGAAATCGCGACAGCTCTGGCCCACAGGGCCGAGGAAGCCGCCGCCAAGGCGCGGACCACCGCCGATTTCGCCGCGACTTCCGAAACCCCGGGGCAGATGGGCTACGACGTCCACCATTACGATCTGGAACTGGACCTGGAGCCCGATCTCTATCTGCTGACCGGATCGGTGGCCGTGACGGCTTCGGTGATCGCGGACACACTCGCGCGGATCGACCTCGACCTCGACGCCGGAATGACCGTCGACGGGGTGACGTCCGGCGGTTCGGCGACGACGATTTCGCGGGCGGGCGACCTGCTGACGGTGGATCTGGACCGGACCTACGCCATGGGCGAATCGTTCACCGTGACGGTCGAGTATCAGGGCGATCCTTCCGGCCAATCCTTCGGCTGGGGCGACTTCGAGGGCGAGACCCTGATCTGGACCCTCAGCGAGCCCTTCGGCGCCCGCGAGTGGTGGCCCTGCAAGGATCTCAACACCGACAAGGCCGACTCGCTGGACATCACGGTCACCCTTCCGTCCGACCTGATCGTAGCCTCGAACGGGTTGCTGCAGTCGGACACCTCGGTGCTCGAACGCCGCACGTTCCACTGGAAGACCCGTTATCCGATCGCGACCTACCTGGTGTCGGTGACCGCCTTCCCCTACGCGGTCTTCACCGACTACTACCCGCCCCAGGACGGCGGCGACCCGATGCCGGTGGTCAACTACGTCTTCCCGGGATTCCTGCCGCTGGTCGATGAGAACCTTTCGCTGACTCCGCAGATGCTGGATGTCTTCGCCCGGGCTTTCGGGGAGTATCCCTTCGTCGACGAGAAGTACGGCCACGCCCAGTTCACCTGGGGCGGGGCGATGGAGCACCAGACCATCACCAGCTTCGGGGCCTGGAGCGAGGATCTGGTCTCGCACGAGCTGGCCCACCAGTGGTGGGGCGACGACGTCACCTGCGCCGACTTCGGCCACATCTGGCTGAACGAGGGTTTCGCCGTCTGGTGCGAGGCTTTCTGGAAGGAGCAGACGGTCGACGTCGAGACCTATCGCGCCTACATGGATGCGGCCGCGTATTTCGGATCGGGCACGATCTTCGTCGATGACCTCACCGATTTCGGGCGGATATTCGATTGGAATCTGACCTACAACAAGTCGTCCTGGGTGGTGCATATGCTGCGCGGCGTACTCGGCGACGACGACTTCTTCGCCGGGCTGCACGCCTATCGGGAGATGTTCACCGGCGCCGCCGCGACCACCGAAGAGTTCCGCGACGTGATGGAGTCGGTGTCCGGCCGTGATCTCGACGCCTTCTTCGGCCAGTGGATCTACGGCGAGTACTATCCGAACTACGACTGGACCTGGCGCGCGGTGCCCCTGGGCGGGAGCAGCCGGGTCGATGTCGAGGTGCGGCAGATCCAGGGTTGGAGCACGGTCTTCGCGATGCCGATTCCCCTGCGGGTGCATACCGATTCCGGCGAGATCGACATCGTAGTCGAGAACGATCTGCGCGAGCAGTCCTTCAGCGTGTCGGTGCCCGGGACCGTGACCGACGTCGAGTTCGATCCGGACGGCTGGATCCTCTGCCGCAAGGACGGCCGGGTTTCCGACCCGAGCTTCGACCAGGGGATCCTGCTGGTCAACGCCGTGTCCTGGGATCTCTACGGGGATGAGCTGGAGCTCTGCCACGCCGACAGCGCCTATACCGGCGGGCTGCCTTTCGACTTCTGGGAGGCTTCGGGCACGACCACGCCGGCGCTGCCAGAATTGCCGGCCGCGATCGGTTCCGGCCCGGTGCCGGGGGAAGTCATCGGTTCCTACTCGACCGTGGTCTGGATCGCCGAGGACGGCCACGATTCCATGGTCAACTGGGCTTCGTCGCCGGCGGTTCCCTATCTGGAAGCCGGCGGCAACCTGATCCTGCTGACCGGCGACGGACGCGCCCACTGCGGTTTCGAATTGACGGCCAGGCTGGGCGTGACCTGGGAGACCTACTCGCGCGAGTTGACCGAATGCGTGGCGGTCGCACCGGGACTCGCGGACATGGCTCCGGCCGGAGTCCAGAACGATTGCGATGTCTTTTTGACCGATCTCGATCCGGGATCGACCCTGCTCTTCGATTCCACCGCCGGGCTGCCCGCCACCTTCGGGGTCGGAGTGCTGGCCGTTCCCGCGGACGGGGGACCGGTGCGTCCGGGCGGCGGCCGATTGATCTACCTCGCCGGGCGGCCCACCCGTTATGAACACGCCGACCTCAAGCCGAATACGGCCTTCCTGCTGGCCAACGCATTGGGCGAGCCCTACACTCCGGTGACGTCCGTTGCGGAAACGGTGCCGGCGGCGAGAGTGGTGCTTTCGCCCAACCACCCGAATCCGTTCAATCCCCGCACGGTGATCCCCTTCACCTTGTCGGAGCCGGGACGCGTCGATCTCGAGGTCTACGATGTCGCCGGACGCCTGGTCCGGATCCTGCTGTCAGGGGCCCGGCCAGCCGGACCGTCCGCCGCGGTCTGGGAGGGAACCGACGCCGGCGGCAGACCGGTTCCTTCCGGCGTCTACCTGGTGCGTCTGCGCACCGGCGGCGGTCAGGCTTCGCGGCTGATGACCCTGGTCCGCTGATCGGGAATCATTCCTCCTGGAGAGCTGAACGGTGAGGCGATTCGATTCACTGCTGATATCGACCGTGTTCATCGGCGCCTGCTTCTGCGCGCCGGCCGCTTTCGCGTCCGCGCAGGCTTCGTCCGCCTCGGCGGCAACGGCCGACGCCGCGCCGCTTCCCCAAAGGATCGTCTCGCTGGCGCCGAGCGTCACCGAAGTACTCTTCGGCGTCGGCCTCGGCCCGCGGGTCGCGGGAGTGACCGACTGGTGCAAGTGGCCGCCGCAGGCCGCCGGGCTGCCGAGCGTGGGCGGGCACATCGACCCCAACTACGAAGCTGTCGCCGCCCGGGACCCCGATCTGGTCGTCCTGGAAACCATCCACACCGCCGCCGCCGAACGGCTGACGGCGCTGGACATCCCCATGCTGGCGGTCGAGCATCGCACGGTGGCCGGAATCCTGGAGTCGATCACAGCGATCGGGCGCAGATGCGGCGCCGATTCGACCGCGGCCGAGTTGCGGCGGGAGATGGAGTCGCGTCTGGATGCGGTGCGCCGCCGGGTCGCGGACAAACCCCGGCCGCGGGCGTTGGTGGTCGTGGGCCGGACCCTGGGCGAAGGCAGGGTCGGCGATGTCTATGTCGCGGGCGGCGGCACATTCCTGGGCGAGTTGCTGGATCTGGCCGGCGGCGAGAACGCCTACGGCGGGCGGCAGGTGAAATACCCCACCATCTCGGCCGAAGGGCTGTTGCGCCTGGACCCCGACATCATCATCGAACTGGCTCCGGAATACGCCGATTCGCCCGAGCGGAAAGCCGAACTGGAGGCCGCCTGGACGGGGATGGAGGGGATGTCGGCGGCCGAATCCGGCCAGGTGATGATCTTCACCGACGGATGGATGCTCTTGCCCGGACCGCGCTGCGTGGCCATACTCGAACGGTTCGCCGACGTGCTGCACCCCGAAACCCGGAAGCGCTGACCCGATGGATATGGCCGTCGACATCCGCCACCTGCGATTGGAGCTGGGAGGGAATCCCATCCTGAGCGACGTGTCGGTGGCGGTGGCAAAGGGCAGTTACCTGGCGATAGTCGGTCCCAACGGCGCCGGCAAGACCAGCCTGCTGCGCTGCGTGGGGCGGTTGCTGGATTGCTGGCGGGGGTCGATCCGCGTCGGCGGCGAGGACGTGGAGCGGATCGGACGCCGCGAATTGGCCCGGCGCGTGGCCTACGTTCCGCAGGCGGGCGGGCGAATCAGTCCGTTCACGGTGCGCGAACTGGTGATGATGAGTCGCTATCCGCATCTGAGTCCGTTCTCGCCCGCGGGCCGCGAGGATCGCGAGCTCGCCGCGGCCGCTCT
>CAZYDJ010000046.1:0-17564 GCA_964646035.1 uncultured Fibrobacteraceae bacterium | reverse complement strand
AGCGACACCGCCCGGCTGGCGTTGGACCTGGGTTGCGACGGCGTCAACGACATCTCAGCCGGCCTGGCGGACGAAGCCATGCTCCCGCTCGCGGCGGCCTCCGGCTGCGGCCTGGTCCTGATGCATATGCGCGGCGTGCCGGGAACCATGCAGGACGATCCGCGCTATACCGATGTCGTGGCCGAGGTGACCGGTTGGCTGGCCTCCCGAGCGGCGGCGGCCGAAGCGGCCGGAGTCGATCGGGAACGCATTCTGGTCGATCCCGGCATCGGTTTCGGCAAGCGCCTCGAACACAACCTGGCCCTGTTGGCCGGTCTGGATCGCGTCGGCGACGGCAGACCGGTGCTGGTGGGCGCTTCGCATAAGAAATTCATCGGCGATCTGACCGGCGCCGACACCGCCGACCGGCTCGGCGGCAGCCTCGCGGCCGCGGGAATCGCCCTGGCCGCCGGATGCGCGGTGGTCAGGGTGCACGATGTCGGGCCTACGGTTCAGCATCTCGAAGTCCTGGCCGCGGTCCGTGACAACGGCAAGGTCCCGGGAGACGGCCGCTGAGATCGGGATTTCCGGATCCGGCCCCGTAACGCCTTGTCCCCCCGCCATTCAGGTGTTAATCTGCTGCCGGCGGTTATCCGAAGCAGGTCTTCAGCGGACGGGCTGCGGCCCGCGGGTATTCAAGATGTGGCAATACATCACAAACTCCCTGGTCATCGACATCCTCGACATCATTGTCGTGGCTTTCCTGCTGTACCGTCTGCTGCTGCTGGTGCGCGGCACCCGCGCCTCGCAGATGTTCGTCGGCCTCTGCCTGCTGATGGTCTTCTCCTGGCTGGCCGAGAGGCTCGAGATGATCGTGCTGAAGCAGATCATCTCGTCGCTGCAGACGGTCTGGGTGGTGGCGTTCATCATCATCTTCCAGCCGGAGTTGCGCACCGCCCTGACCCATCTCGGCCGCAACCGCGGACTGGCCTTCTTCTCTCCCCCCGACGAGATCCCCGCCGGGGCGGAAGTGCTCAAGGCCGTCGAGAGGCTGTCCCGGCGCGGGTTGGGCGCCCTCATAGTCATCGAGAGACAGATCGGCCTCGGCAGGTGGATCAACAGCGGCACGAAGATCAACGCCGACATCTCGTCATTGATGTTGGAGTCGATCTTCACCGTGCCCGGACCGCTGCATGACGGAGCGGTGATCATCAGCCAGGACAAGATCGCCGCCGCCGGATGCATCCTGCCCAACTCCGAGCGAACCGAACTGGGCTACGTTCTCGGCACCCGGCATCGCGCGGCCATCGGTTTGACCGAAATCTCAGACGCCATGGTCATCGTGGTTTCCGAGGAGACCAGAGCGATCTCGCTGGCCTACGGCGGCGACATCGTCCGCGGGCTGTCGATCACCGACCTCTCGGCCGAGCTGAACCGAATCCTGGCCAAGGCCGCCGTCCCGCCCCAGACCGAATCCAAGCCCAAGCAGAAAAAGCCTGCCGCTTCCTGAAGCTGATCGCGGCGCGCCTTTCAGGGCTGTTTCCGACCCCATTGCCCGACCCGCAACCCGGCCCCGGAAGCGACCGCCAGATCTCCCACCGCGCAGGCCAGCGCTATCTGCAAACGACGGCGGGCAAGCGGATTCCCCGGCCGGCAGCGACGCGGCAGTTCGAACGACGCAATGCCCAGGCTAGCCGGCATCGGATTCCTGCCGCCGGGTTCCGGATCGACCGGGCCGCCCTCCAATTTCAAGATCCACGCGGCGCCGTTGCGGCTCAGTTCCCAGGAGCCCAAACGCCATCCCGGCCGCAGGCGCTTGCGCAGACGGATCATCCCGGCGGCGATAACTTCGCATCCCCATCTATGCATGAAATCACGGCATGGGAGAAAGCGGGAGATTACGCGAGAGGGTGGGCCGCCGGGCAGCGGATGAGCAGCGCCCATCACCACCCGGCGGGCCCGTGCGAACAATCGAAGCCTCCCATTCCCCGACCGCTCGCCCCGGCCGCGATATCCGCAATAATCCAGCCAATCGAAGACGGCGCGAACCAGGGCGGAGAATATTCAATCTGTTGTTTGACAACATCTTGGACAATCGGTCGTCGAAAACTGTACTGGGATGGAAGAGTCCGGTTGACTGCTTATCCGGAGATCGGATACGACCTCCGGGAATCAGTCAGGCCAAGAGCGTTGGAACAACCGGAGATGGGTGGATGTCATGTGATGCTGACAGTACGGCGGGGCGGATACATCGAGAAATCGAACCGTATCGCCGTGAGGCGGCGCCGGACATCACGACAGCGGCCCCACCGCCGGTCGGCGGCGGGACCGTTGCGAGCGGGCCCGGTACACGAAGGGTATCAGAGCAGCTCTCGCGCCAACCAGGAGTCGAGGACCCGTCTGAGGAATCTCCACTCGCTGCCGACCTTCTTGGCGGGAATCTTCCCTTCCTTCGCGAGGCGGCAGACGGTCTTGACATGCATCTTCAGGTAGTCGGCGGCCTCGAGAGAGGTCATCACCTGTACGGCATTCTCCTCGGTCCCCACGTAGATGCCGGAATAGTCCTTGGTGTCTAGCATTGGTGCGGTTCTCCTCTCGGCACCCGAGGTGCCTGGTATATGTCGCTGGTTCCCTGACAGCAACTGCCGTGCCCGAGAGCACATTGAGCCATTACCGTCTTAAACACGCATTTTCAGGGCTTAACAGGGAATCAGGAACCGGTATGGGAAACGATGCGGAGGCGGAAGGCAGCACGATACCGCAAGAGACATTGCAATCCGCACCATGGATGTTGGTGGGGAAAAACACCCAAAAGAGGCTGGACGGGACGGCCTAGGAGCCGCCCCGGATGTAGCGCAGGATCTCGTCGTTGAGGGAAGCCCCGCCGTGGGCTTCGAGAATCATGTGCCCGCCCTCGGGAAAGAGCCGGAAGCGGGCGGCGCGATGCCGCACCTTCTTCTGGAGGATGCGCAGAGAATGGGGAGAGATGCGGTCGTCGTCGGAACAATGGGCGGCATAGACCGGCACCCGCAGCTTGCCCACCGACCCCCGGGCGGCTTCCATCGCGTCGAGCACCTCGAGATCCCAGCCGAAGCGCTTTCGCAGAAACGGCAGATGATGCAGATGCAGGGCGATCAGGACCCGCATCGGCAACGGCAGACGCGGCACCAGGGCGGGCGCCAGCAGACAGAGGCTGGCCACCGATTCGCGCCGAGCGAGCAGAATGGCCAGGGCGGCGCCGAAGCTGAATCCGACCACATGGACCCGCCGATGCCGCTTGCTCAGCATCCGGTAGCGCAGCAGGACCTCCTGCAGACAGGCCTGCCACTTCACCTCGGGCCGTTCGCCGTCCTCTGTTCCGTGACCGGGCAACAGGCTGGCGTAGACCGAGAGCCCCGACCGGTGCAGGTGCTCCGCCAACGCGCGCACGTCGGCCGGCGAGCCGGTGGACCCGTGGACGATCAGCACTGCTTCGGCGGAGTCCTCCACTACAAGGATGATGGAGCGATTACGGGTCGGCACCCCCGCGGCCTGCTCGATCTCGGACTCGAGTCGCTGCAGGGAACGCAACTGCATCGCGCGGCCGCTGTCTCCCTGATCCTCGCTGTCCTTCTCCAATTCCCATGCGGTCAGCGTCAGCTGGGACACCCGCGGGGACTGCCAGTTCTTCCCGCCGTCCCGGGAGCCGCCGTTGCCGCCGTCGCGGTTGTCATTGGAATTCGCCAAAAGATTCTCCGTTCAATTGTCGCCGACGATTCGATCCGGGTTCTCCAACGAGGCCGGACGGTCGGTGATGATATCGGGCCAGTCCTGCTGATCGAGCCTGCCGAGTATCTCGTGGTCGGAATACTTTCCGCTGAGCACGAAAGCGGTGCCCATTCCCATCCTGCGGGCGGTCACCAGATCAGAGACCGGGTCATCCGAGATAAATAGGGCGTCCTCGGGTCTGCTGCCAACCCTTTTCAACGCCTCCCGGTAGATGCGCTCCTGCGGCTTGCCCACCACGACGGCGGGATTACGGGCAACCGTCTCCAATCCCCCGCAGTAGAAACCGGGTCCGAAGCGCCTCTCGCCCTTGCCGTCGAGATAGAAGAAATTGCGGTGCAGCGCCACCAGTTCGGCATCGTGATCAACCAATGAGGGCAAGGCGCGGTCGATATCGGCAATCGTCAGATCGGGGTTGATTCCCAGGACCACCGCGTCGCAATCGCCGCTTTCGACCAGGGTGAATCCCTGCTCCCGCCACCACCGGGCCAGGTGGTCCATGCCCAGCCAGAGCAATTTCTTCTTTCCCCAGCTCTCGAGCAGCGCCGCCCCCGCCGCGAGGGCGCTGACCAGCATCCCGGGCTCCACATCGAAACCGGCCCCGACCAGATCCGCGACCAGGGCCTCGGGGGTGTGGCTGGTGTTGTTGCTGACCAGGACCCGCCGCACTCCCTGCGCCTGCAGGCCGTTGAACCACTCCCGGGATCCGGGCACCGGTTCGTAGCGTTTGTCCCTGACCAGCACTCCCTCGATATCGATCAGATAGCTTTCGTATTTCTTCCGCCTAGCCACCGGTCATCCTCCCCTTCTGCGTATCCTCGAGCAACGCGTCGTACTTCGCAGCCAGATTATCCCAGCAGAATTCGTCGCAGTCCATCCGCAGCGAGCAGACATGGCCGCAATCGCCTCCCGATATCAGGTCGCCGAGCAGCGCCGTCAGCTGATCCTCGCCCGAGTAGAAATGCCTGCCGCGGCACAAGCGTCCGTAGAGCGAGGGATAGACCTGCTCGTCCGGCAGCACCGGATAAGCCCCGGCATGGATCGCCTCGGCCACAGCTATCCCAAAATATTCCTGAGCGGCGCAACTGACCACGATATCCGCCTGAGCCAGGCAGGAATCGTAGGCCGCCCGGTCGGGCCGGCGGCCCCAGGCGTCGATGCGATCACCGAGCCCGTCCCGCAGGGCGGCGAAAGCGTCCTCGTTATGCCGCGAGTCGCCCAGCAGCAGCAGGCGGAAATCGTGCCCCGCCGCAGCGAGCCTGAGCAGCGACCGGGTGAAGAGATCGGGCCGCTTGTCGAATTCCCAGCGGTGGTTCCAGAGGATGACGTGCTGCCGGCCGTTCCGGGGCCAGGGCCTTCCGGCGTCGGACGAGCAGGGCCCGCCGAGATACCCGGCGTAGGAATCGGGCGGCAACGGAGCGCGGTCGATCCCCACCGGCAAAACCGAAGACTTCCCGGCTATCCGGGAGCGCACATCCCGCGGAACGGCTTCCGGCATCCGGCCCAGATAGGCCGGCAGGGCGTCCAGGAACAGGTCGCGATGCCACTCGGAATTGAAAACCACCCGGTCCGCGGCCAGGCAACTGATGATGTTGGTGAATCCGAAGTGGAAATCGAATTCCTCCTCGGGCGACAGCGGATAGGTCAGCTGGTTTTCGTGCATATAGAGCAACGCGGGCAGATCGCGCAGCCGCGGCGGCAGCAATCCCCTGAGATCGGCGAGGTTCAGGTAGTCGGTGGCCATGATCAGATCATAATCGCCGTCCAACGCAGCGGCCGCATCGGCGAACCAGGCCGCGCCGCCGCGCATCCGCCATTTCCAGAAACGCGGGGGCAGGGTCAGGCTGTCGATCTCGTGGACCGATCGCTGCGCCAACCCCTCCCGGAAAGCCCTGTGAGAGCCTCCGTCGTAGGGTTCGATGAACAGTACCCTCAATTCAGTCCTCCGTTGAAGCCGATCCGCGCAGCGAACTATCCATCATAGTTTTGACAAATTCCACGATGTGGCAATCTTAATGATGAAACTCTAGCTCGTTCGCCCCCGCCCGCGAGCCCGTCCCCGGGCTGAATATTCGCCATGGAAGGTCACTGATGAACAGATTCATCCGTTTGGCGCTGCTGATTACTCTGCTGATGGTGCTCCCGGCGAGCAGCGTCTTCGCCTCCTCGCTGGTGGGGCGCGTTCCCGGCCGGGTCATCCTGGTTCTCGCTCCCGAGACCTTCCCCAAGGTCACGGCGACTGAAAAAGGCGTCGTCACTGGCCTGCCCCGCCTGGACAAGGTGGCCGCCGGACTCGGAGCCAGCGCCATGGACCGGCTCTACGAATCCGCGGCCGAACCGGCCAAGTCCGGCGAGCCCGATCTGCGTCTGCACTGGACGATCGATTTCGATCCCGAGTCCGATCTCGACGCGGCCCTGGCCGCCTTCGCGGCGTTGCCGGAAGTCGAGCGGGCTTTCCCGGTGGACATCTGCCGGAACTTCAGCCTGCCGAACGACCCCCTGCTCAGCAACCAGTGGTATCTGCGCAACACCGCTGCCGACGGCCGCGATATCCGGGCTCTCGGCGGATGGGCCGAATCCGAAGGCGACACCAACATCATCGTCGCCATCGTCGATTCGGGCGTGGACTGGCGCCCTGCCGTTCTGGGAGGCACCGCTCCCGCCTACACCGACGGCAGCATCTGGATCAACTGGGAAGAGTGGAACGGCGTCACCGGAGTGGACGACGACGGCAACGGCAAGAAGGACGACTACCGCGGCTGGGACTTCGTCACCGGAGTCGACGGCTGGCCGGACGAGGACGATTCGCTGGCCGACAACGATCCGATGGATTACGAGAGCCACGGCACCAACTGCGCCGGCTGCGTCTCGGCCATCACCGACAACGGGATCGGCGTCGCCGGCACCGCCCGCCGCTGCAAGGTCATGGCGGTGAGGGTGGGCTGGCTGCCCAACAACGAGACCCAAGGCGTGGTCCGGATGGACTTCGCCTCGCAGGGCATGATCTACGCCGCCGCCAACGGCGCCTCCGTCGTCAACTGCAGTTGGGGCAGCACCGATTACCTGTCCTACGCGGTCGATTATTGCGCTGCGCGCGATGTGATCGTGGTCACCGCGGCCGGCAACGACAACGACCAGGTCGCCAGCTTCCTCTGCGAGGATCCCGACGTCATCGCCGTCGCGGCCACCGACATCAGCGACGCCAAGACATCCTTCTCCAGCTACGGGACCTGGGTCGAGATCTCGGCCCCGGGCGAAGGCATCTACACCACCGCCTGGAACCAGGCCACCGGCGAGCACATCTACAACAGCGTGAACGGCACCTCGTTCTCGTCGCCGATCACCTGCGGCTCCGCGGCGTTGATCTGGTCGGCCCATCCCGACTGGACCGGCGATCAGGTGATAGCGTTGCTGCTGAGCAGCGCGGACAGCATCGATGATCGCAACCCGTTGTATGTGAACAAGATGGGATCCGGGAGGATCAACCTGCTGCGCGCCCTCGGCGACAACTTCCACCAGGTTCCGGACGAATTGCCGACTCCGCTGGACGCCCTGAACTCCGCGTCCGAAGGCGACACCGTGGCCATCGCGTCGACCTATGCGATCTCTGGCCCGCTGTCCATCCCGAACAAGGAGATCTACGTCTCCGGGAGTTGGAGCCCCGGTTTCGGCGGACGTGATCTGGAAAGCGGGATGACGGTCATCCAGGCCGGACCCGGCACGGTAGCGATCAACTTCCTGACCGGAGTCGGAGCCGCCACCGTGGTCGACGGATTCCGTTGCACCGGCGGCGGCGGCCAGAGCTTCTCCGGCATCCCCGTCTTCGGCAAATACGGCGGCGGCATCATCGTCAACCGGTCCTCGCCGACCCTGCGCAACCTGGAGATAACGGGCAACTCGGTCGGCGGCGAAACCGAGTTCGGCGGCGGCGGCGGAATCCTGCTCTTCGAATCCGATTCGATCTGCGAGAACCTGTACATCCACGACAACAACGCCGTCCGCGGCGGCGGGGTCTACATCTACGGCGGATCGCCGGTGCTGAACGATTGCGAAATCGTCGACAACACCCTCATCGGGACCAACTTCACCTACAAGTCCCAGGGAGGCGGGCTCCTGGCCCTGGACTCTTCGGTGACCATGGACGGATGTGTCGTCAGCGGGAATGCCCCAGCCGACAAGGGCGGCGGCGTCTATGCGGGCGGAGACCTCTCGGTCACCGATCTGATGCTGCGCGACACCGCCGTAGACAGCAACCAGGCCGTCTCGTCCGGGGGCGGGCTGTTCATGGACGGAGGCAGTCTGGACATGCTGCGCGGCGGCATGACCGGCAACGGGCCGGCCGCCGGAGCGACGACGTTCTACGGCGGCGGCGGCTACTTGGCCAACGCCGCGGTGGCGATCGACAGCATCACGGTGGCCGCGAACACGGCAGCGGCGACCGGCGGGCTGTACGTGACCGATCCGGCCGGCATCAGCCTGACCAACTCGCTCTTCCATCACAACGAGGGCTCGATCTACATCGGGGCGCTCTGCATCAAGAACGCCGGCGGAGAGCTTATCGGAAACACCTTCGTCGACAACCACGGGGTCAACGGCGCGGCCGGCGCCTATATGGATACATCTCCGCTGACCGTAGCCAACAACATCTCGGCCTTCAACACCGGCGGCGTGAGCCTGGGCAACGGATTTTCAGTCGCCGGCAGCGTTCCGGTCTTCACCTGCAATAACGTCTTCGGCGTCGATGGCGATGCGTACACGGGAATCGACGACCCGACCGGGACCGCGGGCAACATCGCCCTGGATCCCTATTTCTGCTCGGTCGAGGACGAGTTCTACGCCCTGCTCGACGGATCTCCCTGCCAGGACATCCTCAGCGGCGGTTGCGGCCTGATCGGCGCCCTGGGCGTGGGCTGCGTGCCGGTCGGCGTCGGCGACGACGTGCCCGGACCGGCCCCCTTGACCTTCCGGGTCGAGCCCAACTACCCCAATCCGTTCAACCCGAAGACCATCATCCGCTTCAGCCTGCCCGAGCCGGGGCGGACCACCGTGAAGATCTTCGACATCGCCGGCCGGCTTGTCCAAACGCTTGCCGACGAGCAGATGACCGCGGCCGTGCACAGCGTTACCTGGCGCGGCGACGACGCACTCGGCAGACCGGTGGCCTCGGGTGTATACTTCTACCGTGTCGAATCGGGGAAATTCATGCACGCCGCCCGGATGGCGTTGATCCGATGACCCGTCGGGCGGGATCGCGGCAGTCGCGATCCCGCCCGGTCCGTACCTCCGGTTCCGTGCCCTAAGCCGCGAAAGGATCCGCGATGCCCTCCGAGCCCACCCGCGATCTGCAGGTCTTTCCCAACCCGCAGCCCGAGCGTGATTACGAGATCGTTTTCGACTGCCCGGAATTCACATGCGAGTGCCCGCTCACCGGCCAGCCCGACTTCGCCCACTTACGCTTCCGCTACATCCCGGGCCGGAAGTGCGTCGAGCTCAAGTCGCTCAAACTCTATCTGTGGTCGTTCCGGAACGAGGGCGCTTTCCACGAAGCGGTCACCAACAGGATAGCTGACGATCTGATCGAACTGCTCGACCCCCGCTTCTTCGAACTGGACGCCAAATGGTTCGTGCGCGGCGGGATAACCACCTACGTCCTGGCGCGGCATCGCAGCCCGGACTGGTCGGGAGAAGAGCCGCCGGCTCCGGCCCGCCCCTGGTAGCGCCCGTCCGCGCCGCCGGATTCAGATCCGGAACGGCAATCCCATCCCGCACCCGGGGCAGACGCCCTGCGGCCCCAGATCGTTGCTCACCGCGAAGCCGTCCCGCGACACCACCGTCCGCCCGCATCCGGGACAGATGGTGTCGCCTCCTCCGGGCAGACTCACGTTGCCGGCGTAGACGTAATCCAGCCGCTCGCGTCCCAGACCGAGGGCCCGCTGCATGGTGGAGCGGGGAGTGGGCGGAGCTTCCAGCTTCCAGGCGGGGCGATAGGCGGAGAAGTGCAGCGGGACGTCACGGCCGAGTCCGGCCACGAATTCCACCAACTCCCCGATCTGATCGTCGCGGTCGTTATGGCCCGGGATCAGCAGATTCGTGATTTCGAGATGGATGCCGGCGGCGCGCATCGACCTGATCGCATCCAGCACCGGGCCCAGCCGCGCCTTGCAGATCTTCCGGTAGAAATCGTCGTCCATCGACTTGAGATCGACGTTGGCGGCGTCCAGCAGGGGCAACAGCTCGGCCAGGGGGCCGGGTTCGAGGAATCCGTTGGTCACGACCACGTTGAGCAGCCCGGCCTCGCGGGCCAGAGCGGCGGTGTCACGAACGAACTCGAACCAGACCAGGGGCTCGCTGTAGGTATAGGCGATCCCCAGAGATCCCTGATCGAGCGCCAGATCGACGATTTCCCGCGGCGACGCCTCACGGGTCGGCCCTCCGGTCTGCTGGCTGATGTTCCAGTTCTGGCAGAAGAGACAGTGCAGGTTGCAGCCGGGGGCGGCCACCGAGAAAATCGGCGCGCCGGGATGGAAGTGGTACAGGGGCTTCTTTTCGATGGGATCGACCCCGGCGGCCACGATGCGCCCGTATTGCAGGGCGACCATCCTGCCGTCACGATTGCCGCGGGTGCCGCAGGGCCCGTCCCTCCCCTCTTTCAGCCGGCAGCCGATCGGACAGAGGGTGCAGCGGACGTCTCCCCCCTCTATGGTTTTCCACCAGGCCGCCTCGGTCCCCGTCATCGCCGATCTCCTCCCCCCGCGGCAAGCCGCTCCAGAGCCCAGCCGGCCACCTCGGCGGACAGGGCGTCCTCGCCCCGCGACGCCGCCTCGATACGATCGGCAAGTTCGCTGCGGCCGGTGTTCGCCGCCACCACCAGCGCGTTGCGCCGCAACCCTTCCGGATGCGCCCGCCACAACGGAGTACGCCGGAAACGATCCCGGAAGCCGGCGGCGTCCAGCGAGATGAGATCCGCCAGATCGATCCCGGCATGGGCCGGGTCGACGCTGTAGGCTGCGGCGATTCCGGCATCGTCCCTTAGGCCCGCTTCGTTGCCGGCCGCGTCGTTGCCGGCCGCTTCGTTGCCGGCCGCTTCGTTCAGGCGTAGGGCCTTGTGGTTCCAGGGGCATACGGCCTGGCAGATGTCACAGCCGAAGATCAATCCCCCCTGGGATTCCCGATCCGACGCCGGAGCTCCGCCGCGCCATTCGATCGACCAGGTCGAGATGCATTTCCCCGCGTCGAGAACGAAAGGATCGACCAGGGCCCCGGTAGGGCAGGCGTCGAGGCAGAGGGTGCAGTTGCCGCAGAGCGAAGCCATCCCATCTCCCGCGAACGGAAGTTCGCCGCGGGCGGGCGGTCCCACCAAAGGGCGGGCGGCGGATTCCAGATCCGGAACCGCGAACTCGACCAGCACGACGGCCAGAAAAAATCCCGATCCCAGGCGCGGGTGGATCAGACAGGTGTTGCGGCCGAAAAATCCCAGGCCGGCCAACCAGGCCATTTCGCGTTCGAGATAGGGACCGGCGTCGACGCTCGCATGGGCGCGCAACGAGCGTGCCGACTTGCCTAGATCATGCTCCATGGCGTCGCGCAGACCGCCCAGGATGTCGCGAACAGCGGCGCCGAGCACATCGTGATAATCACGGCCGCGGGCGTAGCGGGAAACGCCTTCGGTCCAGGGCCTGCCGCTCAGGGCGCCGGCGGCGGCGGCGGAGTCGCCCGGTTTCCATCCCGCCACATAACGCTGGGCGAAAACCAGGGCCGTCCGCGCCCAGGGACGGTCACGGCTGGGATCGGCGCGTTGATCCGGATCGCGGGTGAGATAGGACAGGCCGCCGTGGCGTTCTTCGGCGATCCAATCGCGCCAGGCAGGGGCGTGGGGCAGGACGGCGGGCAGACTCACCGCACCGGCCAGATCCACTGCGTTGCGGGCGCAGAGCGGAGACAGCAACTGCTGCAGCCGGCAGGCCGACAGGGTGACCGGAGCGGCGCTCACGGCCGCAGGGCGGCTACGGCCGCCTCGTAACCCGCGAGCAGGTTCGCGACGATGTCCGCCGCGCCGGGAATGTCGCCGATCATGCCGGACACCTGGCCGATCTCGAGTTCGCCCTCGTCGAGATCGCCTTCGGCCATGCCGAGCCTGGCGCGTCCCTCTCCCAGCAGTTCGGCCAGTTCTTCGCGCGTCGCGCCGCCGTCCTCCAATGCCTCGACAGCGTCGCGGAACTTGTTGCGCAGCAGCCTCACCGGGATGTGTTTCTTGAGCACGAGCTTGGTGTCTCCGGGAGCCGCGGCGACCACGGCGGCCTTGAACGCGTCGTGGGCGAGTGATTCGCGGCTGGCGGCGAAGCGGGAGCCGATCTGGACTCCCGCGGCGCCCAGGGCCATGGCCGCCGCCATCTGGGCCCCCACGGCGATCCCCCCGGCGGCCACCACCGGCACCGACACCGCCGCGACGCACTGGGGAACCAGCACCATCGTGGTCAACTCGTCCCTCCCGTTATGTCCACCGGCCTCGAAACCCTCGCAGATCACGGCGTCGCAACCGGCGTCCTGGCATTTGCGGGCCAGTTCGGGAGCCGCCGCCACGTGGAGGCTGACGCATCCCTCTTTCTTCAGACGCCCCACGATCCGGCGCGGCGATCCGGCGGATGTGATGAAGACGCGGACGCCCTCGGCCAGCGCGATCTCCAGGCAGTCACCGATATGCTTGTAGAGCAGGGGCAGGTTCACTCCCACCGGGCGATCGGTCAGACGGCGGGCCAAGCGCAACTCGGTGCGGAAATCCTCCGGACGCATCGAGCCGGCCGCGAGCACTCCCAGACAGCCGGCCTCGGCGGCGGCGGCGGCCAGCCGGGCGCCGCTGTTGTGGATCATTCCCGCCTGGATGATGGGATGCTCGATCCCGAGCAGAGCGCAGAGGCGGTTGCTCTCCCAGCGGGACGGCATCAGGCATCCTCCTGCTCGTTGCTGTAGCGGATCACCTGGACGTTTTCGATCGTGACCAGGCCGTCCTCGATCATCGTGTCGAGCATCGGCAGGACGATCTCGATATTCTCCGGGGAATCGACGATCTCGATGGTCACCGGCAGATCGGCGCTCAGCCGGAGCACCCGCTGCGAATGGATCATCTGATCGGCGCCGTAGCCGAGGATGCCGCGGTAGACCGAAGCTCCGGCGATGCCGGCGCTGCGGCACGCCTCGACAATGGCCTCGTAGAGCAGCATCCCCTCGAACCTGGTGTTCTCGTCGACGACTATGCGCAGCAACTTGCCGCGATCCTCGAAACGCATGACGAACCTCCGGGATGTTGGAGGAATGAACAGGGCGCGCATCGGATGCTATCACATGTCCGCGTCACGCGGCCAGATAGGTGATCAGCCGGAACCCGAGGGCGCGGCGGGAGCGGCGACTGCGGCCGGAGCGGGCACCCGGATGCGCAGGCAGACGAAGAAGCCGGCCACGGCGATCGCGGCCGCCATCAGAAAGACCCAGCGGAATCCATAAGCCTCCCAGACATAACCCGAGAGGATGGGCAGGGTCATCGCCACTACGTGATCGATGGTCACGCCCATGGAGATGGTCGGCGTGATCTCGTCCGGATCGTCGACGATCTTCTTGAGGTAGGTCGTTCTCGCGATGCGCAGGGCGAACAGGACGCTGTCCATGATGTAGGCGGCGTAGAGCAGGCGCAGGTCCCAGGGCCGGGGCAGCAGGTCCGAGGCGAAGGCGTAGCAGAGGCAGATCAAAAGGATCAGCACTTCGTCGGCCGACAGGACGATGCGCTCGCCCAGCCAGTCGATCACATCCCCGAGCAGGGGGCGCAGCACCACCCCGACAGTGGCCGCGATGAAATAGAGCAGGGCGATGGTCGAGACCGGGACACCGTGGATGCTGACCAGGACCCAGCCGCCGAAGGCCATGAAGATCTGCTTGCGCACTCCGAACAGGGCGCTGATGGCGTAGAAGATCCCGTACTTGCGCTTCATGACGAACCGGCGCGACGGACGCGATCCCCGTCCCACCTGCAGACGCAGATAGAACCAGCCGGCGACCAGGGCGCAACCGGCCGCGACCAGATAGAAAACGGTGTAGGCGTCGCCGAGGATCCGAGCCAGCAGGAATATCCCGCCGACGCCGAGGATCACGCCCAGATTCCGCGCCCCGCCGATCTGGCCCAGGCGCCGGCCTTCGCCGCCCTGCTTGGACAGCAGCAAACCCACCGGCCCCTCCACCGCGAAGATGACGTGATCACCGATCGACCAGATGATCAGGAAGAAGACCAGCGGCGCCACCTCGCTGGCGACCAGTCCCAGGCCGGCGGCTCCCGCGGCGGTCAGCAGCATCGCCAGCGCCGCCATCCGCGTCTCGCGCAGGAAGGTCAGCAGCCCGGCCGAAAGGAACATGACCAGGAAGCCGGGCAGTTCGCGCGGGAATTCCAGCCAGCCGCGGGCCTCGGCGCCCAGTCCGTGAACCTCGCTGAGGTAGTTGTTGAAGGTCGCCGTGAAGATGCCGTTGGCCGCGCCGAAAAAGAGCGTCGCCGCCAGCAGACGGCGAAAATCGGGGTGGATGCGGCGTAAGCGCTCGATCATCGAAATACTCCGGTTGGGAATCCGGGGGCCTCGAGAAGCCCCCGGAAAAAGCAATTGCAACGGCAACGGCGGAGCCCGGAATCAGGATCGGGTGCCGTAGTTGGGCGCCTCTTTCGTGATGTGGACGTCGTGGGGATGGCTCTCGCGCAGGCCGGCGCCGGTGATGCGCACGAACTCGGCGTCCCGATGCAGATCGGGAATCGTCCGGCAACCGCAGTAGCCCATCCCGCTGCGCAGACCGCCGACGAGCTGGAAGAGGATGTCGTGCAGCCGGCCGCTGTAGGGCAGCCGGCCCTCGATTCCCTCGGGCACCAGCTTGTCCCGGTCGGTGACCGAGTCCTGGAAGTAGCGGTCCTTGCTGCCCTTCTCCATCGCCGGCAGGGATCCCATCCCGCGGTACGACTTGTATACCCGGCCCTCGAAAAGGACCTTCTCGCCGGGAGCCTCGTCGGTGCCGGCGAAGAGCGATCCGATCATCACGGCGTCGGCGCCGACGGCGATCGCCTTGGTGATGTCGCCGGAATACTTCACGCCGCCGTCGGCGATGACCGGCACCCCGGCCTCCCGCGCCACCGACGCCACGTTCGTGATGGCGGTGATCTGTGGCACTCCGATGCCGGCGACCACCCGCGTGGTGCAGATGGAGCCGGGCCCGATGCCCACCTTGAGGGCGTCGGCGCCGGCCGCGATCAGATCGCGGGCGGCGGCGGCGGTGGCGATATTGCCGGCGAGGATCCGGGATTCGGGATGGCGCTCGCGAACGGCGCGGACCATGTCCAGCACGTTGCGGGAATGACCGTGGGCGGTGTCGATGACCAGCAGATCGACTCCGGCCTCGAGCAGCAGGTCGGCCCGTTCATGATTTCCGCCGCCCACCCCGACAGCGGCCCCGGCAAGCAGCCGACCGTGCGAATCCTTGCTGGCGTATGGATAGTCGAGCTTCTTCTGGATGTCCTTGACCGTGATCAGACCGCGCAGATCGCCGCCGCCGTTGACCACCAGCAGCTTTTCGATGCGGTGGCGGTGGAGGATCTCGGCGGCCTCGTCCAGGGTGGTCCCCTCGGGCACCGTGATCAGGTTTTCGCTGGTCATCAATTCGCGCACCGGACGGGTGACGTCGCTGACGAAGCGCAGGTCGCGATTGGTCAGGATGCCGACCAGACGATCGCCCTCGGTGATCGGCACGCCGGAGATGCGGTAGCGGTTCATCAGTTCCAGGGCGTCCGCGACCGGGCGGTCGGGTCCCATCGTGATCGGGTTGGTGATCATTCCCGACTCGCTGCGCTTGACGCGCTCCACGTTCTCGGCCTGCTCCGCCGGCGACAGGTTCTTGTGGATGACGCCGATGCCGCCCTCGCGAGCCATCGCGATGGCCATGTCGGCCTCGGTGACCGTATCCATGGCCGACGAGAGCACCGGGATGTTGATTTCGAGGTCGCGGCCGAGGCTGGTTCCGGGGTCGATATCGCGGGGGATCACTTCCGAGTAGCGGGGCACCAGCAGGATGTCGTCGAAGGTGAGCCCCTCCGGGAAGCCGCCCGCGACGTCGGGACGGCCTTCGCTATTGCTGTCCATGGCGTTGTTCCTTTGCTGATCGTTGCTCCGCAAGATTCGTCCCGGCTCAGGGCTTGAGCACCCCGACGAACGGCAGATTGCGGTATTTCTCATCGTAGTCGAGACCGAAACCGATGACGAACTCGTCGGGAATCTCGAAGCCGCAATAATCGATCTGGGCTTCCTTGAGGCGGCGGGACTTCTTGTCCAGCAGGGTGCAGACGCGGATGCTGCGCGGGTTGCGGGTCTGCAGCAGTTCCAGCAGGTGGTTGATCGTCAGTCCGGTATCGATGATGTCTTCGACGATGATCACGTCGCGGTCGGTGATGTTGGCCTTCAGATCCTTCTCGATCTTGACCACCCCGCTGCTCTGGGTGCCGCCGTGATAGCTCGAGATCGCCATGAAGTCGACTTCGTGATGTACCGTGAGAGTGCGCGTCAGGTCGGCGAGGAAGACGTAGGCGCCTTTGAGGATATTCACCAGCACCGGCACGGAATCCTTGTAGTCGCGGTTGATCTCGTTGCCGATTTGATGGATCCGCTGCTGGATATCGGCGGACGAGATGAGAATCCGCTCGATCAGGGGATCGCGGCGCATGAGTTCCTGGTCGTCGTACTGCAATTTCGGCCTCCGGATATGAGGGCGGATTCAATCGCCGTTCTTGCGCCTCGCTCGGAGCACGTCCGCGATCTTGGCCGCGATCAGGTCGATCGCCACGCGGTTATGCCCCCCCTCGGGAATGATCAGATGCGCGAACCGCTTGGACGGCTCGACGAACTGCAGATGCATCGGCTTGACGACCTGCTGGTACTGGTGGATCACCGATTCGGGAGTGCGGCCCCGTTCGGCCGTGTCCCGCCGCAGACGGCGGATGAACCGCTCGTCCGCATCCACATCCACATATAATCGGATGTCCATCAGATCCCGCAACGCCACCGATTCCAGGACCAGGATGCCCTCGACGAAGATGATGTCCGCCGGTTCCACATGATCGGTCTGCGGCAGCCGCGAGTGGGCGGCGTAGTCGTAGGTCGGGATCTCGACCGGCCTGCCCTGCCTGATTTCCTGCAGGTGGTCGACCAGCAATTCGGTCTCGAAGGCCGACGGATGATCGTAGTTGATCTTGGCGCGGTCCTTCAGAGGCAAGTGGCTGTTGTCGCGGTAATAGGAGTCGTGGTGGATGATCAGCACCGTCTTGCCCGGCGCCTGTTCCATGATGCGCAGACCTACGGTGGTCTTGCCGGAACCGGAGCCCCCGGCAATGCCGATGATCACTGGTGGTGGGTTGTTGTCGTGGCTGTTCATCTTGAGCGCAAAAGATACCGGGCCTCCGGACAACTGTCAATCGCTCCGGGCCATTACGCCGAAACAACTTGGAAAAACCCCGGTCGTCGGCTTAAAGTATTGTCCCTGAACCGCCTCCGAAACCCGGCGGCGGTGCTGCGACGACTGCGGAAATCCCGCGCCGGAATCCGTCCCCGCCCCAGGCGACGCCGAGGGAGAATAAATGACCTGGCACAACACGCTGTCCCTGATCGGAATACCGGTGCTGCTGGCGCTGGCCTGGATCTTCAGCAACAACCGCCGGGTCATCGCCTGGCGCACGGTCGGCTGGGGACTCGGCCTGCAGTTCATTTTCGCCCTGATCCTGCTGCGCACCACCGCCGGAACCGCTGTTTTCG
>CAZYDJ010000045.1:16181-17660 GCA_964646035.1 uncultured Fibrobacteraceae bacterium | reverse complement strand
CGTCTGCCGATCCTCTGTTGCCCGGCCATCGTTATGCCGGCCGTGTTCGCGGCGATTGTGCTCGCTGCAATGCTGGCCGCGCCGCAGCCTGTCGCCGCCGCGGATGATCCGGCCGTGGTCGCGCCCGATACCCTGGGCCGCTATGTCGTGACCCGCGAACTGTTGCTGGAGACCGGTCGCGGCGACCGGATCAAGCGGTTCTTCGTCAGCGAGGACCGCAGCCGCCCCGCGGTCACGGTGGATTGCGGCTCCAAGGGCTATGTCTGGGTCGAGGGCCTCGGCGACGGGGAGCGCGCCCGCAGCTTCGTGTCGCTGACCTTCAGCCCGGACGGGTCGCGCGCCGCCTGGCTGACGGCCGAGAATTCGAAAAAGGCCGCGGTCTTCGTCGACGGCGAGAAGATCGGCGAGTACGACTTCATCCTCGGTGAGGAGGTTTCCTTCAGCCCCGACGGATCCCGCTACGGATTCATGGCGGTGAAACTGAAGAAGGGCAGCCCCGATTATTTCTTCGCGGTCATCGACGGACAGCCCGAGCAGAAATGGGATTTCATCACCGGCCCCGAGGGCGGACCCTACCTCTATTTCAGTCCCGACGGATCGCGTCACGGATACTTTGCCGGTGACGGGGACGAGCACCACGCAGTGATAGACGGCGTCGCCGGCCCCGTATTCGACATGAACGCTCATATGCTCGTCTTCTCGGACGACGGGCAAGTCGCCGCCTACGTCGGCGCCCGCGGCGACGACTGGTATGTGGTCCAGGACGGCGAACTGCACGGCCCATATCCCGAAGTCACCCAGCCGGTCATCTCGCCGGCCGGACACGACATCGCCTACGGCGTCAACGGCCCGAACAGCGGCTACATGACGCTGAACCACAAGGTCTACGGGCGGCATTATCACGCTCTGGCGCCGATCTTCAGCTCCGACGGCGAGCGCTTTGCCTATTGGGCCTCGGACCAGGCGACCGGCAACACCTTCGTGGTCTGCGATTCGATCGCCGGTCCCGGATCCTACAGCGTGGCCACGCCAACATTCTCCGCTCACGATGTCCTCTTCTACACTTCCTACCTCGATTCGACCGGCAACCGGCGCGTCTTCTACGCCGAGGACCGCCGCCTGGGCGAAATGACCGGCATCTTCGACTACCAGAAGTTCACCACCAGCGCCGACCGCGAGCACATCGGCTACTCGTGGCGGGTCGATACCGAAAACATGCCGGTGATCGTCGACGGCGTGGAGTACGGCGGCCAGTCCTACGCCACTTCGGTCAAGTTCAGCCCCGACGGCGGGCGTTTCGCCTATAGCGCCTTGGTCGCCGGCGGCTGGAGCGTGATGATCGACGGCGAGCGCGGCCCGGTATACGGGGTGGTCTGCACGCCGCCGGCGTTCAGCCCGGACGGCCGCGATGTGGCGTATCGCGCCTCACAGCAAGAGGATCACGAGGTAGTGGTGATAGGCGGCTTCGAGGTCTTTGTG
>CAZYDJ010000045.1:0-16171 GCA_964646035.1 uncultured Fibrobacteraceae bacterium | reverse complement strand
TAGGCGGTGGTATAATCAAAGATGGCCATATTGGAGCGCACCAGTTGAGCCAGCTTGTATTCACCGTCGGGCGTTTTGGCGGACTTTACCGGGTCGCACCAGCAGAAGTTGTCCAACCCTGCCAGGTGATCCAGGTCGGCGCCATCGAGGCCGTCGAGTTCGAGGCGGACGGATCGCTGGTCTACTACGGAGTCGAAAAGCGGAGGAAGCTGTACCGGGTGACGCTGCGGCCGCTCGAAGCGGAGTGATCCGGAATTTCCCTGAAAAGACGGGAACCCGGATTGCGCGATGGTATTAGAGGGGCCGAGGCGTCGCGGCGATCACCCGGCGGGCGACCCAGGTCCTCGAAAGCGACGAGGCGGGGCTTCGATAGGGATAAGAAGCCTCGCCGCCCTCACCCAAATCCTCCGCCGCGGCCCCATCCGGGGCCGCGGTTTTTTGCGCGGCCCCGGTGGAGCATCGGCTTTGCGGGAATAGGAGGGCGATCGGCGGGAGATCGCCAGGCCATCAGCGGGCGAGAACCAGCTTGTGGGTGCGGCCGCCGGCGCCGGTGTCCAGACGGGCGAAGTAGACGCCCGAGGGCATGGTCTGACCGCTCTGGTCACGGCCGTCCCAGCGGACATCGTGGTCGCCGGCTGGGTATGAGCCGTCGGCAAGCAATGCGATCTGCTGGCCGCGGGCGTCGAAGACCGCCAGCCGCGCCGAACCGGCTTCCGAGAGAGTGAACGACACGGTGGTCACCGGGTTGAACGGGTTGGGATGGTTGCCCAGGCCCAGCTTCAGGGCGGCCGGCGTGTCGGGCACGTCGGTGACCTGGCCCTCGATCGTGATCTGCCGCGAACCATTGGCCGGCAGATCGAACTCGACGTGGCAGATCTGGGTCTCGCTGCCGATCTCGCGCTCGACCAGCACGCCGCCGGTGATCGCGAAGTTGTTCAGGCCGGCGGGCATGACGAACTTCACCAGGGCGTTGGCGAATCCCTCGGCCAGGCTGCTGTTGACCGTGGCGGTGATCGCCTCGGCGGTGCCGTCGTTGGCCGGGCTGTAGCTTACGGTCAGGTTGTTGCCGTCGGATCCGGAGCTCAATGTCGAGCGCACGTCCAACTCGCCGTTGCTCACCTTGACCACGCGCCACGCCCGCTCGCCGTCGCAGACGCTCTCGGTGGTGTAGAAGCGGCCGCTGCGGCCGTCGTTATGCACGTGGCCGGCCAGGGCGATGTCGATGTCGAGGCCGGGCAGGTCGACTTCCCCATCGAAATCATAATGGTAGAAAGCCACTTTGGATGTGCTGCCAGCCGCCGCGGCGACATCGTTCGCCAGCCAGTTCATCTGGCCGTCGGTGAAGCTGTCGGACCCGTAGATGTAGTAGCGCCAACTGTCGTAGTTGTTATAGGCCTCGAGCCCGGTGAAATGGACCGGGCCGTAGTCGAAGCTGTAGTTCTGGGTGTACCACGGAGCTCCGGCGGGCGGCGAGTCGAGCCGCTTCCAACCGAAGAAACGCCACCAGTCGCGCCGCGCGGTGCCGTCGGAAGGCGGCGTGTCGTCCCAGCCGCCGAGGTCGTGGTTGCCCGAGACCAGGAAGACCGGCACCTCGAACTCGCCGAGGATGCCCTGGGCGCGGCTGTAATAGCGCCGCAGGAGGAAGTCCTCCAACTCGCCCTCGTTGACCAGGTCGCCGGTCATCAGCACGAACTCGGGATTGACCAGGTTGATGTCCTTCAGCACTTCGCGCATGTCTTCCATCTCGGTGCTGTCGGTTTCGGCGCCGGACTGGTAGTAGTACTTGTGGGTCGGCATATGCGTGTCGGTGATCTGGATGAAGTACCAGTCGTCACGGAAAGACGGGATCACGCGCACCGCGTTGTGGGTGCCGTCCAGGATGCCGCCGTCGGCGGAGACGTGCAGGTCGTAGAGCGTGCAGGGGAGATCGGCCGGGACCGTCGCCTCCAACCGCCACCACAGGGTGCTCGGCGAGTATGCGGCCGAGGTCACGGTCAACGGCACTGTCTGACCGTTGCTCGCGAGCCAGGCCTGCCAGCCGGTGGTCAGGGGGGCGGCCTCGCAGTCGATATCCAGTGTCTGGCCCGGGAAGACGATCGACGGGATGTTCAGCAACGGTTTCTGGATGACCGTCAGGGTGTCGCCGATGGAGTATTGGGCCATCGAGGTCGACGGAACGAAGCTGACGACTGTCAGCACGACCGCCAGCACGGCGAGACGGACAGGGGCGATCGGGCGAGATTTCGACATATTCACTATTCTCCCAGTGGTTGGGTGTGCGTCAGTTGCACAATGATAACATTTTTTATTGAAATAGGGTAAGACAAAGCTGGACAGATGCTTTCTGCCGGGCTGGAAGGTGCTGATTCCGGGCTACCAGCGTCGCTGAGGTTGTCTTTCGCCTCGCTCGTGGGCCTCGCTGACCCGCAGGGAGTTGCCGGCGAAATCCTTGCCGTCGAGAGCTGTTACCGCGGCCTCGACCCGGTCGTCTTGCATCTCGACGAAGCCGAATCCGCGGGGGAGGCCGGTTTCGCGGTCGGTGACCAGCTTGACCGAGGCTACGTCGCCGTGCACGGCGAATAGCCGGCGCAGATCCTCGACAGTGGCGGCAGGCGGAAGATTGCCGACGTAGATTGTCTTGACCATCGTTTCGCTCTCCGTGTCTGTCGCCGGCCGTGTTGGATGGCCGGAGAGTCGGATCGACCGTCCGCCCCGACATCCCGGCGGCGGTCCTGATCAGGTTATCACGGTCCCGCACCGAGGTAAACCCCGCCCGCGGGGGGGCGAGGTGGACAAGCGGCGGGTTTGGGTGGAAACTAGGTCCTACGGGTCGGCGGGACCGTCCGCTTTACCGACGACGAATACAGTTCGCGGTGCCCGATGCCGCAGACCGGAAGGTGTGACATGGCGTTGAACTGGGAAGACATCTGCTATCGCGGCGACGCCGCCGATGTCAAGGAACTCTACGATTCATACCGTGTCGGGGATTACCTGGACACATTCGAAGAGAACCGGCGTCGCCACGACCGGGGCATTCGCGAAAAGATGCTCAAGCACGGTATCCGCCTGACCGAGCGTCTCTCGCCACGCATTTTCCGCATCTTCGGCGAGGCCTGCGAGGGGCTGCAGATCGAGAGCCAGGCCGAGGTCTTCTGCCTGCCCGATCACGAGATGAACGCGTTCGCGGTGCTGGACGTACGCGAGGACAAGACCCATTCCCTGATCGGCGTCACCGCCGGCGCGCTCGAGGGACTCGAGGACACCGAGTTGAAGTTCGTCCTCGGTCACGAGCTGGGTCATTTCCTTTTCGGCCACAACCGCCTCAACGGTCTGATGTCGATGGACGACGACAACCCGGCGGCGACCGTGCTGCCGCCTTTCGGCGAAAGCCTTTTTCTGCGCTGGCGCAAGAAGGCCGAGGTCAGCGCCGACCGCGCCGGCCTGCTGGCCTGCCGGGATTTCCACGCCGCTTCGCGATCGCTGCTGAAAGTCACCTTCGGGCTGAGCGAGAAGAATCTCAATCTCGAAGTCGACGATCTGGTGGCCCAGATCGATGAGATCGGCGGTTCGGCCGAGTTGATCGAAGAGGCCTTCGCCTCGCATCCGTTGCTGCCGATCCGGCTCAAGGCGCTGGAGTTGTTCTCGCGCTCGAAAAGGGCGGCGCGCAACGACTGCTCGATATCGGGCGGCGATCTTTCCGACGACGACCTCGAGCAGGGCATCGACGATCTGATCCGGCTCACGCGGCGCCATCCCACCACACCGCTGCAAACGGCGATGATGCGGATGCTGGCCCTGGGCGGGGCGCTGGTCCTGGGCGCCGACCGGGATGTCAACGACGAGGAAGTCAAGATCCTGGTCCAGATGCTGCACGATGTCTTCACCGACGAGCCGGAGAACGAAATCGTCACCGACCGGGCCGAGATCGACAAGCAGCTGCCCGAGGCGGCGAAGGTCATCGCAGCCGAAGGCGGGCCCCAGGAGAAGGGTTTCGTGCTTTCGGCCCTGACCCGCATCGCCGTTGCCGACGGCGCCTTGATGGACAGCGAGAGCGAAGAGATCCTGCGCATCGCCAAGTTGATCGACGTGCCGGAGAAGGAGGCCTACGCTTTGATGGTGGCCTCGGTCCAGCAGGGCGGCTTCCAGACCGACACCAAGCTCAACCGGATCGCCGGGCGATTCCGCCGCTCTTTCCTGCGCGGGGAAGGGGGATCGGTTTCTTGAGCGGTTTTCCGGGCGGGAACGGGGGTGGGGCGGATACGAACCTGCCCGATTCCCTGCGCTATGCGACCATCCTCGATTCGATCGCCGACGGCGTCTTCACCGTCGGGCCGGACTGGCGCATCACATCCTTCAACCAGGCTGCCGAGCGGATACTGGGCATATCCCGCGCCGAGGCCGTGGGCAGGCCGTGTTGCGAGGTTTTCCGCGCGAATGTCTGCGATTCGGAATGCTGCCTGCGCCGGACCATGGACGACGGCCAGCCGATCGTGGGCCAGGCCATCTACATTGTCGATTCGGATGGACGTCAGCTGCCGGTATCCATCTCGACCGCCCTGCTGCGCGACGAGAGCGGCGCAGTGGTCGGCGGTGTGGAGACTTTCCGGGATCTGCGTCAGGTGACCGAGTTGCGCAAGGAACTGGCCGGCGATGTCGGGTTCAGCGACATCATCACCCGCAGTCCGCTGATGGGCCGGTTGTTGTCGATACTGCCGCAGTTGGCCGAAGCCGAATCGACGTTGCTGATCACCGGCGAGAGCGGCACCGGCAAGGAGCTCATCGCCCGCACCATCCATAATATAGGACCGCGTAGCGAGGGCCCTTTCGTGGCGATCAACGCTGCGGCGCTGCCGGATAGTCTGCTGGAGTCGGAACTGTTCGGCCACCGGGCGGGAGCTTTCACCGGAGCCGTCCGCGATCGGGAAGGCCGTTTCGCCCAGGCTCGCGGGGGCACCCTCTTTCTCGACGAGATCGGCGACATCTCGCCCGCGTTGCAGGTGCGGTTGCTGCGCGTGCTGCAGGAGCGGACGTTCGTCCCTTTGGGCGGCGCCGCGCCCGAGCGGACCGATACCCGGGTGATCGCCGCCACCAACCGCGATCTGAACGCCTTGGCCGAAGCCGGCCGATTCCGCAGCGATCTGCTCTACCGTCTCGATGTCGTGCGGATCGAATTGCCGCCCTTGCGTGACCGGACCGAGGACATCCCGCTGCTGGTGGATCATTTCATCGGCAAGCTGAACCGGATCAACGGTCGTGAGGTGTTGGAGGCGGCCCCCGAAACCCTGGCCCGGTTGTCGCAGCACGACTTTCCCGGCAACGTGCGCGAACTGTCGAATCTGGTCGAGCACGCCTTCGTGATCTGTCCCGGCGACACGATCCTGCCCGAGCATCTGCCGGCGTCGTTGCGCTCCGGATTGCCGGACCGATCCGGCGAATCTCCGCCGCGCACCCTGAAGGACATGGAGCGCCGGACCATCCGCGAAGTGTTGCGTCGTTGCGATTGGAACCGCCAGGCCGCGGCCGACTCGCTCGGCGTCCACAAGACCACCCTCATGCGCAAGATCGAGGCGCTCGGCCTCGATCTCCCCAAGCAGGACGGGCGCAGCAGCAGGCGCCGGTAGCGTCGCGAATACGCTGCTATAGAAAAGCCCCCTATCGACACCAAATGCGACGGTAGCCTCTTCCGGGGACTATTTCCGGTCCAACTTCATAATCTTTAAATCAAATCATTACAATGACTTGACGTGATGATTCCTGATCGCGGGGAATTGGCATGTTAGATGCGGTAACGGAGGGCGGAGGAACAAGAATGTTGATGGCGATATCGATCAGGGAAGGACGCATTTCACCGGTGCTCGACACCGCCCGGCGCCTCATGCTGGTCGATCCGTCCGGTGAAGATGTTGCCGCGAGGCGCGAGATCGAGGTGCCGGGAGATCCCGCTTCCCTGATCAGGGCGCTGGCTGATTGCGGGGCTACGGTTCTGCTCTGCGGAGCGGTTTCCTGCTCGTTGCAGGCGGCGATCGAAGCCGCCGGCATGCAGGTGGCCCCGTTCCTGGCCGGTGATGTCGAGGAACTGATTAACGCTTGGCGGGAAGACCGCCTGGGAAACAGCGAATACTGCCTACCCGGTTGCTGCCGGGGCCGGGGATGGAAATCGGCCATGGGTTGCGGCAGGGGAAAGGGAAGAAACATGAATAACGAAGCAGGTTCGGGCCAGGGCCGAGGCATGGGTCGCGGACAGGGCCAGGGACAAGGACAAGGTCAGGGCCGCGGCATGGGCCGCGGGCAGGGCCAGGGACAAGGACAGGGTCAGGGCCGCGGCATGGGTCGCGGACAGGGCCAGGGACAAGGACAAGGACAGGGTCAGGGCCGCGGCATGGGGCGCGGACAGGGCCAGGGACAGGGCCAGGGACAGGGCCAGAGGCAAGGCCAAGGCACCGGCCGAGGCCAAGGACTGGATAATGACGCTGCTGATCGGGGAGCCGGGAAACCCGGAGCCGACCGCGGCGGAAGGAGAAACCGATGAAGATAATCGTCACTTCGCAGGGCGCTGATATGGAGAGCGAGATCGACCAACGCTTCGCCAGGGCCCGTTGCCTGATCGAAGTGGATCTGGAAACCGGTGCGCATGAGGTCGTCGACAACACCCAGAACCTCGAAGCCATGCAGGGCGCCGGGGTCCAGGCGGCCCAGAACGTGGTCGCGCGCGGCGTCGAAGCCGTGCTCACCGGCCATTGCGGGCCCAAGGCGTTTCGCGTCCTGCAGGCGGCTGGAGTGAAGGTTTGTGTCGGCTTGGACGGCAAGGTGTCCGCGGCGGTCGCCGGCTACAAGGCGGGAGACATCCAGCCCACGGCCGCGGCCGACGTCGAAGGACACTGGGTCTAGATGAACGTCCCGGAGCCGGATTCACGGCGCCGGACAAACGGAAGGAGACGGGCATGCCAGCCGGAGATCGAACAGGACCGAGCGGAATGGGACCGCGCACGGGGCGTGGACTCGGGTATTGCAACGGATACGAAACGCCGGGATACGCCAATCCTGCCCCGGGTCGCGGCATGGGTCGCGGTATGGGCCGAGGAATGGGAATGGGAATGGGCCGGGGACGTGGTTGGGGTTGGAACTCCGCGCCCGTGCCCGTGGAAGCCGCTCAGCCGATGGAGCCTGCAAACGATACCATGGGGCTGCGCTCCGCGCTGGCCGGCATCGAGAAGGCTATCGCCGGCCTGGGCAAACGGCTGGAGAAGTTGGAGCAGAAGTAGGCCGACAAGTAGCAAGCATCTGTAGCGGATCGAAAACCGGAGGACGGAGAATGCGGATCGCCATCGCCAGCGGGAAGGGTGGAACCGGCAAAACGACCTTGGCCACCAACCTGGCCGTGGTCGCGGCGGAACTGGGGCGTCGGGTCGAATTGCTCGACTGCGACGTCGAAGCTCCGAACGGCCATCTCTTCCTGCGCCCGGATTGGGAGGATACGCGCACCGTGACCCTGCGTATCCCGACCATCGACGCAGAGAAGTGCAATCATTGCGGGCTCTGCAGCCAGATCTGCGCTTTCAATGCGCTGGCCTGCCTGCCGGATTCGGTGATGGTTTTTCCGGAACTGTGCCATGGCTGTGGCGGCTGTTTCAGGATCTGTCCCGCCGGCGCGATTCTGCCCGGCGCCCGCGAAGTGGGCGTCGTGCAGACGGGGCGGGTGCGTGGATTTCGTTTCACCCACGGGCGGTTGAGGGTGGGCGAGGTCCAGGCCCCGCCCCTGATCGACGCTGTTCTGGCGACGACAGGGGACGATGAAGGGCTGGTGCTGATCGATGCTCCGCCGGGCACGTCCTGCCCGGTCGTGGCGGCCCTGAAAAACAGTGATTTCGTGCTGCTGGTGACCGAACCCACGCCTTTCGGATTAAACGATCTGAGATTGGCCGTGGATCTGGTCCGGGAGATGAAACTGCCTTTCGCCGTCGCGGTCAACCGGACCGGCGTCGGCGACGATCGGATCCTGCGGTTCTGCGCCGACGAGGACATCCCGCTGGTGGCTGCGTTTCCCGACGACCGGCGCGTGGCCGAGGCCTACGCCCGCGGCGAAATGGCTGTCGACGCGGTGCCGGAACTGAAGGATTCGTTCAGGCGGCTGCTGGAAACACTGGAGACACGGGCCCTGCAGGAGGCAATCATTTGAAACCGCGTGAATTGGTGGTGTGCAGCGGCAAGGGCGGCACCGGCAAAACCAGTGTGACCGCATCACTGGCTGTTCTGGCCGGCAAGGTCGCCTTGGCCGATTGCGATGTCGACGCCGCGGATCTGTACCTGTTGCTCGAACCGGAAGTGAAGCGGCGCGAGGATTTCATCGCCGGCAATCTGGCCAAGATAGATCCCTCCCGTTGCCTGGACTGCGGGATGTGCCGCGAGGTCTGCAATTTCGGCGCGGTCGCAGAGAACGCGGAAGGGGCGATGGAGATAGATCCACTGTCCTGCGAGGGCTGCGGAGTCTGCGTGCATTTCTGCCCCGGCGGCGCGATCGATTTTCCGCAGCGACTCTGCGGCGAGTGGTTCGTTTCCGAGACCCGTTGCGGTCCGATGGTCCACGCCAAACTCGGCACCGGCGGCGAGAACTCGGGCAAACTGGTCAATCTGGTTCGTGAACACGCCCGGAACGCGGCCGTCGAGCGAGGCATCGCAACGGTACTGATCGACGGCCCTCCCGGGATCGGTTGCCCGGTCATCTCGACGCTGACCGGAGCCGATCTGTTGTTGGCGGTGACCGAACCCACGGTTTCGGGCAGGCACGACCTGGAGCGACTGGTCGAGTTGGCGGATCATTTCAAAGTTCCGACCGCGGTCTGTATCAACAAATGCGACCTCGACGTCGAAACCGCCGACGGCATCGCATCCTGGTGCGCCGAGCGGGATATCCCGATCTACGGCCGCATCCCCTACGACAAATCCGTGACCGCCGCCCAGATGGAGGCGGTCAGTGTCGTCGAACACGGACCGTCCCCCGCGGCGACGGCCCTCGCTGAACTCTGGAGCGCCGTTTCCGGCGCATTGTCGATCAAGTAAGGAAGGAGAACCGATGAAGATAGCAGTTCCCTTGGCGGGAGGCAGGCTGTCGGCCCACTTCGGTCATTGCGAGGAATTCGCCCTGGTCGAAGTCGACATCCCGCAGAAACAGATCGTTGGCACCACCAGCCTGACCCCGCCTGCCCATGAACCGGGAGTGCTGCCGCGTTGGCTGGCCGAACAGGGAGCCGGGATGATAATCGCCGGCGGCATGGGTTCACGGGCCCAGGCGTTGTTCGCGCAGGCCGGCATCCAGGTCCAGGTCGGAGCCGCGGTCGCCACGGCCGATGAACTGGTGACCGCCTGGCTCGAGGACGACCTACGCACCGGGGTCAATCTCTGCGACCACTAGCCTGGCTGCCTCGGGACACCTCTGCTCTGAACGAAAAAAAGGCCGGACCCTGCAGGGTCCGGCCTTTGCTCAGGCAATCTAGATAATATCCTTATACTCGGGCTGGTACATCATCGAGAGGATATGGGCCTTGAGATCGTCCGGGCGCGGCGCCCGGGCCAGGCCGCGGTCGTAGGCCATCTCGGCAACCGCCATGGCGATATTCACCGAAACCTCGCGGATGCTGGTCAGCGGCGGGTAGCAGCAACCGTGTTTCAGATCATCCTCGGAAACCAGCTGGGCCAGTTCCTTGGCGGCGGCGAAGAACATCTCGTCGGTGACGCGGGAAGCCTCGGTGGCGATCACGCCCAGGCCGACTCCGGGGAAGATGTAGGCGTTGTTGCCCTGCCCGGGGCAGAGCTTCTTGCCCTCGATCTCGACAGGGTCGAACGGGCTGCCGCTGGCGAAAATGGCGCGGCCGCCGGTCCAGCGATAGGCCTGCTCGGCGGTGCACTCGGCCTTGGAGGTCGGGTTCGAAAGCGCGAAGACGATCGGGCGTTCGTTGAAACGGCCCATCATCTCGACGATCTCCCGGGTAAACGTCTGCGGCATGCCCGAGCAGCCGAACAGGGCCGTGGGCTGCAGATCCTCGACCGCCGACTTCAGGTCCGGCACCTCGGGATGCTCATGCGCGTAGTTCACCTTGTGCTCGGCCAGCTTCCCGGACCGCCCCTTGACGACCAACCCCTTCGAATCCACGAACCAGCAGCGGGCGCGGGCCTCTTCGCGGGTCAGTCCCTCGTCGACCATCGCCGAGCAGATGATGTCGGCGATGCCGATGCCGGCCTCGCCGGCGCCGAGGAACAGGATCTTCTGGTTGGTCAGCTTGCCGCCGGTCATGCGCATGGCCGAATAGAGCCCGGACAACGCCACCGAGCCGGTGCCCTGGATGTCGTCGTCGAAGGTGCAGATCCGGTCGCGGTAGTTCTGCAGCAGGCGGAAGGCGTTGATGTTGGCGAAGTCCTCCCACTGCAGCAGGCAGTTGGGATAGACCTCCTGCACGGCCTGAACGAATTCCTCGATCAGATCGTCGTATTCCTGGCCGCGGATGCGTTCCTTCTGGACACCGATGTAGAGCGGGTCGCTGAGCAACGCGCCGTTATTGGTGCCGAAGTCGAGGGTGATCGGCAGGCAGAATTCGGGATGGACCCCTGAGCATGCGGTGTAGAGGTTCAGCTTGCCCACCGGGATGCCCATGCCGTCAGCCCCGAGATCGCCCAGGCCGAGGATCCGCTCGCCGTCGGTGACGACGATCACGCGGACGTCCTTATGCGGCCAGTTGCGCAGGATGTCGGCGAATTTCCCCTTGTCGGTGGCGGTGATGAACAGACCGCGCGGATGGCGGAAGATCTGACCGTATTCCTGACAGGCCTGCCCCACGGTGGGGGTGTAGATGATGGGCATCATCTCGATGATGTGATCCATCACCAGCCTGAAGTAGAGGGTCTCGTTTCTTTCCTGGAGGCCGGCCATGAAGATGAACTTTTCGATGTCGCTGGACTTGCTGCAGAAGTTGTTGTAGGCCCGCTGGGCCTGTTCGTCGGGGGTGTTGATGCGGGGGGGAAGCAAACCACGCAGTCCCAGCTTGTCTCTTTCCGCTTCGGTGAAGCAGGTGCCCTTGTTCAGGATGGGATCGTGAAGGTACTCCATCTTGTTGACGGGCTTGTAATGAGCAGGGGCCGGCTTTGATCCGGACATCTTGGTGCTCCTTTCCTGGAAGTTCCAGGGGAGACGGGTTTGGCGCCTCCGCATTTCCCCGGCGAGGCGCTGTCGGCTGAAGCCGTCGCTTCGCCGGGGTCTCCCGGCGCTCGGACGCCGCCGGGGCGAAGGCCGAGTATACGAGAGTGATTGATTGTTCTCAAGAACTACGGACCGACCGGACGTGACCCGGCCGGCCTCTTCATCCAGGCTCTAGAATTCACGGTATTTATCGCGCGGAACGTTGCAGACCGGGCATTTGTCCGGCGCGTCCCCGATGACAGTGTGCCCGCAGACGGGGCAGACACGGACCGCGGCGGCCGGGATGTCGTCGCCGGCGGTTACCGCGGCGTGAGCGTCACCGTACATCTCGGAATGGATCTTCTCGGCCTCCAGGGCGTAGCGGATGCTGCGCAGGGCGCCTTTTTCCTGCTGCAACTCGGCCACCGCTTCGAAGGCCGGGTACATCTCGTCGACTTCGTGATCCTCGCCGCCCTTGGCGCCGACCAGATTCTCGGCCGTCTTCTCGATGCCGCCGAGCTGGCGCAGATGGTTCTCGGCGTGAACGCGCTCGGCATAGCTGATCGCACGGAACAGACGGGCCACCTCGGGGAATCCGTCCTTGTCGGCCTGGTCGGCGAAGATGGCGTATTTCATGTGGGCCTGGCTCTCGCCGGCGAATGCGGCCAGCAGATTCTCACGGGTCATGACGCGCATGGAATTCCCTCCGATTTGGATCTTTACCGAGCGGACAAGCTGATCAACCTGAAAAATGTAGGTAATTCATGGATACGGCAAGCGGCAAGTCCAGTTGATTTTCAGCTGCCGCGGGCGGCTCCGGCCGAATCGGCCGCGACCAGAAGATCGATATATGCTTCTTCGAGCAGATCCGATTCCTCGATCTCCAGCCTCGCCATCAGCCTTTCGGCCTCGATAAGCCCGGATTCCAGGCTTTCGCCGGGTTCCAGCACGACTTCGAGTTCGAGGAAATGGCCCAGGCCTTCCACTTCGTCCAGATGGATGCGCGTGCGCCCGCTGAGAAGGAGGCTGCGGCGCTTGGCCACGACTCCCCGCCGTCCGCGGGCGGCTGCCAGGGCCCGGTCGACCGATCCGGGATCGGAAACTATCGCGATGCTGTAATCGGAGGGGACGGGGTCGCGGGAGTCGGGGCGCAGGTACCAGATCAACTCGGCCGGACGACCGTTCTGGCGGCGCAGCTTCAATCTGCCGCGCGATGTGTTGTAGAAGGTGTCGTGCTGCTCGATCAGCACGGCCGGACCGTCGGCGGCCGCCGACGCCAGGCTGTGCAAACGCTTCGGATCGGCTGTCCGGGCCTTGATCTCGATGTTGCGTCCCATGACCACCTCGGCGCCGTGACGGAGCTGTCAGTCGTGGATATCCTCGAAAATGCGGTACTCGGTCTCCTGCATGCCCAACCGGCGGTAGGCGCCGATCGCGGTGTCGTTTTCCCGGTCCACGTAGAGCCGCAGTCCGCGAACGTCGCCGCCGGCGGCGGCCATCGTCCCGACGTGCTCGTACATCAGGCGCAGGATTCCCCGGCCCCGCATTTCGGGAACGACGTAGACGCTTTGCAGCCACCAGTAGAAGCCGTTGCTCCAGTCGCTCCATTCGGTCGTGACCATCAGCGAAGCCACGATGCGGTCTGCGATCGCAGCCACCAGGTAGAAGCCGTATTGCGGGCGCCGGATCAGGTTGACGACGCCTTCGAGAAGCAGGTCCGCGGGGATTTCGCGGCCTTCGGTCTCGCGGGCCACCGAGCCGTTGAAGGCGGCGATCCGCGGCGCGTCCGACTCGGCGCCGAGGCGGATCCCGATCCGGATATCTTCAGCCATGCCGACTCCTTCGATCGCGCCCCGGCGGCGAAGCGGCTCTCAGGGATGATGCCAACCGACGGTCTTCAGGGGGATGCCGGCATCGACCAGATGCTTGATCAGCAGATGGCTGAGCTTGTCGGTGGTCCCCCTGTGATGCAGGCGCAGCGAGAGGTTCACCGTCATCCGCCCGGTTTCGTAGTCCCGGTCCATGTCGTAGAAGATGATGCGCACGCGTTTGCTCTTGACCGCGTTGACGATCAGCGACGGGTCGATGTCGATATCGGTTTCGATCCGGAGGATACGGTAGGCGTCCTTGCGATATCCGCGCTCGGCGTAGCTCAGCAGCATCAATCCCAGGATCGCCAGGGCCGTGCCTCCGGCGGCCAGGACGAATTCGCCGGCGCCTGCGGCCAGGCCGATTGCGGCCACGACCCAGAGCGTGGCCGCGGTGGTCAGGCCGCGGATGGTGAACCCTTCCTTGATGATCGTTCCCGCGCCCAGGAAACCGATGCCGGTGACGACCTGGGCGGCGATGCGTCCCGGATCGGCGTAACGACCGATACCGTCGCCGGCGATGGCCGCGTTGCCGTGGGCGGCCACCAATTCGGATAGGATCATGAACAGGCCGGCTCCCATTGCCACCAGCATATGGGTCCGCAGTCCGGCGGCTCGTCCGTGTACGTCGCGTTCGAGGCCGACCAGGCCTCCGAGCATGGCTGCGGCGCACAGGCGCAGCAATAATTCTCCGGTCTCTAAATCGAACATCGCCGGGATCCTCTCTAGTCCAGCGGGACGAACCCGCCCTTTACGTAGGGCAGCAGACGGTCGTTCAGGAAATGACGCCAGGTGCGGTCCACCGCCTCGTCCCAGCCCGGCTCGATCTGGCCGGAGAGATTGGCGGTAACGGTCACCTTGGTGCCGTCGCCGACCGCGGTGAATTCATAGGTCGTGACCATTGTGATTGCAAATCCGCTCAGACCGAGGGGGCCCTCCATGGTAAGGCGGACGCCGCGGTCGGCGTGGATCACGACGGCATGGCGGACGCCGTCTTCGCCGTCCCCGAATTCTTCCCGGAAACCGCCGCCGGGGCGGGGCTCGATCAGCAGGGCGGCCGGTTCGGCCGATAAATGATGATCCCACCAGCCCGAGATGTCTCCGGTCATCGCGTCGTAGGCTTCCAGCGGTGAGCAGGGCAGGGTGACGCTGTTGACGATGCTGAAGGCGCCGACCTCGGCGGGAGCAATTTCGGCGGCGGCCCGGCAGGGGATCAGGACAGCGGCGGCTACCAGCAGGGCGACAGTCGGTATCGTCTTTCTCATCTCGATCATTCCTTTCCCGTTGCGCCGCGTTGACGCACGGCCTCGAACAGGACCACGGCCGCCGCCACGCCGACGTTCAGGGAATCGGCCTCGCCCTGCATCGGGATTTTCACCAGGGCGAAGTCCCGGTCCAGCCAGGCTGCGTCCAACCCGCGGTCTTCGGCGCCCATCACCAGCGCGGTGGGCCCGCTCAGATCGGTTTCGGAATAGACTTCGGTCGCGTCGGGAGTCGTGGCCACGATCCTGATTCCCCGCTCCTGCAGGAATCGACGCACCTCCGCGGCCTCGGTTTCGACCGTCGGCACCGAGAAGAACGCACCGGTGGAGGCGCGCAACACGTTCGGGTTGAAGATGTCGGTGCCCAATCCGCAGATGATGACCGCGTCCGCGGCGGCCGCGTCCGCAGTGCGCAGGATGCCGCCGAGATTTCCCGGTTTCTGCAGCCCGTCCAGGATCACCAGCAGGGGGGCGGCCGGCAGTTTCAGATCGGCGAGCGTCGAGCGGGACTGCGGCGCCATCACCAGCATCCCGGCCGGCTGATCCCGATACGAGACCTTGCTCATCACGTGGGGCGCCAGCTCGACCAGATCCCACTTGCCGGCCTCGGCGTCCCGCCGCAGCTCGGCCAGCAGCTCCAGGTCGGCCGCTTCCCCGCTGAAGAGCTGTTCGGGGCAGAAATACACCGTGTGGAAGGGATAGCTCTTGTGCCTGGCGCGGCGGATGACCCGCGGCTCCTCGATGATGGTCAATCCCTCGGAATCGCGGACGCGGCGGTCGCGCAGCTTGACCAGATGCTTGACCTGCGGGTTCTGCATGCTGGTGATCCGCAGGATGTCGCTCATGACGCTTCACTTTCGGAGAGGGCGGCTGCTGCCGTCGCGGGCAACGGCCTGATCCGCCGCGATTCGTAGTCGAACGTGATCATCCCGTTCTCGACCAGGGCGATGTCGGCCGAATCGGCGGGCCGGGTCACCCGGAAGAAGAGGCGGAAGCCGGTGCGGGCGATCTCGCCGGCGGAGACCTCGAACAGCAACCGGTCGCCGGCGAAGGCTTCGCCGCGATATACGACAGCCGTGTCGCCCATGATCAACGGGACGCCGCCGCAGTCCACCTCGCTCAGGCCGAGAGACGCCAGAAAAGCCACCCGCGCCTCGTGGATCAGCGACAGCAGGGTGTCGTTGCCGAGATGGCCGCCGTAGTTGACGTCGGTCGTACGGACCGCGATCAGGGTGCTGAACCGGTATTCGGCCAAGGGGCCTAGCTGCAGCCTGGGCATGGTATTCCTCTCGCGGCCGGCGACTCAGGCGGTGAGAAAACCGGCTATGGTGGCGGTCAGCCAGGAAGCCAGCGCGCCGCCGAACATCGCCTTCAGGCCGAAACGCGCCACGTCGCCGCGGCGCTCGGGAGCGATGCCGCCGATGCCGCCGATCTGGATGGCTATGCTCGAGAAGTTGGCGAAGCCGCAGAGCGCGTAGGTGGCGATGATCACGCTGCGGGGGCTGAGGGCGCCGCTGACGGCCGCCTTCTGCAATTCGATATAGCCCAGGAACTCGTTGACGGCGATCTTGGTCCCGAGCAGGTTGCCGAAGGTCTGCGCCTCGGACCAGGGCACTCCCATCGTCCAGGACAGGGGGGCGAAGATCCAGCCGAAGATCTGCTGCAGCGACGTGTTCAGGAATCCCAGGCCGTAGTTGATCATGGCCACCAGGGCGACGAACGCCAGCAGCATGGCGCCCACGTTGGCGGCCAGTTTCAGGCCCACCGAGGCGCCGCCGGCCGCGGCGTCGATCAGGTTCGAATATTCCCGGGGCACCTGTTAACAGCTGAACTTGATCCAGAAACTGGTGAAGTTATTTACAGTTATGACATGT
>CAZYDJ010000044.1:1379-17700 GCA_964646035.1 uncultured Fibrobacteraceae bacterium | reverse complement strand
CCTCGGCGTGGATGTAGCTGATCTCCTTCAGCTTCAGCGCGCCCTCGAGCGCGATGGGGAAGCTGTAGCCTCTGCCCATGTAGAGGAAGTTCGTGCTGTCGCAATAGGCGCGGGCGATGTCCTTGATGGCGTCGGACTGGGCGAGGATCGACTCGATCTTCTTGGGCAGCACGTTCAACTCGCTCAGGATCCTGATGCCCATATCGCTGGAGATGCTGTTGCGGCGGCCGAAGAGCAGGGTCAGCAGGATCAGGATGGTGACCTGGCTGGTGAAGGCCTTGGTCGAGGCCACCCCGATCTCGGGCCCGGCATGGGTATAGACTCCGCCGTCGGTCTCGCGGGCGATCGTCGATCCGACCACGTTCGTTATCCCCAGCACCTTGGCGCCGCGGCGCTTCGCCTCGCGCATCGCCTCGAGGGTGTCGATCGTCTCGCCGCTCTGGCTGATGGTCAGGCACAGGGTGCCCGGCTCGACCACCGGCGAGCGATAGCGGAATTCCGATGCGTACTCCACCTCGACCGGGATCCTGGCGTGTTCCTCGATCAGGTACTCGCCCAGCAGCCCGGCGTGGAAGCTCGTGCCGCAGGCCAGGATGATGATGCGGCGGATGTTGCGCAGTTCGTATTCCGAAAGCTGCAGGCCGCCCAGCTTCACATCCCCGGTCTCGATCAGGGTCCGGCCGCGGCAGGCGTTGATGATCGTATCCGGCTGCTCGAAGATCTCCTTGAGCATGAAGTGGGGATAACCGCTCTTCTGGATCTGGTCGAGGTCCCAGGTGATCTCCTGGATCTCCTTGGTCACGGCCTGGTTGTCGATGTTGGTGGTCACGACCTCATCGGGGGTCAGCACCACCATCTCGCCGTCGTCCAGATAGATTACCCGGCGGGTCTCGCCGAGAATCGCCGCCACGTCGCTGGCCAGGTAGTTGCTGCCGTTGCCCACGCCGACGACCAGCGGCGAGCCCAGGCGGGCGCCCACGATCTTCTGCGGTTCGTCGCTGTGGACGACCGCGATGCCGTAGGTTCCCTCGACCAGCTTCAGCGCCTTCTGCACGGCCTCTTCGAGGTTGCCGTTGTAATGGTGACTGATCAGGTGGGCCAGCACCTCGGTGTCGGTGTCCGAGATGAAGACATGGCCCTGCTCCTTGAGCCGGGTCTTCAGAACCGTGTAGTTCTCGATGATGCCGTTGTGAACGACCGCGATCTTGCCGGTGTCGTCGCGATGCGGATGGGCGTTCAAATTGTTCGGCGCGCCGTGGGTGGCCCAGCGCGTGTGGGCGATCCCGCATCTGCCGGGGATGTCCAGCTTGAGCATGGCCGCTTCGAGATTCTTGATCTTGCCCTCGGTCTTGACGACCTGCAGCCCGCCGTCGACCACGGCCACTCCGGCCGAGTCATAACCGCGGTACTCGAGGCGGCGCAGCCCTTCCAGCAGGATGGGAGCGACCTTGTCCAGACCGGTGATGCCCACGATTCCACACATATGAAATTCTTCCTTCCGCCGGAACTCAGTTCCAGCAGCATTTCCTCGCCCGGTCCACCAGTTCTCGCGCGGCGCTCTCGGTGGACGCTTCGGCTATCACTCTGATTATCGGCTCGGTATTCGAAGGCCTGACATGAACCCAACCCGCTGGCCCCGTCCAGCGCAGTCCGTCGCGATCGTCGATCTCGCCGCCCCATTCGGCGAAACGCTCCCTAACCGGCTCCGCGGCGAACGGACCGTCCTGGGAAAATTTGTCCTTCACCATCACCACCGGCGGCAATTCGGCGGCCAGATCGGCCAGGGAGCCGCCGGTATCGGCCAGCGCCTGCAGGATCATCGCGATCCCCACCAGCGCGTCGCGGCCGGGGTGCAGGGCGGGGTAGATTACTCCCCCGTTGCCCTCGCCGCCGATCACGGCCCCGCCGGAAAGCATCTCGGCCACCACGTTGGCCTCGCCCACCGGGGTGCGGACGACGGTCGAGCCATGGCGCGCGGCCACGGTCTCGATCAGACCGGTGGTCGAAAGGTTCACCGCCACCGGCCCCGGCTCGCGGCCGAGCAGGAAGTCTACAGCCAGCGCCAGAGTCAGTTCCTCGCTCATCACGTTGCCGCCGCCGTCGGCCAGGACCAGACGATCCACATCGGGATCGACGGCGAAACCGAGGTCCGCGCCACTCTCGCGGATCAGATCGCCGAGGCCAGCGAGATGGGCGGGCGTCGGCTCGGGCGGATGCGGGAAAAGACCGCTCATGCCGCAGTGCAGCGGCACGCATTTCACGCCGAGCCGGTCCAGGAGTTCGGGCACGATCCTGCCGCCGGCCCCTTCGACTGCGTCGACTGCCGCGACCAGGTTCCGGGCGGCTATCGCTTCGCGATCCAGCCAGGGCAAGGCCATGATGGCGTCGAGATGGGCGGCGTCGGCCCCGGCGCGCTCGGTCATCCCGCCCAGCTCGTCCCATGATTTATGGACCGAGTCGCAACCGTAGAGCTTCTGCATCCGAGCGTTCTGTTCCGCGCTCAGGAAGAGCCCCTCTGCCGTCAGGAACTTCAATGCGTTCCATTGCTGCGGATTATGGCTGGCTGTGATGATTATCCCGCCGACCGCGTCGCTGTGCTGGACGGCCATCTCGGTGGTCGGGGTGGTGGTCACGCCGATATCGACCACGTCATGCCCCGTCGATCGCAGGGCGGCTGCGGCGGCCTGCAGGAACATCGGCCCGGAGGGACGGCTGTCCCGGCCGATCACGACCGGTCCCGCCGGCAGCCAGGCCCCGAACGCAGAAACCCATTTGGCGATCGTGACGGCGTCAAGGCCGTCGCCGATCACGCCGCGAACGCCCGAAACGCTCACACGCAGAGACAATTGAAACATCCTCTCCAGTCGCGGGACGCGGTGCCCCGGGCACGGCGCACGACAAAGACGGCCCAGCGGGCCACTGGAGTTCAGGTATCTGTCACCGGGAGGGGAGTGGAGCCGGTGTGCGGACTCGAACCGCAGACCTGCTCATTACGAGTGAGCTGCTCTACCAGCTGAGCTACACCGGCCCTGTCTCGGGAAGCGGTGGTGCCTGGGGGCGGAGTCGAACCACCGACACCATGATTTTCAGTCATGTGCTCTACCAACTGAGCTACCCAGGCACCCGAAATGCGTTCGCCAACTGAGGTTGGCGGTCCGGGAATAAAACACTCCCGTCCCCTCGGTGTCAAGGATTTCGCCCTCGACGCTGCAAATAGTAGCGCAACGGGGTTTTCGCGGCCACTCGAAAGAGAGTTCAACTGCGGTCCCCGTACCCGGCCGGATGAGCGGAATGCCAGCGCCAGGCGTCGGCCAGGATCGTGCCGACGTCGCTGCGGACAGGGCGCCATCCCAGAAGTCTTGCGGCTTCCCCGGCTGCGGCCACCAGACGCGCCGGATCTCCGGATCGCCTGCCGGTGACCTCTATCTCCATCTTCGAGCCGGTAACCTCGCGGGCGGCGGCCACCATCTCGCTGACCGAGCAGCCTGCGCCCGTACCCAGATTCAGGGCGGCGAAACCCTGCGGCCCGTCCCATTCCAGGGCCAGGGCGTGGGCCTCGGCCAGGTCGGCGACGTGGATGTAATCGCGGACGCAGGTGCCGTCCGGGGTGTCGTAATCGTCGCCGAAGATCCGGAAATCGACGGCGGGATCGATAAGCGACCGCAAAAGGCGCGGGATGAGATGGCTTTCCGGTTCGTGATCCTCCCCCAGATCACCCTCGGCTCCGGCCGCATTGAAATAGCGCAAGGCGACAGCCGAAAAATCGGCCGCGGCGGCGGCGTCGCGCAGGGCGCCCTCCATCGCCAGCTTGGTGCGGCCGTAGGGATTGACCGGGTCGGTGGGCGCGTCCTCGGGTATCGGCACGACCTGCGGCTCGCCGTAGACGGCGGCCGACGACGAGAAGACCAATCTTCCCGCACCGCCGCGGGCCACCTTTTCGATCAGCGACAAGGTGCCGCCGACGTTGTTCCGATAATACTTCAGGGGATCGGTCATCGACTCGCCGACCAGGCTGAAGGCGGCGAAATGAACCACGGCGTCATAGGGCCTGGCGAAGACCCCGTCGAGAAAACCGCCGTCGAGCAGGGAGCCTTCGTGCAGGGGAGCTCCCGCCGGCAATGCCGCGCGATGGCCGGTGCTGAAATCATCCAGCACCTCGATTTCGTGTCCCCGGCCGATGAGCAGGCTCGCGGTCACGCTGCCGATGTAACCCGCTCCTCCGGTCACCAGGATCCTCATGGGGTCTCCTTCTTTCCCTGCTCCGCCAAACGCGCGCGGAGATAGAGCCCGGTCACCGAATCGGTGCGGGCGGACAGATCCTCGGGCGTCCCCTCGGCGACGAGCGCGCCGCCGGCGTCCCCGCCGCCGGGTCCCAGATCGATTATCCAGTCGGCCTGGATCAGCAATTCCAGATTATGCTCGATCACGATCACCGAGTGGCCTTTTTCGACCAATTCATGCAGGACCTGTACCAGTCTCGCCACGTCCTCGACGTGCAGGCCGGTGGTCGGCTCATCCAGCAGATAGAGATTGCGCCTGCCGCGGGGCACCGCCAGTTCGCGGGCTATCTTGAGCCGCTGGCTCTCCCCGCCCGACAAGGTGGTCGCCGCCTGACCCAGAGTGAGGTATCCAAGCCCCACCTTGCGCAGAATCCATAGCTTGTCGCGCACCGGATTATGGCCGCGGAAAAATGCAAGTGCTTCATCCACAGTCATTTGCAGCACCTGGGCGATATTCTTGCCCCGGTAGCGGACTTCGAGCGTGGCCGGATTGAAGCGACTGCCGCCGCAGACCTCGCAGGGCACGCTGATATCGGCCATGAAATGCATCTCGACCCGGTGCTCGCCCAGCCCCTGGCATTCGGGACAACGGCCCCCGGAAGTGTTGAAACTGAACCTTCCGGCCGCGAATCCGCGGGCCCGGGCCTCGGGAGTGGCCGAAAAGAGTTCACGGATCGGTGCCAGCACCTGCAGGAATGTGGCCGGATTGGAACGGCTGGACCGGCCGATCGGAGCCTGGTCGACCCGGATCACCTTGTCGACGCTCTCGCCGCCCTGGATGGACGTGAACCAGTCGCCGCGCGTCTGGCCTCCGCGCACCTTGCCGGTCAGTCCGTCATGGATGCAGTCGTTCATCAGGGTGCTCTTGCCCGAACCAGAGACGCCGGTCAGGCAAACGAACCGCCGCAGGGGGATTTTCACGTCGATGCCGCGCAGATTATGGCGCCGGGCTCCGCGGACCAGCAGGGACGGCGTCCGCCCGCTGCGCCTTTCGCGGGCCGTATCGGACCCCTTCTCGCCGCGCAGCCAGGCCGCGGTCAGGGTGTCGCCGTCGCTCAGCAACCCTGCGAGCGATCCCTGGTAGACGACCTCGCCCCCGCCGCTGCCGGCCCCGGGACCGAGTTCCACGAAATGTTCCGCGGCCCGGACCACCGACAGATCGTGTTCCACCACCACTACCGTGTTCCCGGTGTCGACCAGGTCGCGCAGCGTCGCGATCAGCTTCTCGACGTCGGCGGCGTGCAGCCCGGTGGTGGGCTCGTCCAGGACGTAGAGAGTGTCGACCAGCCGCGACCCCAAAGCGTTGGCCAGATGGATGCGCTGGGCCTCGCCGCCGCTGAGGGTCCGGGTCAGCCGGCCGAGGGTCAGGTAGCCCAGGCCCACCCGCTCCAGGAAGCGCAGCCGATGCACGATCTCGTCGCGGACCTCCCCGGCTAACGCCTTGTCGGTCTGCGACAGGCGCAGGCCCTCTATCTTGGCCAGGGCCTTGTCGATGGCCAGCGCGCCGATCGTTCCCATGTCCATCCCGCCGACCTTCACGGCCAGGGCCTCGGACCGCAGCCGGGCGCCGCCGCAGGACCGGCAGGTGGTGTCGCCCATGTAGCGCCGGGTGTAGAAACGATGATGTCCCTTCTCCATCTTGCGCCGCATCTCGGCCAGGAAAGGGACCACGCCGAGATAGATGCCTTCGTTCCCCTCGAGGACGAACAGCTGTTGTTCGCGGCTCAGCTTTCGCCAGGGAACATCCACCGGAATCTTCTGCTTGCGGCAGGTCCGCACGAGCAGGGAGAACGCCTTGGCGAAGGTGTCGGTCTGCCACGGTTTGACCGCCCCGGCGATGATCGTCAGGGACGGGTCGGGCACTATCTTGTCCTCGTCGAACTCCAGCCGGTTGCCGAAGCCGTTGCAGGACGGGCAGGCTCCCCGGGGAGAGTTGAAGGAGAAGAGATGGGCAGAAGGTTCGGGGAACATCGCGCCGCAGCAGTCGCAGCGCAGATGCTCGGAAAACACCCTCCGGGCGGCGGAGTCCGGCCCCTGGACGACCGCCCAGCCGCCGCTCTGGCGGAAGGCCAATTCGACCGCCTCGGCGAAGCGGGAGCGGGATTTGGGATTCAGGATCAGCCGGTCGACGACGATGTCGATCTCCTCGCCGGCTGCCGGACGCGGCGATTCGGGATCTTCGGCTGCGTCCAGGCGCAGCACCTCCCCCTTGACCACGGCCCGCTGGAACCCCTGGGCCAGCAGCGGCTCCGCCCAGCCGTTGGCCGCGGCAGCCTCGGTCACCGACATCGGATAGCAGACCAGGGCCTTGGCTCCGTCGCCCAGGTCCTTGCGCGATTTGCGCCAGACGGTCGCCGGAGTCTCCCGGCCGACCCGCACCCCGCATTCCGGACAGATGATTTTGCCGACGCGGGAGAAGAGCACCCGCAGATAATCGTTCACTTCGGTGACGGTGCCCACGGTGCTGCGCCCGCTGCGGGCTGCGTTGCGCTGCTCGATCGCGATGGCGGGACTGATGCCGTCGATCCAGTCGACATCGGGCTTGGGCATCCGCTCGAGGAACTGGCGGGCGTAGGTGGAAAGGGATTCGACGTAGCTGCGCTGTCCCTCGGCGTAGAGCGTGTCGAAAACCAGGGAAGACTTGCCGGACCCCGAGACGCCGGAAACCACAGTCAGGCGGCGGCGGGGGAAGTCCACGTCGCAGTTCTTCAGGTTATGCTGGCGCGCGCCGCGAATGCGGATCAGATCGGGCAAGAGGAGTCCCTTCGGATGGGTGTCGTCCCTGTTCGGGGCGACCATCCACGATATCAATTCTTTGCCTTCTTGTAAAAGGCATTTAACCTGGAACGGTCCGTCGGAAGGCCCGGCGGGAAATCACCGCAACCGCAGAGGAACACGCCATGACCTTCGCCGGACTGCAGACCCTGCTCGATACCATCCACACCCTGCGCGCGCCCGGCGGCTGCCCGTGGGACCGCAAGCAGACCCTCGACACGGCCGTACATCATCTCCATGACGAATCCGCGGAGCTGCTGGAGGCCGCCATCGAGGACGATCCCGAGCACGTACGCGAGGAACTGGGCGACCTGCTGTTCATGGTCTGCTTCGTCTGCGAGATCCTCTCCGAGAGAATGGACACGGATCTGGACCGGGTTGCCGAACTGGCCAACGAAAAGCTCGTTCGGCGACATCCGCACGTCTTCGGCGACCGGGAGGCGGCCGACGCCGCCGAAAGCCAGATCCGCTGGAACGAGATCAAGGCCGAGGAAAAGCTGGCCCGCGGCATCGATCCGCAGCTGGAATCGGCCATCAAGGACCTGCCGGCCAGCGCCGCTCCCCTGCACCAGGCCTACCGCTACCAGAAGGACGCCGCGCTCGTCGGCTTCGATTGGGATGATTCCACCGGGGTATGGGATAAACTGGCCGAGGAAACACAGGAATTGCGCGATGCCGTGGCCGGCGGCGACCCGCTGGAGATGGAGTCGGAAGTCGGCGATCTGATCTTCGCCGCGGTGAACCTGTCCCGCTGGCTCGGCGTCCATCCCGATGTGGCCCTGCGCAAGTCGAACGCCAGGTTCCGCGAACGCTTCCACCTGGTCGAGGCGGCCTTCGGCGACTCCCCCGGCTCCCTGCGCGAAGCTTCCCTGGCAGAGATGGAAGCCGCCTGGCAACAGGCCAAGCGGCTGATCGCAGCCAGAGAGACCGAAACCGACTGACCGGACCGCCTGCCGGTCCGCCTATTCGCCGGTCAAATCCGTAACGGGTTGAGTAGCGGTTTGCGGCCCGTCATCGGCGGCCGCAGGCTCGGGCTCCGGTTCGGGTTCGGATTCCGGCATCGGATCGGGACAGCCGTCCCCGTCGTCGACGCCGTCGTAGTCCTCGGCCAGGTCCGGGCAATCGTCCAGAGGATCGGCGATGCCGTCGAGATCGTTGTCCGGCTCGGGGCATCCGTCGCCGTCGCGATAACCGTCGCGGTCCTCGGCCTCGTCGGGACAATCGTCTTCGGCGTCGGGAATGCCGTCCCCGTCACGATCGCTGATCTCTTCGGGACAACCGTCGTCGTCCTGGTATCCGTCCATGTCCTCGGCCAGATCGGGGCAGGCGTCGGCGAAGTCGGGAATGCCGTCCTGGTCGTTGTCCGGATCGGGGATGCCGTCATCGTCCTCGAAACCGTCCCGGTCCTCGGGCAGGGTAGGCGCCCGGTCCACGTCGTCGGGCACTCCGTCCTGGTCGTTGTCATAGTCGGGGCATCCGTCCTCGTCCTCGAAACCGTCCCGGTCCTCGGGCGCACCCGGACAGAGATCGACACGATCCTTGATCCCGTCGCGATCTCTGTCCCGGCCGCCGATCGAAAAGGCGCGGGAAAATCCGAGACGATAGACGAGATCGGGATAGGCGGCCTCGAAAGGCGTGCCGGTGTCCTCCACCGCGAGCGAAACATCCACCGCCGCGGAAAGAGCCATCCCGGCGTCGTCCCCCCAAAGCAGTCCCATCGTCACGTTGCGCTGGAATTCCCTGGTCGCTATACCCTGCGCCCCGTCCAGGCGCGCCTCGGTGTATTCCGCATAGAGCGATGTGATGCCCCGGCGCACTTCGACCGCGGCGCCGAGCAGCAGGAAGTCGTTGTCGCCGGCGTCCGCGGCGGCGGGATAGATCGGTGGCCACGGTTCGAGCAGGCCGTCGCCCGCCGCGGTCCGCCCCGCCTCGCGCCGGTTCCAGCGCCGGCCGGCGTTGAGATGCAGGCGCACCTCCGGATAATCGGAATCGACCCAGAAACGACGGGTCAGGGCCAGGGTCAGGCGGGGGCTCTCGATTCCTTCGCCGAGTCCGCCCGCCTCATCTCCGGTGGGCAGGGCGGTTCCGGTGTCGAGCGATACGCCCAGGCTCGACCAGGGCGAAGGCAGCTTCCAGGTCAGGCTGAAATCGGCGTCGCCGATGCCGCTGCCGTCCGCGGGATAGTCGAGGTCGCCGCCGCTCCAACTGCGATAAGGCAGCCTGCCGCGGCAGCGCAGCCAGGGCAGGGGACCGTATTCCATTTCGGCGGCGTAGTCGAAGAAGTCGACCTGATCCCGGTCGGCGCCATAGGTGATCTTGTACAACTCGGCGGCGGCGCCGAGAGAGAGGATGCCGTCGGCGGGAAGGAAACCGGAGGTCATCCGGTAGAGTCCCACCGACCGGCCGTGCCGGGGCTCGGGGGGCGCGGGGCGGGGAACGACCGGCGCACCGGTACGGATCGGATCACGAGCCGAAACGCCGGCGGCCGCAAAGAGCAGCAGCAGAGCAGCCGCGACGGCCAGCAGCCGGGCGGCGGCGTTGACATCGGTTGTCGTTCCCGAACGGCGCAACTATCCCTCCTCCGGCTCGAAATCCGGTTCGGGGTCGGCGGCATCCGGGTCGGCAGCGGCGGCGTCCGGGCCCGCGGCTTCGGCCTTGGCGGCGGCAGGATCAGCAGCGGCTTCCTGCTGCTGCGGCTCCTCCCGCGGCAAGTCCTTCTTCTTCTCATCCAGATAGTTCATCTGCAATTCCATGACCGCGGTGTCGAGCATGCGCACGATCACTTCCGGAGTGCCGTGACGGCATTTCTCCTTGAGCATCTCGAGGATGTCGATCGTGGCGCGGGCGGAATCGAGATCCCGCACGACTTCGCCGGTGTGGGGATCCGCGATCTTGCCCATCTGCTGCATGGCGCCCGCCTGCAGGCTGATAACCAATCCCATCAATACATGATCGTGCTTGGTGATCTCGTTCTCGGTCATTTTCCCTCCCGGTTCCGCTCCGCAATGGTCGCGGACTGTCTGAGTTGTCGCTGCACATTCCGATTCTTATGTCATGGAACGGCCCGAGGCAAGGCCGCCGCCGATTGCGTTCACCGCTGCGCGTCCCACGGGCCGGTCGTGCTCGTCCTCGATACGGCCGACGAGCACTTCGAGCAGATCCTCCAGGGTGACCACTCCCCGCGGAGCTCCGCCCCGGTCCACCACCACCGCCATCTGCTGTTGCTGCCAACGCATCTCATCCAGCAAAGCCCAGGGCGACATGTCCTGGTCGGCGAACAGGCAGTCCCGCAGCAGGTCGCGGGGAACGCCGGGGCCGGGGTCCCGATCCACCAGCAGCAGATCCCTGACCAGCACCCAACCCGACAGCGAGCCGTCCGGTTCCCGCACCGGCAGCCGGCTATAACCGGAACCGGCGGCTACGTCCAGACATTCGGCCAGGGTGGCGTCGACCGGCAGGCTGACTACCCTCGCTCCCGGGGTCATGATTCCGGTGAGGCTCAGATCCGCCAGTTCGAGACAACGCTCCAGATGTTCGCTGAAATGACGGTCCCGGCTGCCGGCGGCGTGGGTCAGGAGCAACGACACCAGGTTGCTGCGGTCGATGACCCCGTGTTCCGGCGGCGGATCCCCGGGCAGCACCCGGTGCAGAAGAGTTGAAAACGACAGCAACGCCCAGCGCAACGGAGCCATCAGGAGCATCGCCCCGCGCAGCAAAGGCGTCACCGCGAGAGTCAGCTTTTCGGGATACTCGCGGAACAACATCTTGGGCAGGATCTCGGCGAAGATGATCACTATCGGCGCCATCACCATGACGGCTACCGCGTCGCCGCGGGAGCCGAATTTCTCGACCATTGCCGCTGTGACCACGGCGCTGGCCAGCACGTTGAAAAGGTTGGTGCCGATCAGGCAACTGAGGATGGGATCCTCCACCCTGCGCAACATCCCGGAAAGGCGGGCGGCCCGATCCTCGCCGCTGCGGCCCAGGCGGCGCAGGCGGATCCGGCTGACGCTCATCAATCCGGTCTCGGTGCCCGAGAACAGGGCCGAAAGGACGATGCAGACCGCGGTAATGACGATCATGTGCATCCAATTCATGACCGCCCCCTTTCCGCATCGCCGAAGATAGACAAGACCCTCACCCTGTCGACGCGATGACCGTCCATCTGTATAACCGTGAACCTTGCTCCGCCGGCTTCCGCCTCGTCGCCGGACTCGGGGATGCGGCCGAGCATCGCCATCAACATTCCGCCCACGGTCACGAAATCGCGCGACGCCTCCAACCCCGTGCCGCAGATCTCGTTGACGCGCCGCAGATCGGCCCCGCCGTCGATCACCCACACGCCGTCGCCGACCGGCATCAAGTCGGGACCCTCGATGTCGGATTCGTCAGCCCAGGGACCGGTCAACGCCTCGAGGCAATCTTCCAGGGTCACCACGCCGGTGAAATCGCCGTGTTCGTCGACCACGAAAGCCATGTGGGATCCGCCGATTCGCATCTCGCCCAGCAGACTGCGCACCGTCTTGCTCTCCGGCACGAACAACGAATCCCGCAGACCGGCAACCAAGGGGTCGGTATCCTCCGCGTGGGCCAACAGATCCTTCAGATGCATGAACCCGATCGGTAGCGGATGATCGGCGGCGAAGACGGGATAACGATTGAATCCGGCCGCGCGGGCGGTCACGAGGATTCTTCCTCGGCCTTGTCCCGAGACCAGCGAAATCACTTCGGTGCGCGGGGTCATGACCTCGCGCACCTCCAGATCCTCGAGACGCAGCAGACGGGCCAGGAAACGGCCCTCGGTCTGCGACAGTACTCCGTCGGAAACCGCCAGATCCGCGGCGGTAGCCAGTTCCTCGGTAGAGAGCGGCTTCGCTGAAGTCGTCTCGCCGGGCAAGGCGCGCAGCAGCATCCTGGTGCCGAGCGAAGACAGGTCGAGCAGCGGCCGGAGAATCAGCAGCCAGACCCTGATCACCGGCAGGGCCCGGATGCTCAGCCCCCGCCGATAGCGCAACGCCGTCAGCTTCGGCGCGATCTCGCCCACCATCAACAGCACGACGGTCATCAGCGGCACCGCGACCGCCACGCCGCCGGGGCCCATCTTCCGCACCAGCATCGAGGTCGCCACCACGCTGGATATGATGTTCACCAGCAGGTTGCCGATCAGCAGGGCCGAGAGCAGCCGCGGCGTATCATCCAGCAACGCGCGCACCCCGCGGCCGAAGCGTCCGTGCTGTCGGGAAACAGCATCGACATCTCCCTCGCCGAGGGAAAACAGCGCCGTCTCGGTCCCCGAAAAGAAGGCCGAGACCAGCAGCAACACAATCAGAAGGATGATCTCCAAGAGCGGGCTCCTCCGCGCCGGGGCGCAGACCCGGTAATGTAACGGCTCCGTCGACGGCGGGAGCATAGCGGGTTCCTTGACACCCTGCAAGCGCGTCACTAAGATCGCCCTACGCCGGAATTCGACCTTGCCTCGCCGGCGCCGCGTCTCTTCCCCGGGAGTTGCCACCGTTGCAGCGGACCCTTGTCATCCGATTCGGTTCCTTGGGCGATCTCTGCGTCTGCAGCTGGATGATATCCGGCATAGCCGACGTCATGCCCGACGTCCGGATCAGCCTGGCGACCAAGGACGGCTTCGCCCGGCTGGCGCGGGAGATCCGCGGGGTGCAGGATGTCCACTCCCTGACAGGTTCCAGCCCCGCCGCCCTGGACGATCTGTCCCTGCGGCTGCGGGAGGCCGGAACGTGGGACAGGGTGATCGACGCCCACGACGTGCTGCGCAGCCGCATCCTGACCTGGAAAATGCGCCGCGGCCCCGATTCGCGTCTCGACAAGAACACTCTTTCGCGCCTCGCTCTGCTGCTGAGGCAACGGCTTCGCGGCGGGCGCGAAGGCGAGTTCAACGGCTCACCCGTATCGGGTCCGCTTTCGCTGCGCATGCTGGACCGCTTCGACTTCCTCGCCGACGACGCCTTCCCGCAGCTGAGCAGACCGGGCGCCGATCTGATCGCCGCGGGCGGCCCGCCGCCGCTGGCCTCGCTGCGGCCCCGCCACTCGTCCCGACCGGCTTTGGGCCTGGCGCCGGGAGCCCAGTGGAACAGCAAGCGCTGGAATCCGGCGAAGTGGGCCGAGCTGTTGCACGGATTCCGGGCCGTGACCGACGCCCCGGTGCGCGTGTTCCTGGGCCCCCGCGAGGAGTGGTTCCGGGGAAGCGTCCTGGCCGCCGCCGCCGCATCTCTGCCCGGGGTCGAGGTCCTGGCCGGCAGATCCCTGGTCGAGGTCGCCGCCGGTCTTGCCGGATGCGGCAGGGTGGCGACCAACGACAGCGGACTGCTGCATCTCGCCGAAGCTGCCGGCACTCCGGTCACCGCCCTTTTCGGTCCCACCGTTAGGGCTTTCGGCTACTTCCCGCTGCTGCCCGGCAGCAACGTCTGCGAAATTCCCCTGGCCTGCCGCCCCTGCTCGCGCAACGGAAAACGCCGCTGCCACCGCGGCGATCAGGCCTGCCTGGAACGAATCGAACCGTCCGCCGTCCTGGCCGCCGTACTCGCCGGACGCGACTGGAACAGCGCTGCCGAAGGATCCCGATGAAAAGGCCGCATCCACTGCTGAAAGCCTATCGCCTGGTCGCCTCTCCCCTGGTCGCGACGTTGCCGCTGGTCGGGAATTTCTCGGCCAAGATGCGCCAGGGAGTAGCCGGTCGCCGCGGTCTCTCGGCCAGGCTCGGGGCGGCTGGGGCCCGGATGCAGGGCTGCGTCTGGTTCCACGTCACATCGGTCGGCGCATACGAACAGGCCCGGCCCGTGATCGCCTCGCTGCGCGAGAGCGGCATCGGCCCCATCGCCGTAACACATTTCTCGCCATCCGGTTACGAGTACGCCCAGAAAAGACCCTGCGCCGATCTCCACGATTATCTGCCCTTCGACCGTCCCGGCGACATGGAGCGGCTGGTCGCGGCCTGGAACCCGCGCGCGCTGGTCTTCGTGAAATTCGACTGCTGGCCCAACCAGGTGCTGGCCGCCGAACGGGCCGGAGTGCCGGTGCTGCTGCTGGCCGGAACCCTGCAGCCCCGGTCGCTGCGGCTGCACGCCTGCGCCCGCGGCGTCTTCCGCGATCTCTTCGACCGCTTCACCGCCATCGGGGTCTGCACGCAGGAGGATCGGGACCGCTTCGTCGACGGCCTGGGAGTAAGCTCACCGGTCAGCGTGACCGGCGACACCCGGGCCGAGCAGGTGATCCTGCGCTACGAGGAAGCGGTGGCCGGACCCATCGCCGGCAAGCTGCGCGAATGGGGCGAACGCAGATTGGTCCTGGGCAGCACCTGGCCTCCCGGCGAGCGTCTGTGGCTGCCGGTACTGCCCGAGTTGCTGCGGCGCTTCCCCGATCTGAACGTCGTATTGACTCCCCACGAGCCGTTGCCCGAGCGCCTGGACGACCTGGAGAAGCAACTCTCCGCCCTGGCGGTGCCGACGATCCGTCTCTCCGGTTTCATGGCCGCCGCGGGGATCGATCCCGCCGTCCGCTGCGTGCTGGTCGACAGCATCGGCGTACTGGCCGAGATCTACCGGGCCGGCGATCTGGCCTACGTCGGCGGCAGCTTCACCACCGGGGTCCACAACACGATGGAACCGGCCATCGCCGCGATGCCGGTGATCTTCGGCCCGGTGATCCAGAACGCGGTCGAGGCCGGCACCCTGGTCGCCCGCGGCGCGGGCCGCATCGTCCGCAAGCCGCACGAGGCGCTGGAGCACGCCGCGGCCCTGCTCGCCGACCCCGCCCTGCTGCGCGAAACCGGGGCCAAGGCCCGCCGGGTGGTTCTGGAACAAAGAGGAGCCACCGAAAAAAGTATGGCCCTGCTTCGGTCCTGTTTATAGTTTTGGCTCAAGACGAACCCCGGCCGGGCCCGCCCGGCCGTTTTTCTTCAGTGCTTCCGGAGGTTCATGATGCGTCCCCAGGCCGCTGATCGGCTCGATCTCACCAAGCTCACCGCTCCTGTCGACAGCGGACGCCGCGCCCGTTGGCGAATGCCGTACGCCGAGAATCCGAAATTCATCCAACTCGAGACGGTCACCGTCTGCAACGCCAAGTGTCCGTTCTGCCCCCAGAACGAGATCCAGCGCACGCCGCCACGCATGACCGACCAGACGTGGAAGAAGATCGTCGACGACACCCGCGGCCTGGGCGTCGTCTACCGGCCGTTTTTGACCAACGAGCCGTTCGTGGACAAGCGACAGGCCGAAATCTGCCGTTACATCAAGCAGAACGATCCGACCGCCAAGGTGGAGTACAACTCCAACGGCGAGCTGCTGACCGAGGAACTGGGTCGCGAGCTGCTGGACGCCGGCGTCGACATCATGCGTTTTTCGATCGACGGCTTCAGCAAGGAAACCTACGAGCCGTCGCGCGTCGGCCTGGACTTCGACAAGGTCATGAGCCGCGTCACCCGCTTCCTGGAGATGTGGGACGAGGGCGGCCACCGCGACACGACGTTCACCGAGGTGCGGATGATCCGCGTGCCGGAGAACGAGCACGAGGTCGAGGATTACAAGGCCTATTGGGAACCGCGCTGCTCCGAGGTGGTCGTCACCGAACTCTACCAGTGGCCGTGGACCGGCCAGAAGGCATCCGACGTGGTGCTCAAGCCGTGCCTGAAGGTGCTGGACGAGATGTTCTTCTACACCGACGGCAAGGCCACCATCTGCTGCTGGGACGTCCACCAGAAAGCCGTGGTCGGCGACGTGAACATGCAGTCGGTCGTCGAGATCTGGAACGGATATATCGCGAAGCAGCTGCGGGGGATCCTGGATGACGGGCGCCGGGACCTGATCCACCTCTGCTCCCGTTGCAATGCGTATGACAAATACGATTTCTCGCGGTTCGGGCAGGAGTAGGATTCCCGCGGAGTCGGGCGATGTTATGAAGCGAGTGCAGGAAGCATTTCGGATGTCCTCGCTTCGCTGCGGATTACCGAAATACTTCCTGCACTCTCTTCATGACCTCGGTAACATCAAATCGCGGGAATCCCTGCACCGTCTTGCCTTGGCGAATGGGAATCCGGGCTTGCGACGGCCCTCGACTGCTCCTTCCCCTTCGCCGGTCGGAGGCGATAGAGCGTTCAGAGGCCGGCGGCTCGGCGACAGCCTGGCTCAGACAAGGGACCCTTCGGTAATCCGCAGCGAAGCGAGGACATCCGACCGCCCGCGTTCACCTGCTCCTTCCCCTTCGCCGGTCGGAGGCGATAGAGCGTTCAGAGGCCGGCGGCT
>CAZYDJ010000044.1:0-1279 GCA_964646035.1 uncultured Fibrobacteraceae bacterium | reverse complement strand
GCCTGGCTCAGACAAGGGACCCTTCGGTAATCCGCAGCGAAGCGAGGACATCCGAAGGGTCCCTTGTCTGAGCCTGGCTGTCGCGCCCACCACTCTGAACCAGCTCTACCCCGCCACGTCTTCATAGGCCCGAATCAACCCATCCAGATCCCGCATATCATGATCGAGCAGCAACGGCATCGTCCGCCGGTACAGACGCCAATGCGCCTTGCCCTTCCTGGAACCGGCGGCGATCGCGTCGCGATACTTGTCGAGGTCGCCGCCGAGATGATAGATCTCGCCGTCCCGCTTCTTCAGGTCGGCATGGTCGTGGAAGTTCTTGATCTTCAGCAGCCGGTCCAGGCATACGAACGCCGCCTGCTGCAGGCGCATGGCCGCCCGCTTGCGGGCGGCGACGGCGCTCGACATCTCGGACAGCAGCCAGCCGAGGGTGGCGCCCACGACTGCCCCGATAATTCCCAGCCAGGCGTCCATGCGAATACTCCCGGTCGAGTCGATGTGATTTCGGATGTTGGAATCGAGAGCGAGACTAGGTCAACCGGCCTGTGGAATCAAGAGACGCGGTCGAAGTTCTTGCGCGAGGCTCCCGCGGTAATCCGCAGCCGGGTCCTACCCGCTCTCTTCCCGTTCGTCAGTGGCGGCGATGGAGGCGCCGCGGTCGATTGTCCGATCAGCGGGCGAAGTCCTTGCACGAGGCTCCTGCGGTAATCCGCAGCGAAGCGAGGACATCCGCAGGAGCCTCGTGCAAGGACGTCGAGCCCCGCTCACTCGAACTACCCCGACCGCCCCTTCCTATCCCGCCTCGTCCCGGGGCTGAACTTCTCCAGCACATGCATGCTGTCCAGCTCCTTGAGCGCCTCGATCAGCAGGGGCCGGTTCGCCGGGCGGTCGTATTGCAGCAGCGCGCGTTGCATCCGGCGCTCACGATCGGAACGCGGCACGTAGACCTTCTTGCCGGTGAACGGATCGCGCCCGGTGTGGTACATGCAGGTAGCCAAGGTCATCGGCGAAGGCATGAAATCCTGGATCTGTTCGGGCTTGATGCGACGCTTGGCCAGGTAGAGGGCCAGCTTCAGGGTCCGGGCCATGTCGGCTCCGGGATGCGACGAGATCCAGTAGTTGACTATGAAGAGCCGCTTGCCGACCGACTTGGCCGCCGCGCGGAATCGCTTGACGAACTCCTCGTAGACCGCGAAGCGCGGCTTGTTCATCAGGCCGAGAACGAGGTCGTCGCAATGCTCGGGCGCCACTTTCAGCAGGCCGCTGACCTGGTGTTCGC
>CAZYDJ010000043.1:1007-17859 GCA_964646035.1 uncultured Fibrobacteraceae bacterium | reverse complement strand
GGACGGGTGTGGGTGGGCGTGGTCGTCAACGGCACCGGCGACGATAGCGACGACACTGCCCGACATCTGGCGAGCGGCCACGGCGTGACCGTGGCCGTCGACGGCCACATCGTCCGCAGTCTCGAGGACTGCGGCGTGGATCATCTGCTGGCGCGCGCCGAATACGCCCCGGCGGTACTTCTGGCGTACGCCAAATTCGGCTCCGATTTCGCCGCGAAGCTGGAGGGGCAGTTCACCTGCATCGTCCATGACGCGAACTCCGGCGAGCTGCTGGTCGGCAACGACCGCGACGGCATGAATCCCCTGTTCGCCTGGGACGACGGCGAATCGCGGGCGTTTTCTTCGCTGCTCGGTCCTCTGGCCGGATGCGGGCTCTTCCGGCCGCGATTCGATCCCGAATCCCTGGCCACGGTCTTCTCCTACAAGCACCTCTTCTTCAAGCAGACGATGATCGAGGGGGTCGAGTACTACGATCCGGCCACGATCACCCGCGTTCCGACCCGGGGCGGCGCCTCCGAATCCCGCCGCTACTGGGATTACGGCCGGATGGGAGGCAAGCGGGAAGACACGCCTCTGGACGTCCAGATCGAAGATCTCCGCGACACCCTGCGCGCCGCGGCGCAAAGGGTCGTGCGACGCCCGGGCCCTTTCTCGGCCAGCCTTTCCGGCGGCCTCGATTCCCGCCTGATGACCGGCCTCGCCGCGCCTCTGGTCCCGAACATGAAGGTCTGGACCTTCGGCAGCGCCGAATCGAACGACCTGCGGATCGCCCGTGACATCTGCGGCCGTCTCGGCCTGGAGCACATCTACTTCCCGATCGAGGCCGAGAAGATCGTCGATCACGCCTCGAATTACATCACGACGATGAACGGCGCCTTCCACGTGATGACGGCCTTCGGCATCGAGCGCTGTCTGGCCATGCACGAGAAGACCAGAGTCAATCTGAACGGCTATCGCGGCGGTCTGATCCTGGGCGACATCCTGGCCGACCTGGGGTTCATGCAGACGGTGGCCTACGCCCGCTACCGGATCGGAGCCGGGCCTCGGGTTTCCCATCCCTGGCTGGAGAAGCTGCGGACCGACGAGGAACTGGCGCTCTTCTATCGCGACCTGTGTCCGCGTCCGAGTTCACTCGCCGGCCGCTTCTCGCCCGCGCCGCCGCCCGATCTGGAAACCGAAGTGTTGAAAATCCTGAAGTCGGATCTGGCCCGAGTGCCGGTCGAATACCGGATGGAGCAGTTCACCGAGGAATACGGCGGCGGGCGCCACGCCGCTCTGCTCGGCATCATGAACGACCGGCCCTTCCACGGCGACGCCAGCGTCTTCTACGATTATGAAGTGCGGGATCTGGCCTATTCCATCCCGCTGCGGCATCGACGGGGCCTGCACGCCTACATCAAGCTTATGCAACGGCTGCTGCCCGATCTGGCTTCGCTGGAATACGCCAACACCGGGATGCCGGCGGACACTCCGCATCGGAAAGTGATGCTGACCAAGATCCTGCGCGGGCTGCGCGGACGCCGGACCATCCTCTCGACCGGAGGCAACGCACAGGACTGTTCCCGCCATCCGGACGTGGACCGGTTCTTCGGCGAGATCTGCAACGACGAATCGACCCGCTCGCGCCCCTTCTGGAACGGACCGCAGCTGGCCGCATTGCACGCGGAGCACAGCGCGGGCCGAGTGAACGCGGCCACGGAGCTGGGCGCGGTAGTGGGCGTGGAACTGTTTGCCCGCCGCTGGCTCGACGGCCGCTAGGCGGAACGGATACGATGAATAACCAAAGCCGAAACGGCGCAGGGACGAACTCCGCGGTTGTCGGACGCAGCTTTCCTTCCCTGGGGAGGTCGACTTGAAGATCCTGGCTCTGACTCTCAACGACGGCGCGGTCACCATGATGGAAACGCCCGCGCCCGCCACCGCTCCCGGCTGTGTGCGGGTGCGGACCCTGTTCTCCGCCGTCAGTCCCGGCACCGAAGGCAACAAGATCGTCACCGGCCGCAAATCCCTGCTGGGCAAGGCCAAGGCCCGCCCCGACGAGGTGCGGTTGGTGCTGGACAGGGCTCGTTCGATCGGGATCAAGGGCACGATCCAGAAGGTGCGTTCCAAGCTGGAAGGCGCCCAGCCCCTGGGCTACAGCCTGGCCGGAGAAGTGATCGAGACCGGCGCGGGCGTGAAGGGATTCCAACCCGGGGATCTGGTGGCCTGCGGCGGCGGCGGTTACGCCAATCACGCCGACGAGGTGGTCGTGCCGGTCAATCTGGTCGTCCCGATTCCGGCAGGCGTCGCTCCCGACGCGGCGGCTTTCGCCACCATCGGCGCCATCGCCATGCAGGGCCTGCGCCTGGCCGAACCCACCCTCGGCGAGACGGCCGTGGTGATCGGCCTGGGCATCATCGGCCAGTTCGCCGGCCAGATGCTCCGCGCCAACGGCTGCCGGGTCGTGGGAGTGGACATCTCCCCCGACGCCGTCGAGCAGGCCCGGCGCTGCGGAGCGGTCGACGAGGCTTTCATCACCGGCGCCGACGCCGTCGAACCGGGAATCGAAAGGTTCACCGGCGGCCGCGGAGCCGACCTGGTCCTGATCTGCGCCGCGACCCCGAGCAGCGAGCCCGTCGTCAGCGCCGGGCGGATGGTCCGCCAGCGCGGGCGCGTGGTCGTGGTCGGGGCCGTCGGCATGGATCTGCCCCGCGCCGACTACTACGAGAAGGAGATCCGCTTTTCGGTATCGTGCTCCTACGGACCGGGCCGCTACGACCCGTCGTACGAGGAAGGCGGCCTGGACTATCCCTACGGCTTCGTCCGTTGGACCGAGGGCCGCAACATCGCCGCTTTCCTGGATCTCTGCGCCGCCGGCCGCGTCGATCCCCTGCAGCTGGTGACCCATCGTTTCGCGTTCGCGGATGCGCCGGCCGCCTACAAGCTGATCGCCGACAAGGCCGAGCCGTTCACCGGAGTGCTGCTGGATTATCCGGAAACGGCCGCGACATCGCCGCAGGTGGTCGAGCTGCGGGCCACCGCCGGACACGCGGGCGATCTCGGCGTCGGCTGCATCGGGGCGGGCTCCTACGCCCAGGCCTTCCTGCTGCCGCATTTCAAGAACGCCGGCGGCGTCGATCTGACCGCCGTCCACACCCGTTCGGGTTTGACGGCGGCCGACGCGGGCAGGCGTTACGGTTTCGCCCGCGCCGTCGACTCGGCAGCCGCGGTTTACGCGGATCCGGAAACCTCGGCGGTGATCATCGCCTCGCGCCACGACAGCCACGGCCCCGAGACCCTGGCCGCATTGGCGGCCGGCAAGCACGTCTTCGTGGAAAAACCATTGGCGCTGGACGAGCAGCAGTTGGGAGCGATAGCCGCGGCCTTCAGCACCGCAGCCGCCAAGGACGGAGCTCCCGTTCTCCAGGTCGGATTCAACCGCCGCTTCTCGCCGGCCGCGCGCGAGGCCCGTAGGCATTTCGGCGCCGCGCCGGGTCCGCTGACGATGATGTACCGGGTCAACGCCGGAGTCATTCCCGGCAAGCACTGGATCCAGGATCCGGAGCAGGGCGGCGGCCGGATCATCGGCGAGGTCTGCCACTTCATCGACCTGATGCAGTACTTCTGCGGCGCCGATCCGGTCGAAGTGCGGGCCATCTGCGTCGGCGGCGACCCGGAGCGGATTCCCGAGGATGATCTGCTGCTGGACATCCGCTTCGCCGACGGCTCGATCGGCACGGTGGGCTACTTCGCCCACGGCGCCGGCAATCTGCCCAAGGAAAGACTGGAGATCCTGGGCGCGGGCCGCAGCGCGGTGATCGACAACTTCTCGTCGGTGGAGCTTTACGACGGCAGGAAGAAGCACGGCAAGCGCTGCCCGGGCAAGGGGCAGGCCGAAGAGGTGGCGGCCTTCATCGAGGCCGTGCGCAAGGGCGAGCCGGCGATCCCGGTCATCTCGCAGATCGCCGTCACCCTGGCCACCATCAAAGCGGTGGAAAGCCTGAAGACCGGCCTGCCGATGAAGGTGGACGCCGCGGCGATCCCGGCCGGCTGAACAAGCGGGGGGCGGCTCAGGCGCCGTCCCTCTGCCCGCTCCATTTCACGATGTAATCGGCGATCCGCACGCCGGTGCCGCCGTCCCACAGATCGGGCACCTGTCCCTGCTTCCACTTCCCGGCCAGCACTTTCGCCACCATCTCGTCGAGGTTGTCGAGGGTCACCAGCTCGTTGGTGCCGCTGATGATCGTGATGGGCCTTTCCGTGTTGGGACGCAAAGTCAGGCAAGGCACGTCGAGGTAGGTGGTCTCCTCCTGGATGCCGCCGGAATCGGTCAGCACGAAGCGGGCGTGCATGGTGAGGTTGAGGAAGTCGTCGTAACCCATCGGATCGGTCAGGACCAGACGGCTGTCCGGGCCGGGGAAACGCCCGTCGAGACCCGAGGCGGCCATCACCTTGCGCGTGCGCGGGTGGACCGGGAAGATCAGCGGCACATCCTGCCGCTCCAGGCCGGAAAAGAGCCGCACCAGGTTTTCGGGATCGTCGACGTTGGCCGGCCGATGCAGGGTTACCAGGCCGTATTCGCCTTCCTTCATGCCGAATTCGGCGTATTTGGCCCTGTCGCGAACCCGGGCGGCGGCGTTGACCAGGCTGTCGATCATCACGTTTCCCACCAGCACGATCTTGGCGGGATCCACTCCCTCGGCGATCAGATTCTCGTCCGCGTCGGGCGAAGGCGTGAACAGCAGATCGGCGATCGAGTCGGTGAGGATGCGGTTGATCTCCTCGGGCATCGTCCAGTCGCGGCTGCGCAGACCGGCCTCCACATGGGCCACCGAGATGCCCATCTTGCGGGCGGTGATGGTGGTGGCCATCGTCGCGTTCACGTCGCCGACCACCAGCACCAGATCGGGCCGCCGCTCCAGACAGAGCTGCTCGAACTTCAGCATCACGCCGGCGGTCTGCTCGGCGTGGCTGCCGCCCCCGACGCCCAGGTTGACATGGGGCAGAGGCAGTCCGAGATCGGCGAAGAAGACATCGGACATGTTCTTGTCGTAATGCTGGCCGGTGTGGATCAACTCGACGTCCAGGACATCGGCATGGGCCGTAAGCGCCCGCCAGATCGGGGCTATCTTCATGAAGTTCGGTCGAGCGGCGGCGATCAGGAAGATTCTGCAGGGCAAGTCGATCACTCCTTTATCCGGTCCTGGTGCATGGCTTTGAAAAAGTCGAGGAGCCGGTGCGCCTCTGTTCGCTGGTTGAACGCCGAGGCCACGTGTTCGCGGCCGGCCACCGAAAGCGCGGCCACGAGTTCGGGCTCGTTCGCGATCCGGGACAGGGCGTCGGCCAGGCCCGCGGGATCGGCGGGATCGGCCAGCAGGCCCGTTTCGCCGTCGACCACCAGTTCGGGGATGCCCGAGACGCGGGTCGAGATCACGGGACAGCCGCAGGCCATCGCTTCCATCAGCGCGACCGGGATGCCGTCGATGTCCCCGTCGGCGGCCTGGACGCAGGGCAGGACGAAGACGTCGGCCCGGTCCAGCAGCTCGCGGATCCGGGGCTGCTGCAGGGCGCCGGTCAGCTCCAGCCGGTCCAGGCCCAACTCGGCAGCCCGGCGGCGCAGATCCGCCAACAGGGGCCCGTCGCCGACCAGGTGGCCCGTCCAGGCCATCCCCTCGCGGTCGAGCAGGGCCAGGGCCTCGAGCAGGTGGACGAAGCCCTTCTTCTCGGCCGCCCGGCCGACCGCCAGGATCCGCAGCGGATCGCCGCAGGCCTCGCGCCTCCGGAAGGCGAACCGGTCGGGATCCACGCCGCAGTGGATGACTTCGGCGCGGCGCAGCCCGGGATGCAGACGCCGGTAATGGGCCAGGTTGTACTCCGAGATGGCCACCGCCCCGGCGGCCAGCTCCAGCTTCACGTCCAAGGCCTCGGGCGCGCGGTACAGGTCGGCCGCATGCCCGGTGAAGCTGTAGGGAATACCGGTCAGCAGTCCCAGAAACATCGCCACGTTGCCCGGCGGGCTGGCCAGATGGGCGTGGATGTGGGTGATCCCGGCGGCCTCGACCGCCGCGACCTTCGTCATCGCGGCGGCCAACTGGTACAGGAGCTTCAGCTTGACCCGCGGCCCGTCCAGGGTGGAGACAAGGGCCGCCCGAACCGCCCTGAAAAAACGCCGCGGGCGACTGATTGCGCAGCCCAGCGTAGCGACCAGCATCTTCGGCCCCGAGACCGGGTAGAGATGCAGGCATCCTGAGATGTCGCATTCGGGCTCGGCGGCTGTGAAATTCGCGCCCCGGCGCAACCCGAGCAGGGAAATCTCCGTTCCCAACGCCCTTAACGCATTGATTTCCCTGGCGACAAATGTCAAAGTCAGGCTCTCGAAGCTGGTAGTCAGGTAGAGAATCTTCAATTCCTGCCCCCGGTTTCCGCCTTGATCGGGCGAGTTCTCATGCAGCGGCGAGCCGGTCGCGACCGCCTCGCCGAGCTACAAGCTTGAGCCATCGACCGCTAAATTTCAACCCCGCAGCAGCGGGCTGGAGCACAAATGAACCGCAAGATACGACTCTGCCTGGTGATAAACCGCTTCGTCGTCGGCGGGGCCGAGACCGTAGTCCTCGACGTCGCCCGCAACCTGGCCCCATCCCGGTACGAGGTCACCGTGCTGGCTCCCCTGGAGCCGCGTGAACCGGCCTTTTCGGAGATGCGTTCCCGCTTCCGGGACGCCGGCGTGGATACCCATGTCCTCCATCTGGAGAGCTACCGCTCCCCGGCTGCGATCTGGCGTCTCTACCGTTTCCTGAAGCAGGGCCGCTTCGACATCGTGCACGGACACAACCGCTTCTCCGACGCGTGGGCCGTCCGCGTGGGCGCGTGGGCCGGCGTGCCTCTGCTATTCTGGACGCGGCACCTGGTGTACCGCGACATGAGCCCGGCCCAAATCCGCCGCTACCGCAAGCTGTCCCGCTCCGTCCAGCAGGTCATCGCCGTATCGGACACCGTGCGCAGCGCCTGCATCGAGATCGAGGGGATCTCCCCCGACAAGGTAATCACCCTGCCCAACGGCATCGACACGGAGCGCTTCCGTCCCCTGCCCGCAGAGGCACGGAACCGCAAACGGGAAGAGATGGGATTCGGCAACCGCGACCATCTGCTGCTCTTCGTCGGCCGGATGGCGGAGCAGAAGGCGCCGGACGCCTTCGTGCGCCTGGTGCGCAGGGTGCGCGAGCAGGTTCCCTCCGCCAGAGCCCTGATGTGCGGTCGCGGCCCTCTGGCCGAGGAGATCGCCGCGATGGCCGACGACGACACCGACGGCGTGCGCGTCCTGGGCCTGCGCCACGACGTGCCCGAACTGCTGGGCGCCGCCGACCTCTTCGTCTCGACGTCCCGGGTCGAAGGGCTGCCCCTGAATGTCATGGAGGCCATGTCCACGGGGCTGCCCTTCGTCGGTCCGGACATCGGCCAGATCTCGGAAATGCTGACCGACGGTTTGAGGCGGGATTGCCTTTACCAGCCTCCCCCGACGGCCGGCGAGGTGCCCGACCGGGTCATCGACGTCTGGGCGGAACGCGTCGTCCGCGCCCTGGCCGATCGGGAACGGGCCCTTGATCTGGGCCGGCAGTGCCGGAACATCATCCGGGAGTCGTATTCCATGGAGGCCCACATCGCCCGCCAGGACCGGCTCTACATGAACCACCGCGCCCGACTGGAGCATAGATAATGACATCCGCCGCCTTCCTGCTCAACACGGTCACGGGATGGGACGAACCCCCCAGGGCCCGCCACCAGGTAGCCACGGCGCTCTCCCGTCGTGGCCCCGTGATCTTCGTGGCCAGGAACCGCATCGGCGCGCCGGGGCTGAGCCGTCTGGACGTGGACGAGGGGTTGACGGTGCTGACGCCATCCTGGCCCTTGGATTCACGCATCAGATACCGCTGCCCGGTGCTGAACGAGCTTTACCAGGAATGGCTCTACCCCCGCCTGGCCGGGATCGCTCCCCGGGCCCGGGTGGTGAACTTCGACCATACGGCCACCCGCTTGGCCCGCCACATGCCGGGCTATGTCCACTTCTGCAACGACGACCTCATCGGCAACAGCCGCTACAGCCTGGGCCTGGTGGACCGTTACCACGTTCGATGCGAAAGGATGGTCGCGTCCCGGGCGCGGCTCGTCTTCGCCACGTCACGGTATATGGTCCGGAAGATGAGCAGCTACAACGAGCGGGTGCACGAATTGCCCCTGGGGGCGCCACCGGTGCTGGACGAACCGCCGACGGCCCCCGCCCGCGCGCGGGAACGCCGCAGGTTGGTGCTGGGGCTGATGAGCTTCCTGGGCCGCAGGATCCAGATCGGCCTCCTGAACCGGATCCTGGCCGATCCCGACACGCATCTGGTCCTCATCGGTCCCATGGAGAAGGGATTCCTGGAACTCCTGGACCACCGGGAAAGGGTCACCTGGCTGGGCGTGCTGAAGGGCGACGACCTGGCGCGCGCGCTGCGGGACATCGACATCGGTCTGGCGCCCTACGACCTGTCGCGGGTCAACCGCGGCTGCACGCCCAACAAGCTCTGGCACTATCTGGCCGCGGGCAAGCCGGCCGTGGTCACCGCGCTGCCCAACATCGGACACTGGCGATTTCCTCCGGGTTGCGTGTACATGGCCGGGGACGAGGAGGACTTCCTGCGCCAGATCGCCCGGGCGCGGGCGGAGGATCGGCCCGAGCTCGCCCGAAACCGAATCGACCACGCCCGCGCCAATAGTTGGGACAACCGAATCTCCACCATGCTGGAGTTGATGGGTTGACAGCGCCGCCGGCATGTACGGGCAGATGATTTCAATATGGATTTCATGTTATCATCAATAATGCGAAAGCTGCAAACAATTAGCCTGAAACGCGATGCATCAGCGTTAGGATCATTATCATTTCCGGACAGCGCGAATATAACTTCAGCCTGGAGTGAGAGGATGGCAAAGGCGGAATTGATCAACGGCATCGTTTGTCCCGAATGCAAAGGTAAACTCGAGCACGACGACTCCAGCCTCCGCTGCGACCCCTGCGACAAGACCTTTCCCCTGATCGACGGCATCCCCATCATGCTGCTCGACGGCCATGACATCGTATCGCAGCCGAAGCCCGCAGCTACGGCCGCATCGGGCGCCTTCCTGCGCAAGGCTTTCAGCCTGATGATCAAATCGATTCCCACGGGATACCATTCGCCGATCACCGCGGAGAACTTCGCCTTCCTGCGCGAGCAGGCGCCCCCGGGCGCGTCCTGCCTGGCCGTGGGCGGGGGAATCGGAGCCTACGGCAAGGACACCGAGCATCTCGGACCGGAAATCCTGGCCGAAATGATCAACCTGGAAGTCGAACCGGGCCCGGTGGTGGATCTGGTGGCCGACGGCCACGACATCCCGTTTCCCGACCACAGTTTCGATCTGATCATCTCGCAGGCGGTGCTCGAACACGTAAAACGCCCCCGGCGGGTGGTTGCGGAGATGCACCGGCTCCTCAAACCGGGCGGCTGGATCTTCGTGGACGTGCCGTTCATCGCCAACGTGCACATGTATTCCGATTTCTGGCGCTTCACTCCGCGCGGGCTCGACGAGTTGATGCAGGATTTCGAAAAGGTCCGCAGCGGCCAGAACGCCGGCCTCGGGGCCGCGGCGGCGCTGATCAACTCCGAACTGATGGCAGCCGTCCTTTCCTGCGGCAACACCAGATATTTCTACCGCCTGCGGCGGATCTGCCGCCGTTTGACCAGCTGGCAGCGCTGCTGGGACAAGCTGCTGGAAAAAACCTCGTTGCCTCCCGACGCCCCGAACTCGATCTACTTCATCGGTCGCCGGAAATAGGGCCCGGCGCCGACCGCCGCGGCCCATGGCCTCCTTGCAAAACCGCCACTCCTCCAGTACTGTTTGCCTCCCAGCCGAGCATCCTGCCGGGCCGGAAGGAATGGAGTCTCAGATGCCCGCGACCGCCGCCAAAAACAGCCGTAAACGCAGTTCCGCCACCGCCGAGAGCATGGCGAAGAACCAGCGTGAGATATCGATCAGCGAGTTCTTCACCAAGAATCGCCATCTGCTCGGATTCGACTCGCCGGTCAAGGCCCTGCTGACGACCATCAAGGAGGCGGTCGACAACTCGCTCGACGCCTGCGAGGAAGCCGGCATCCTGCCCGACATCCTGGTCGAGATAGTTCCGCTCTCCAACGGGAACGGGAACGGCAACGGAAACGGCAAGGAAAAGGCCGAAGACCAGTTGCAGTTGGAAGCCGAAAACGGCAAGGGCGGCCGCAACCGCCGCCGCAGCGCCCCGCCGGTGCGCGAGGAGCGGTTCCGGGTGATCGTCGAGGACAACGGCCCCGGCATCGTGCGCGCCCAGGTGCCGCGCATCTTCGGCAAGCTGCTCTACGGATCCAAATTCCACAGCCTGCGCCAGAGCCGCGGCCAGCAGGGGATCGGCATCTCGGCCGCCGGGATGTACGGCCAGCTGACCACCGGCAAGCCGGTGATGATCACCACCCGCCCCCGCGGCCACGAGACGGCCCTGCGCATCGCCCTGACCCTGGACATGAAGCGCAACGAGCCGGTCGTCCAGCAGGACGATGAGGTCGCCTGGGACAAGGAGCACGGCACCCGCGTCGAGATCGAGCTGACCGGTTCCTACAAGCGCGGACATCACTCGGTGGACACCTACCTGCAGCAGACCGCGGTGGCCAATCCCCACGTGCGGCTGGTCTATCGTTCGCCGCGCGGCGACGAGATGGTATACCCCCGGGCCGCGGACGAACTGCCGATCGAGGCCGCCGAGATCCAGCCCCATCCCTACGGCGTGGAGATGGGCATGATGATGCGGATGCTCAAGGACACCAAGAGCCGCAACCTGACCGCTTTCCTGAAGCAGGAGTTCTGCCGGGTGGGCCCCAAGACCGCCGGGCTGATCCTCGAAGCGGCCGGACTGTCCGATCGCAAGAGCACCCGCCACATGGGCCAGGAGGATGTCGAGGGCCTGCTCGACGCCATCAACGAGACGCGCATTCCCTCGCCGCCGACGGATTGCCTGTCCCCCATCGGACCGGATCTGGTGATGGCCGGGCTGCAGCAACGCATCAGCGCCGACTTCTACACGGCCGTCACCCGCCCGCCCTCGGTCTATCGCGGCAACCCCTTCCAGATAGAGGTGGGCCTCGCCTACGGCGGCGGATTGCCGGCCGACGATCTGGCCGAGGTGCTGCGCTTCGCCAACCGGGTGCCGTTGCTCTACCAGGCCTCCGCCTGCGCAATCCACAAGGCCGTCCTGGGCAACAACTGGCGCAGCTACGGCCTGCACCAGTCCCGCGGAGCGCTGCCGGCCGGTCCGTTGATCATCCTGGTGCATATGGCATCCGTGTGGGTGCCGTTCACATCAGAGAGCAAGGAAGCGGTCGCGCATTATCCGGAGATCGTCAAGGAGATCAAGCTGGCCCTGCAGGAAGCCGGGCGACAGCTGGGACGGCATATCCGGCGCCGCGTCCGCGAGCGCGACGCCCTGAAGAAGCAGAGCTATATCCAGAAATACATTCCCCATATCGGGGACGCGCTGCGTGACATCCTGGGTCTGCCCGAGGACGAACGCGAGCAGATCATCGCCACCCTGACCGACACCCTGGAACGCAACCGCAAATTATAACGCCGGCGACCGCGGGAAGACGAAGCGCGTCGTCTTCCTCCGGGAAAGGAAATCCATGTCAGGGACCAATATCAAAAACATCCCATACGCAGATTTCACCGCCCACCTGCGTGCAACCCATTCGCTGGCCACCGCCCTCGCGCTGCTTTCCTGGGATCAGGAAACCTATATGCCCGCCGGAGGCGTCGCCGGCCGCGCCCGGGCCCGCGCCCTGCTGGCCGGCCTGGTCCACGAAAGAATCACCGATCCGGCTCTGGGCGGGATGCTCGACACCCTGGCCCGCGCCGAACTCTCCGCTACGCAGGCCGCCAACGTGCGGGCCGCCCGCCGCGACCACGAACGGGCGGTCAAGGTGCCGACGGAACTGGTCACCGAACTGGCCGAGGCCGTCAGCCTGGCCCAGCAGGCCTGGGCCGAATCCCGCGGGAAATCGGATTGGAGTCTCTTCGCGCCGCATCTGGAGAAGATCGTCGGCCTGCGCCTGCGCGAAGCCGAGGCCGTGGGTTATGAGGATGAGCCCTGGAACGCGATGCTCGACGAGTTCGAACCCGGCATGCGGGCCGCCGATCTGGAGCCGCTGCTGGAGTCGCTGCGGGATCTGCTGGTGCCGATGACCGCGGCGATCCAGGCCGCGGGCCCGCGCAACGACGACGACCTGCTGCGCGGCGATTTCCCGATGGCCGGCCAGTTGGAGCTGTCGCGCCGGTTGCTGGCCGACATCGGCTTCGACCCGAACCGCGGACGTCTCGACGTCTCGGCCCATCCGTTCACCACCGGCATCGATCCGGACGACGTGCGCCTGACCACGCATTTCGACACCGGCGACATCTCGCGTTCGTTCTATTCGACCATGCACGAAGGCGGGCACGGCCTCTACGAACAGGGATTCTTGCCCGCCCATTACGGCACCCCGATGGCCGAGGCCGTCAGCCTGGGCATCCACGAGTCGCAGTCGCGCCTCTGGGAGAACATGGTCGGACGCAGCCGCGAATTCGCCGGCCATTACCTGAAGACGTTGCGGGATATCTTCCCGGACCGCTTCGCCGGAGTCGACGCGGAGGCCCTGTACCGGGCGATCAACGTGGTCCGGCCGGGGGCGGTGCGCATCGACGCCGACGAGGTGACCTACAACCTGCACATCATCCTGCGCACCGAGCTGGAGCGGGCCCTGTTCCGGGGCGACATCGAGGTCGCCGACCTGCCGTCGGTCTGGAACCAGAAGATGAAGCAGTACCTGGGCCTGGAGCCGGCCGACGACGCCCAGGGTGTTTTGCAGGACATCCACTGGTCCTGCGGTCTGTTCGGCTACTTCCCCACCTACGGCCTGGGCAACATCTACGCCGCCCAGTTCCACGCCGGCGCCGGCGCCGAGATCGGCAACCTGCCGGAGTTGATCGCCGGCGGCGATTTCGCTCCCCTGCTGGGATGGATGCGGGATAAGATCCACGCCAAGGGGCGCCTGCTGGACGCGCCCGACCTCTGCCGAGACGCAACCGGGACGGAGATCTCGATCCGTCCGTTCGCCGAATATCTCGCAAGCAAGTACGGTGAGTTGTACGATCTGCCGCTCGCCGACGCCCGACAGGAGTGACTAAATTGCCCGGACCCAAGGACAACAAGCAGAAGGACCCCGCCCCCCAGCCGGAGCTGGATTTCTCGGCGGCGCCGCGGCGCAAGGCCCCGGTAGCGAAGAAAGCCGAGGCGACCGGCAAGACCGCCGCCGCTGCTGAAGCCAAGCCCGCGGCCAAAGCCAAGCCCGCGGCCGGCAAGACCCCGCCCGCCAAGGCGAAAGCGGCCCAGCCCAAGGCCGGCCACAAGCTCGTCGGCGGCGAAGCCCTGCTCGACCGCATGCGCGCCGAAGTCGACACCATCAAGAATAAGATCCTCAAGGGCGACAAGCCTTCGCTGCGCTTCCCCCTGCGCTCGCTGCAGAACGTCAACTACCAGCCGCGGGTGGGCTACTTCGAGCTGAAGGGCCGGACCAAGGAACGCACCCTGACCGTCAGCACGGTCAAGACCTTCGCCCAGACGCTCAAGATGATGTCCCTGTCCAAGGAACTGGTCGAGACCGACGACATCGCCACCAAGCGAGAGGCCTACTACGTCAGCAAGAACTGGGCGGACGCCCGCTTCGGCGAGCAGCCCGAGTCGGATGCGGTGATGGAGGACGTCGAGGCTTTCTACAAGGTGAATCGCGAGCAACTGGGGTTCGTGCCCGAGGAGAAGGGCGGCGACGTCGCCGGCCGTCTCGTGGTGATCGACAAGGACCGCGACACCGACGAGGTGCTGCGCATCGACTGCACCAAGTTCGGCAGCGGCGCCTACTCGATACCGATCTCGGTCGAGGACCTGGGCTTCGAGACCGACGCCGAGTTCATCCTCTGCATCGAGACCGCCGGCATGTTCCAGCGCCTGGTCAAGCATAACTACTGGAAGCGGGCCAACTGCATCCTGATCTCGCTCGGAGGCGTGCCGACCCGCGCCTGCCGCCGCTTCGTGCGCCGGCTTTCGGACGAGCGGAAGCTGCCGGTCTACGTCTTCGTCGACGGCGATCCCTACGGCTTCTCGAACATCTACCGCACCCTGAAGGTGGGCAGCGGCAACGCCGCGCATCTGAACCAGTACTTCTGCGTGCCCAAGGCGCGGTTCCTGGGCATCACCCCCCAGGACATCATCGACTACGAGCTGCCGACCCATCCGCTGAAGGAGGTCGACGTCAAGCGGGCCAAGGACGCCCTGAAGAACGATCCCTTCGTGATGCACCACAAGCAGTGGCAGATGGCTTTGTTGCAGATGATCAAGATGGGGGTCCGCGCCGAGCAGCAGGCCCTCGCGAAGCACGGACTGAACTACGTCATGGACGAGTATCTGCCCCGCAAGTTGGGCGATGTGAAGGCGTTCCTGCCCTAGGCCGGGCGCCTATTCCTGGAGGCTGAAATGATATACGCCATCCGCCGCCGCGGCTCTATCGCACCTTTGCTGTTGATCGCCCTGGTCCTGTCCCTGGCCGGTTCGCTGACGGGCTGCGCCACGACCGGCGCCCACGGCGAACGCAGCCTGATCCTGATCGACACCCCCACCGAAGTGCAGATGGGCCTCGAGACCGATGTCGGCATCCGGGGCGAATATCCGCCGGTCACCGACGCGGCGCTCGCGAACTATGTCCAGGGGGTCGGCGAGGCCATCGCGCCGTATTCCGACCGCAAGGACGTGAAGTACTCGTTCACGGTGCTGCAGAGCGACATCGTCAACGCCTTCGCCGCTCCCGGCGGCTACATCTACGTCACCACCGGGCTGCTCGCGGCGATGGAGAACGAGGCCGAACTGGCGTGCGTGCTCAGCCACGAGATGGGCCATGTCACCGGCCGCCACTCGGTGCGCGCGATGCAGAACACGCTGGGCATCCAGATCGCAGCGCAACTGCTGCTCGGCGACAAGAACGCCGAAGCCTGGGGCCAGGTGGCCGGCGCCGGAGCCGGCCTGTTCATGATGAAGAACAGCCGCTCCGACGAATTCCAGGCCGACCAGTTCGGCGTGAAATACGCCGTCGCCGCGGGCTACGATCCCAACGGGATGATCACCTTCTTCGAGAAGCTGGTCGCCATGCACGGCGGCGGGGCCGATGGCTTCCAGGGATGGTTCAGCACCCATCCCAACACCAACGACCGCATCGCCGCCACGCGGGCCGAGATCGCCCTCTACGATCTCACGGACAGCCCCCGGCGCATCGAGAAAAACCGGTTCCTGAGCGCCACCGCGAAGCTGCGCTGAAAACGAAATCCGAACGGAGGCCCCGATTGCGCACCATCCTCGTCGTCGACCGCAAGCACCTGTTCCCCGGCCTGAGCCCGCAGGGATTCCTGCCGGCGGCGGCCATCGACCTCGACGCTGTGCAACCGCATCTCTTCTTCGCCGAGCGCGATTTCATGGAGAACTGCTCGCATTTCAAGCAGTTGATCCCCTATCTGGTGCTGCAGCGGGGCTTGGGACCGGATGCGCGGGTGCTGGCCTATCAGCGGCGCGACAAGCATACCGAATCACGGTTGGGCGGATTGTGGTCGGTGGGATTCGGCGGCCACATCGAACCGCTGGACCGCGATGCGCCCGAAGTGGCCGAATACGGCCTGATGAAGGCCTCGGCCCTGCGCGAGCTCGCCGAGGAAACCGGCCTGACGGTGGATGCCGGGGCCCTGGATCACGTCGGATGCATCAATTCCGACCGCGAGGACGTCTCGAGCGTCCATTTCGGCCTGGTCTACGGCATCAGGCTGGACGATCTGCCGGGAAGCGACGATGAGTTGATGGACCTGGTGATGGCCCAGGCCGAGCCGCATCGCGCCCTGTGGATCCCGCTGGCGGATCTGCCCGGGATGATCGGAACGGGCAACGCTCCCGACGGGGCGACCTTCGAGGATTGGTCGCGAATCGTGATCGAGGACGCTTTCGGGGGTTGAAACGGCTAAAACGGGCTATTCGGAGTCGGCGGCCGCAGCGGCCGCCGCTTTCGCGCCTCCCGTTAGCGAAAAGGCGTGACAAACACCACTTAGGTTTAGTAGATTCGCAACGGCGCAAAAGAATATGTGATTTCGGCCGCAGCGTCGGCGCGACGGCGCGGCCAGGGCTCCATTTCCGAGGAGATCGACCATGGTCAACAAAATCGGACTCGTCGGCGGCGGCCAGATCGGCGGCGTGCTGCTCTCCGAGATCGTTTCACGCAAACTGGCTCGTAACGTGGGACTGGTCGATATCAAGCCCCCCAAATTGGCCGAAGGCAAATGCCTGGACGTCGCTGAGGGCACCGCGGTCATCGGCTCGGACGTGGCCTACAAGGCATCGAAGGACTTCTCGGCCCTGGAAAAGGCCGAGTACGTCATAAATACGGCAGGAGTGCCCCGCACCGTGCGTCCGGACGGCACCTTCCCCAGCCGCGAGGAACTGCTGTCGACCAATCTGATGATCACCGACGCGGTGGCGGCGGGAATCAAGAAGTTCTGCCCCCGGGCGACGATCATCTCGATCGCCAACCCGCTCGACGCCATCGTCTACCGCCTGTACAAGAAGCTGAAGACCCCCAAGAACAAGCTGATCGGCATGGCTGGCGTGCTGGACTCGGCGCGCTCCATGTCATTTTAAAATGGCATTACCGCCTTGCGGGCAGGTCCCATAGAACGCAATCCCACCACCGCCGTCGGGCGGTCCCATAAAACACAA